>CAUJHX010000049.1 GCA_963204795.1 Pseudomonadota bacterium | reverse complement strand
CAGGTCCCACGCGATGCCCGAACCGCGCAGCATCGGCCCCGTGAAACCCAGCTGCTTCGCCCGCTCCGGCGAGACGACGCCGATGTTGACGGTGCGCTGTTTCCAGATGCGGTTGTCGGTCAGCAGGGTCTCGAACTCGTCGATCGCCTTCGGGAAGCGCCGCGTGAAGTCGGCCAGGAAATCCAGCAACGAGCCCGCGCGCGCCTCGTTCAGGCGGTCGGCATCCTTCTGCGAACGCCATTTCGACGCCTGGTATTTCGGCATCTCGGTCGGCAGATCGCGATAGACGCCACCCGGACGGTAATAAGTGGCGTGCATGCGCGTGCCCGAGACTGCCTCGTAGCAGTCCATGAGGTCCTCGCGCTCCTTGAAGCACAGCAGGAACACGGTCATCGCACCGATGTCCATGCCGTGGGTGCCGAGCCACATCAGATGATTCAGGATGCGCGTGACCTCATCGAGCATCACGCGGATGTACTGCGCCCGCTCGGGGATCGTGACACCGAGCAGCCGCTCGATCGCCATCACGTAGGCGTGCTCATTGCACATCATCGAAACGTAGTCGAGGCGATCCATGTAGCCGATCGACTGGTTGAACGGCTTTGACTCCGCGAGCTTCTCGGTGCCCCGGTGCAGCAGGCCGACGTGCGGGTCCGCCTTGGTGATCACCTCGCCGTCCATTTCGAGCACCAGACGCAGCACGCCGTGGGCTGCCGGGTGCTGCGGTCCGAAGTTCATCGTGAAGTTGCGGATTTCAGCCATCGTAACGATCCGTGCGAATCACGCGTGGCACCAGCGTACGCGCCTCGATCGAAACAGGCTCATAGACGACGCGCTGCTGCTGCGCGTCGTAGCGCACCTCGACATTGCCGATGAGCGGGAAATCCTTGCGAAACGGGTGGCCGATGAATCCGTAGTCGGTCAGGATGCGGCGCAGATCCGGGTGCCCGTTGAAGTAGATTCCGAAGAGGTCGAACACCTCGCGCTCGAACCAGTCGGCAGCCGCCCAGATGCCGGTCACCGAGTCGACCATCGGGTCGTCCGCGACCTCGCAACGCACCTTCAGTCGCACGCGCTGGTTGAGCGCGACCGACAGCAGATGGTAGACGACCGCAAAGCGTCCGGGCCCCGCCGCGCCATGCGGCGCGCTGCGATCGACGCCGCGACTGAAACCGGTGCGCGTGGTGGTCCAGGTGCCCCACTGGTCGCGCCCATAGTCGAGATAGTCGACGCCGCAAACATCGATCAGCGTATCGAACTCGAGCCCCGGCGCATCACGCAACTCGCGGCAGACTGCCAGGACGTCGGCCGGCAAGGCTTCGAGCGCCAGCTCGTCTGCCAGCGACGGCAGCCTGCGCGCGCGCCCTGCGAGGTGCGCGTCGACGTTCCGGGCCAGTGCTTCGATACGCTCGGACAACGAAGAACCTTTCAGCGGGCGATCACGGCGGGGCGCGCGATACTGCTGCGCGCAATCTTCTTCTGCAACTGCAGGATGCCGTACAGCAGGGCCTCCGCCGTCGGCGGGCAGCCGGGCACATAGACATCGACCGGCACGATGCGGTCGCAACCGCGCACCACCGAATACGAGTAGTGATAGTAGCCGCCACCATTCGCGCAGGACCCCATCGAGATCACCCAGCGTGGCTCCGCCATCTGGTCGTACACTTTGCGCAGTGCCGGTGCCATCTTGTTGACGAGGGTGCCCGCCACGATCATCACATCGGACTGGCGCGGACTTGGCCGGAACACGATACCGAAACGGTCGAGGTCATAGCGCGAAGCGGCGGTGTGCATCATCTCGACGGCGCAGCAGGCGAGACCGAAGGTCATCGGCCAGAGCGACCCGGTGCGCGCCCAGCTGACCACGTTGTCGACCGTGGTCGTCAGGAAGCCGCGCTGCGAATACTCCTCGACAGCGAGGGCGGCGTCACGGTCTAGTCCCACTCGAGTGCCCCCTTCTTCCATTCATAGATGAAGCCGACCACGAGGATCGCGAGGAAGATGCCCATCGCGACCAGACCGGCCGTGCCGATGGCGTCGAGCGCCACGGCCCCCGGAAAGAGAAAGGCGATCTCGAGATCGAACACGATGAAGAGGATGGCGACGAGATAGTAGCGGACGTCGAACTTGCGGCGGCTGTCCTCGAACGCCTCGAAGCCGCACTCGTACGCGGAGAGCTTTTCGGCGTCATCCGGAGCCTGCGTGAAAAAGCGGCCGATCAGGACACCGATGACGAGCAGCACAACCCCGATGCCGGCTGCAATGCCAAGGTAGAGAAGGATCGGGAGGTAATTGCTGAGCATGATGCGCCGGAGCGGAAAAACGGCGCGCATTGTATCAAAGGTGGTGCCGACGGGGAGATTCGAACTCCCACACCTTGCGGCGCTAGCCCCTCAAGCTAGTGTGTCTACCAATTCCACCACGTCGGCAAAAATACCTATTGCTGCGCCGGCGCAGGTGCCTGCGGAACCGGCGCCGTATCGGACAACGGCACGGCTGGCACCGTATGCGATTCGACCTCATCGAGAATCGAGCGCGGCGGCGCCGCGCCCTGCGTGCCGAGATACACAAGCGCGAGACTGTTCAGCATGAACACGGCCGCGAACACTGCGGTCGCACGCGACAGGCCGGTGCGCGCGCCGCGCGCACCGAACACCGTGCCGGACGCGCCCGCGCCGAAGCCTGCGCCTGCATCGGCGCCCTTGCCACGCTGAATCAGCACGAGTGCGATGATCGCGACCGAGCTGAACACCTGGACAAACATCAATACTGTACGAAGCACGCTCGTGAACCTTCGGTTATGCGGCCTGGCCCGCGGCCGCGACGATCGCGAGGAACTCCTCGGCCTTGAGCGACGCGCCGCCGATCAATCCGCCGTCGACATCGGGCTGCGCGAACAGCTCTGCAGCATTTCCGGCCTTGACACTGCCGCCGTAGAGGATCCGGACCTGCGCTGCGATTTTAGCATCGCGGGCGGCAATCCGCCCGCGGATGAACGCATGCACTTCCTGGGCCTGCCCGGGAGTCGCATTGCGACCGGTGCCAATCGCCCAGACCGGCTCGTAGGCCAGCACCGCCGTGCCGAGGGCGGCGGCTCCCACCAGTTCGAGGACCGCATCGAGCTGTCGCGCCACGATGGCAGGTGTCTCCCCGGCCTCGCGCTCCGCGAGTGACTCGCCGACGCAGAGAATCGGCACCAGACCCTGCGCCTGCGCAGCGGCGAACTTGCGCGCGACGAGCTGATCGCTCTCGCCGAAGAGGGCACGCCGCTCGGAATGCCCGACGATCGCCATCGTGCAGCCGACGTCGCGCAACATGGCCGCCGAGACTTCGCCCGTGTAAGCGCCCTGCGCCTCCGCGCAGACATCCTGCGCACCGAGCGTCACCGCCGAATCGCGCAACAGGCGGGCGACATCTGCGAGATACACGAACGGCGGGCAAACCGTGCAGTCGGCGCTGTCGAGTCCGGGGCTCGAGACGATCGCCTCGACGAGGCCCGCGTTCTCCGAACGCGAACCGTGCATCTTCCAGTTTCCGGCTACGAGTGGTCTGCGGCTCATCTGCGGCTCACAAAAGGCGCGCGATGATAGCGGCGCTCCCGCCCGGGCGCAACGACGGCCGCCAACACGACGGCCACCGGCGCCGCCGGACTTCAGGGTTTGACGGTAATCGCGATCTTTTTCGAGATGACCGGCGGTTCGTGCGGGATGTGCAGCGCATCGCCGAGCACGAGTTGCAGTGTGTGCTTGCCGGGGGGCAGCGTGATCGTCGTCTCGGTCTGGCCTTTGCCGAAATGCACCACATGCTCCGTCGCGGGCAGTGGCTGGGCGAGATCGGCCGGCACATCGGTATCGATGAGCAGGTGATGGTGACCCGTGTTGTCGAACCTGATGCCGGCAGGAGCAACCCCCATGCCTTTCAGACCGAAGCGCACGGTCACAGGACCCTTGATCGTGGCGCCGTCGGCGGGAGACTCGAAATAGAGCTCAGCGCCGGCGGGCGCGGGCGTGCGGGGAATATCGGCCTGCGCCGTCAGCGAGGCGCAAGCCAGCACGAGACCGAAGGCAATGGAACGCATGTCAGCACCTTTCCCGGGCGGCAGCACCGGCGTGGAGCGTTGAGAATAGCGCGCTCAGGCTGCAGCGGCACTCACGGCCGCGGCAATTTCTTCCGCGCAACTGCGCGTGACGGCTTCGTCCCGCCCCTCGACCATCACCCGGATCACGGGCTCAGTCCCCGATGGCCGCAGCACGACACGCCCTTCCCGGCCGAGACTCTGCTCGACTTTCGCCACCGCGGCGCTGACTGCGGGCACGGTACCAGGGTCGAAGCGTTGCGCCACGCGCACATTGAGCAGCACCTGCGGGAAGCGCGCCATGCCGGCCGCGAGCTCCGCGAGACTGCGCCCGGTCTGCCGCATCACGCCGATGACCTGCAGCGCCGCGACGAGCGCATCGCCCGTCGTCGTGCGATCGAGGCACAGGATATGGCCCGAAGTCTCCCCGCCGATGTTGCCGCCGGTCTCCTTCAGCAGGGCGAGCACATAGCGATCACCGACCCGGGCGCGCCGGAATTCGATGCCGCAGTCATGGAGCGCGACTTCGAGGCCGAGATTGCTCATCAGCGTGCCGACCACGGGCCCGGTGAGCTCGCCGGCCTCCTTGCGGGCGCGTGCGATGATATAGATGAGCTGGTCACCGTCGATGATGCGGCCGAGGTGGTCGATCATCACGAGCCGGTCGCCGTCACCGTCGAGCGCGATACCCACGTCCGCGCGCACGCCAGGCACGGTGAGTTGCAGCAATTGCGGCGCGGTCGAGCCGCAGCCATCGTTGATGTTGCGCCCGTTCGGCGAGCAGCCGACCGGTATCAGCTCGGCGCCAAGATCGGCGAACAGGCGCGGCCCCACTTTGTAGGCCGCGCCGTTCGCGCAGTCGAGAACGATCTTGAGCCCCTCGAGACTCGCACCCGCCGCAAGCGTCGATGCGCAGAAGCGCTGGTACTCCGTACGCTGCTTGTCGACGCGCACCGCACGACCGAGCTCGCGCGAGCCGCGTGTCACCGTGCCATTGCCGATTTCGCTCTCGATCACATGCTCGAGCTCATCCGACAGCTTGCCGCCATTGCCGTCGAAGAACTTGATGCCGTTGTCCTCGTACAGATTATGCGACGCGCTGATCACGACACCGAAGTCGCAGCCGAAATAGCGCGTCATGTAGGCGATGCCCGGCGTCGGCAGCGGCCCGATCAGCTTCACGTCGACGCCGGCCGCAACGAAGCCCGCCTCGAGCGCCGCCTCGAACATGTAGCCCGAGAGGCGCGTATCCTTGCCAATGAGCACGCTGCCACCGCGTGGCGCGAGTACCCGCGCCGCCGCGCTCGCAAGCGCAAGCGCGAAGTCCACAGTCATCGGCGCCTCGCCGACGCGCCCGCGTACGCCATCCGTCCCGAAATACTGCCTGCTCACTGCTCCCCCCTCTTGCACAGCGCCGCCACGACACGCAGCGCATCGACCGTTTCCGCGACATCGTGCGCGCGGACGATACTCGCCCCACGGAGCGCCGCAATCGTCGCAAGCGCGACGCTCCCTGCCAGACGCCTGTCGACCGGCCGGCCCGTCAGCTCCCCGATCATCCGCTTGCGTGACAATCCCGCAAGCACCGGTAGTCCGGTGGCCGCCAGCGCGTCGAGGTTGCGCAGCAATTCGAGATTGTGCGCCACGGTCTTGCCGAAGCCGATCCCGGGGTCGATCGCGATCCGCTCGCGCGCGATGCCAGCGCGCTCGCAGGCGAGAACCCTTGCAGCCAGGAACGCCGCCACCTCGCGCACCACGTCGTCGTAGCGCGGATTGTCCTGCATGTCGGCAGGCCCGCCCTGCATGTGCATCACACAAACGGCAGCCGTCGAGCCGGCGGCTGCCTCGAGCGCGCCGGGAAAGGTCAGCGCGCGTACATCATTCACCATATGCACGCCGGCAGCGAGGGCGGTGCGGATCACCTCGGGGCGGCTCGTGTCGATCGACACGATGGCGGGCAGTTGCAGGGCCCGCTCGATTACGGGCATCACCCGCCGCAACTCTTCGGATACCGGCACGGGCGTTGCACCTGGTCGCGTGGACTCGCCACCGATATCAACGATGGCAGCACCCTCGTCGACCACGCGCTCCACGCGCGCGATGGCCGCGCGGGGATCAAGGAACGCCCCGCCATCGGAAAACGAATCCGGCGTGACATTGACGACCCCCATCACGACGGGGGCCGAGAGTTCAAGAATGCGCGACCCGCAGACGAGCCTCACCGGCGAGGGAGCGCGTCAGGATGAGGGAGCGAGCGTCCCACTGGCCGGACCCGGCGCCGCCGGGCTTGCCGGCGGCTTGCTGACCGGGGGCGTATCATCCCAATCGGCAGGCGGTTTCGGCTCGCGGCCCGCCATGATGTCCTTCAGCTGCTCTTCGTCGATCGTCTCGTATTTCATCAGCGCCGCGGCGAGCGCGTCGAGCTTGGCGCGATTCTCGACAAGGATGCCCTTCGCCTTCTGGTACGCGGCGTCGATCACACGGCGCACTTCGACGTCGATCACGTGCGCGGTTTCGTCGGATACCTGCTTGTGCTGCGTGACCGAGCGGCCGAGGAACACCTCCCCCTGATCCTCCGCGTACGTGAGTGGGCCGAGACGGTCGGAGAGACCCCACTTCGTGACCATGTTGCGCGCGAGCGCGGTCGCGCGCTCGATGTCGTTCGAAGCACCCGTCGTCACCGCCTCGGGACCGAACGCCAGTTCCTCGGCAATGCGCCCGCCGAAGAGGCTCGCGATCTGCGACTCGAGCCTTTGCTTGCTGTAGCTGTAGCGGTCCTCCTCCGGCAGGAAGAACGTGACGCCGAGCGCACGGCCGCGCGGGATGATCGTGACTTTGTACACCGGGTCGTGCTCCGGGAGGTTCACGCCGACGACGGCGTGACCGGCTTCGTGATACGCGGTGTTGCGCTTCTCCTTCTCGCTCATGACCATGGAGCGGCGCTCCGCGCCCATCATGATCTTGTCCTTGGCGCGCTCGAGCTCGTCCATCGTGACGGTGCGCTTGTTCGAGCGCGCGGCGAAGAGCGCCGCCTCGTTCACGAGGTTCGCGAGATCAGCGCCGGAGAAACCCGGTGTGCCGCGCGCAATCAGCGCAGGCTTCACATCGTCGCCGAGCGGCACTTTGCGCATGTGCACGCGCAGGATCTGCTCGCGGCCGCGTACGTCAGGCAGCGGCACGACAACCTGGCGGTCGAAGCGGCCCGGGCGCAGCAGCGCGGGGTCGAGCACATCGGGGCGATTGGTCGCCGCGATGACGATGATGCCCTCGTTGCCCTCGAAGCCGTCCATTTCGACGAGCAACTGGTTCAGGGTCTGCTCGCGCTCGTCGTGGCCGCCGCCGAGGCCCGCGCCACGTTGGCGGCCGACGGCGTCGATCTCATCGATGAAAATGATGCAGGGTGCGTGCTTCTTCGCCTGCTCGAACATGTCGCGCACACGCGAGGCGCCGACACCGACGAACATCTCGACGAAATCGGAGCCCGAGATCGTGAAGAACGGCACCTTCGCCTCGCCCGCGATCGCACGCGCGAGCAGCGTCTTGCCGGTGCCCGGGCTGCCGACCATCAGCACGCCCTTCGGGATCTTGCCACCGAGCTTCTGGAACTTGCCCGGGTCCTTGAGGAAGTCGACGATCTCGCTGACTTCCTGCTTGGCTTCCTCGACGCCGGCGACATCGGCGAAGGTGACATTCACCTGGTCCTCGCCGAGGAGACGCGCGCGGCTCTTGCCGAAGGACATGGCGCCCCGCCCGCCGGCGGAACCCTGCATCTGGCGCAGCATGTAGACGAACACGAGGATCAGGAGGAGCGCGGGCGCGAGCTGCAGCAGCAGCTGCGCAAAGAAATTGGGCTGGCGCGGCGCGCGGCCTTCGATGCCGACGCCCGCCTTGTCGAGCGCGCCGATGAGAGCTGAATAGTCGGTCTCGGGGTTGACTGCCTTGAACTGCGACTTGTCCTTGCGCACGCCGAGGATGGTGTCGCCCTGGATCACCACCGAGTCGAGCTGGCCGCTTTTCATCTCGTTCAGGAACGTGGAATAGCGGATCGTCTGGGGCTCGCCGACCTGCGGCATGTAGCGGCTGAAGACCGCCAGCAGCACCACCACGATCACGGACCAGAGCAGGATGTTTTTCGTCAGATCGTTCAAGGAGTTGACCTCATATCAAGGCTTCCACGCTACACCATCCGGTAGCCTCTCGCCAGACGACCATGGGGGCGATTACGCCCGGTTTCAAGGCCCGGACCGATGCGCCAGGCGCCTCCTGTCCTACAATTGCCCGATGGAACTGACCGAAAAGCAGCGCAAGCACCTGCGGGGCCTCGCGCATCCCCTGAATCCCGTCATTCTGGTCGGCGGCAGTGGCGTCACCGGCGGCGTGGTCGCGGAAACCGCCCGCGCGCTGCACGATCATGAACTGATCAAGGTGAAGGTACGCGGTGCCGGGCGCGCGGATCGCGACGCGATGTTCGAGCAACTCGCCACGGCCACGCAGAGTGCGCTCGTCACGCGCATTGGCCATGTCGCGGTGCTTTACCTGCCACGTCCCGGCAACCCGAAGATCGTGATCCCGGATGCGTGCGCCCCCCTCGATCAGACGTAGCGGATCGCGACGATCTCGAACGAGCGATTGCCGCCGGGCGCCGTGACCACCGCCACGTCCCCTTCTGACTTGCCGACGAGTGCCCTGGCAATCGGCGAAGTGATCGATATGCGCCCTGCACGGATGTCGGCCTCATCCTCGCCGACGATCGCATAGGTCACGCGCTTGCCGTCCTCTTCCGCCTCGAGCTCGACCGTGGCGCCGAACACCACGCGGCTCTGATCAGCGATGGTCGCCGGATCGATGATCTCGCACGCGGCGAGCTTCGACTCGATCTCGCTGATGCGACCCTCGATGAAGCCCTGCTGCTCGCGCGCGGCGTGATACTCGGCGTTCTCGGACAGGTCACCATGACTGCGGGCTTCGGCGATCGCCTTGATCACGCGCGGACGATCCTCGGACTTGAGCCGCTTCAACTCCTCGCGCAGCTGACTGGCGCCGCGGAGCGTCATCGGTGTGCGTTTCATGCGTGCGCCTCCTGGTGCAGTTCCTGCAGGCTGTGAACCTCGACTTCGTCGACATGATCGAGCGCCTCGCAGGTCGCCATCGCGCCGTTCAGGGTCGTGTAGTAGGTCACGCGGCGATGCACCGCCTCGCGGCGGATCTCGTTCGACTCCCGGATCGCCTGTTTGCCTTCGGTCGTATTGACGATCAGCACGATTTCGTCGTTCTTGATCATGTCGACGATGTGCGGCCGGCCCTCGCGCACCTTGTTCGCGCGCCGGCAGCTGACACCCGCTTCTTCGAGGGTCTTCGCGGTACCCGAGGTGGCAACGATCTCGAAGCCGCGCGCCAGGAGTCTGCGCGCCAGGTCGACGGCGCGGGGCTTGTCACGCTCGCGCACCGAGATCAGGCACAGGCCACTGCGCGGCAGCGTGACGCCCGAGCCCGCCTGGGCTTTCGCGTAAGCCTCGCCAAAGGTGCGTCCCGTGCCCATCACCTCGCCCGTCGACTTCATTTCGGGGCCGAGGATCGGATCGGACTCGGGAAATTTCGCGAACGGGAACACGGCTTCCTTGACCGAGAAATAGGTCGCGGGCTGCACTTCGGCGACACCAAGATCGGCGAGCCTGCGGCCAGTCATCACGCGCGCGCCAACTTTCGCTAGCGGTACGCCCGTCGCCTTCGACACGAACGGCGCGGTCCGGGATGCGCGCGGGTTCACTTCGAGCACGTAGACGATCCCGTTCTGGATGGCGAACTGGATGTTCATCAGACCGACGACATTGAGCGCGAGCGCGAGTTTCTGCGTCTGCGCGCGCAGCTCCTGCTGCACTTCGGGCGACAGGCTGTTCGGCGGCAGGCAGCAGCCCGAGTCCCCGGAGTGCACGCCGGCCTGCTCCACGTGCTCCATGATGCCGCCGATCATCACGTGCGTGCCGTCGCAGACCGCATCGACATCGACCTCGGTCGCCACGTCGAGGAAGCGGTCGAGCAGCACCGGACTGTCGTTCGACACCTTCACGGCGTCGGTCATGTAGGCGCGCAGGTCGGCCTCGTTGAAGACAATCTCCATCGCGCGACCACCGAGTACATAGGAGGGACGCACAACGAGCGGAAAGCCGACTTCGCGCGCGAGTTGCACGGCCTGCTCCTCGGCGCGCGCCGTGGCATTTGCCGGCTGCTTGAGACCAAGCTGCTTCACGAGCTGCTGGAAGCGCTCGCGGTCTTCGGCGACGTCGATCGCATCGGGCGAAGTACCGATGATCGGCGCGCCTGCTTCCTCGAGCGCACGCGACAGCTTGAGCGGCGTCTGGCCGCCATACTGCACGATCACGCCTTCCGGCTTCTCCTTCGCGATCACTTCCAGCACGTCCTCGAGCGTGAGCGGCTCGAAGTAGAGGCGGTCGGATGTGTCGTAGTCGGTCGAGACGGTCTCCGGATTGCAGTTGACCATGATGGTCTCGAAGCCATCCTCGCGCAGCGCGAGCGCAGCGTGCACGCAGCAGTAGTCGAACTCGATGCCCTGGCCGATGCGGTTGGGACCACCACCGAGAATCATGATCTTCCTGCGCGTCGTCGGCTCCGCCTCGCATTCCTCCTCGTAGGTCGAGTACAGGTAGGCGGTGGAGGTGGCGAATTCCGCGGCGCAGGTATCGACGCGCTTGTAGACCGGCACCACGCCGAAATCCCGGCGACGTCCGCGCACGGCCTTTTCGCTTGCACCCGTGAGGACGGCGAGACGGCTGTCGGAGAAGCCCTTGCGCTTCACGTCGCGCAGACGCTCTGCGGAAAGCGCGTAGAAACCGCCTTCGCGAATCTGCGCCTCTTCGCGCACGAGGTCCTCGATCTGCGCAAGGAACCAGCGGTCGATGTACGAGAGCTCCTGGATGCGCTCGAGCGGCCACCCGGCGCGGAATGCGTCTGCGACGTACAGGAGGCGCGAGGGTCCCGGCGAGCGCAGCTCGTAGGCAAGCTGGGTCGCGGCCTCTTCGCTCAGCGGCAGCGCGAGCTGTGGCACGAAGCCGTCGAGCCCCGTCTCGAGGCCGCGCAGCGCCTTTTGCAGCGACTCCTGCAGCGTGCGGCCGATCGCCATGACTTCGCCGACCGACTTCATCTGGGTCGTCAGGCGCGTGTTCGCGTCGGGGAACTTCTCGAAGGTGAAGCGCGGGATCTTGGTCACCACGTAGTCGATCGAGGGCTCGAACGACGCCGGCGTCGCCCCACCCGTGATGTCGTTCTTGAGCTCATCGAGCGTGTAACCGACAGCGAGCTTCGCGGCGATCTTCGCGATCGGGAAGCCCGTCGCCTTCGAAGCGAGCGCCGATGAGCGCGACACGCGCGGGTTCATCTCGATGATCAGCATGCGACCGTCAGCCGGGTTCACCGAGAACTGCACGTTCGAGCCGCCGGTATCGACGCCAATCTTGCGCAGCACCGCGATCGAAGCGTTGCGCATGCGCTGGTATTCCTTGTCGGTGAGCGTCTGCGCTGGCGCCACCGTGATCGAATCGCCCGTGTGCACGCCCATCGGGTCGAAGTTCTCGATCGAGCAGACGATGATGCAGTTGTCCTTGCGGTCCCGCACCACCTCCATCTCGAACTCTTTCCAGCCGATGACGGACTCCTCGATCAGCACCTCGCTCGTCGGCGAGGCTTCGAGGCCGCGTGCCACGATCGTTTCGAGCTCCTCGCGGTTGTAGGCAATGCCGCCGCCCGATCCGCCCAGCGTGAAAGAGGGGCGGATCACGCACGGATAGCCCACTTCGGCGACCACCGCGAGCGCTTCTTCGAGGCTCTTGGCGATGTGCGAGCGCGGCGATTCGAGGCCGATCTCGCGCATCGCATTCCTGAACCGCTCGCGGTCCTCGGCCATGTCGATGGCCTCGCGTGACGCCGCGATCAGCTCGACGCCGAATTTCGCGAGCACGCCCTCGCGGTCGAGATCGAGCGCGGTATTGAGCGCGGTCTGCCCGCCCATGGTCGGCAGCAGCGCGTCGGGGCGCTCCTTTTCGATGATCCGCGCGACGGTGCGCCAGTTGACCGGCTCGATGTAGATGGCATCGGCCATCTCCGGGTCGGTCATGATCGTTGCCGGGTTCGAGTTCACGAGGATGACGCGGTAGCCCTCCTCGCGCAGCGCCTTGCACGCCTGGGCGCCCGAGTAATCGAACTCGCAGGCCTGCCCGATCACGATGGGACCCGCGCCGATGATCAGGATGCTCTGGATGTCCGTGCGCCGGGGCATCTCAGGAGGCCCTCTGCTGGCGCAACTGGCTTTGCAGGCGGCGCACCATCGACTGGGTGAACTGCTGGAAGAGCGGGCGCATGTCGTGCGGCCCCGGACTCGCCTCGGGGTGGCCCTGGAAGCCGAACACCGGCCTGTCGGTCCACGCCAGCCCCTGCAGCGAGCCATCGAACAGCGAGCGGTGCGTCGCGCGCACATTCGGTGGCAGCGTCGCTTCATCCACTGCAAAA
The DNA here is from genome assembly GCA_963204795.1 of Pseudomonadota bacterium. Lineage (GTDB taxonomy): Bacteria > Pseudomonadota > Gammaproteobacteria > Steroidobacterales > Steroidobacteraceae > CADEFQ01. The sequence continues at coordinate 354 of CAUJHX010000049.1, read as the reverse complement.
CCGTGATTCTGGCTCGTGATCATCACGCGGCCCGTAGCGAGCTCCTGCACCGGGTGGTTGGCGCCACGGTGCCCGAATTTCATCTTGAGCGTACTGGCGCCGCACGCGAGGCCGAGAATCTGGTGCCCGAGGCAGATGCCGAAAATCGGCAGGTCGGTCGCGAGAAAACCGCGCACCGCCTCGATCGCATAGTCGCAAGGCTCGGGATCGCCGGGGCCGTTCGAGAGGAAGATGCCGTCGGGTGAAAGCGCGAGCGCCTCCTCCGCACTCGTCTGCGCCGGCACAACGGTCATGCGACAACCGTGATCGGCGAGCATGCGCAGGATGTTGCGCTTGACGCCGAAATCGTAGGCG
>CAUJHX010000048.1 GCA_963204795.1 Pseudomonadota bacterium | reverse complement strand
CGCCCGGACCTGGCCAGCAAGTACGCGCCCCTCACTCCCGAAGGCAACGGGTTGCAGAGCGTGTACCTGACGCAGGTCAGCGCGACGCTTGCAGCGACCCTGTTCGGACTGATCGGCCGCGAAGCGGCGGGCGTGGCCGATGTCGGCCAGGAGGTCAGCAGGATCGAGCGCGACTCACCGGAGCCGGAACAGGACATCGAGGAATGGGAGCGCCGCGTCGAGGTGGCCATCGTCACGGATCCCGTGATGCGCGAGACCGAAAGGACGGCGCTCGTCCAGGCGCGCCGCGGCCAGGGGCAATTCCGGGACAATGTGCGATCCATCGAGCGTGCCTGCCGCATCACGAAGGTCGAGCGCATGGAGCACCTGATCGCCAGCCACGTCCAGCCGTGGAGGGACAGCAGCAACGAGCAGCGCCTGGATGGCGAGAATGGCCTGCTGCTGACGCCGACGGTGGATCACCTCTTCGACAAGGGGTTCATTTCGTTCGAGAACTCCGGGCAGCTGATCGTGTCACCGGTCGCCGATCCGAAGTCGCTGCAGCGCATGGGCGTGGATCCGGGCGGTCGCGTGAACGTGGGTGCCTTCTCCGAGGGCCAGCGGCGCTATCTGGAATTCCACCGCGAGAACGTACTGCGCATGGCGCGCGGCGTCCGTGGACGCACCGTTGACGGTAGCTCTGTGCGATGATCCCGGCCGTGGAGGTGCCCCATGGGAAAAGAACAGGTTGATCGGCTGCGGAGAACGCCCGCATACCCGTTCATCGAGGCGGCGCACTACCTCAACATGCCGGTGAGCACGCTGCGCGCGTGGTGCATCGGGCAGGACTATAAGGTGGGCGATGAGACCAGGCGGTTCCAGCCGCTCATCGAGCTGGATGGTACGAAGAGCGAAGGCTTGTCATTCCTGAATCTCGTCGAGGCGCATGTGCTGGCGGCCATTCGGCGCAAGCATGACATCCCGCTGCCCAAGGTTCGGGAGGCTCTGACCTTCATGCGGAGGAAAATGGGAACGCCGCGACCGCTGGTGGAGCGCTCGTTCCAGACCGACGGCGTAAGTCTCTTCGTCGAGGAGCTGAGCTCTCTCGTCAATGTGACGCAGGAAGGCCAGACAGAGATGAAGGAGCTCTTGCTGGCTCATCTCCAGAGGATCGAACGGGATCCGGCGGGCCTGCCAATCCGGCTGTTTCCGTTTACCCGGCCGGGCGCGCAGGAGCGCGAGGCGCCGGTGCAGATCGATCCCACCATTGCTTTCGGGCGTCCGTCGCTCCGCGGCAGGGCAGTTCCCACCGCAGTTCTGGCGGATCGCTTCAAGGCGGGTGAGCCGATGACGGCGCTGGCCAGCGATTTCGGTGTCACCGTGGAAGTCATTGAAGACGCCATCCGGTGCGAGCTTGACCGCGCGGCCTGAGCCAGCGCCGGTTTTCTACGTCGACGAGTCCATCTTCTCGAATGCCCTTGTTGCGGAGCTGAGTGCAGCGGGTATTGCCTTCGACCGCGTCGGGATCACCGTTCCGTTTGGTTCGCCCGACGAGGTCTGGCTGTCCCACTGCGGCAGGCACTCCTACCTGGCCCTTACCCGGGACCAGCGGATTCGCTACCGCGCTTTGGAGAAGCAGGCGCTTGTAGACCACGGCGTTGCCTGCTTCACGTTCACTCAAGGGCAAGCAACGGCGATACAGTGCGCATCGCGCATCATTGAGCTTGCACCGAAGATGGTGGCGATCGCTGCGAGTCAACCGCGGCCGCTTCTCTACACCTTTGGTCTTGTCGGTGGGCTATCGAAGGTGACGTTGCGAAGTGGTCGCGGTTCCAAGTAGGCGTTGATCCATTGCCCGACGACGCGCGAACTAGCGTTCAGCCGAGCGCCTGGGTCTGAGCGGCGCCACTTTTCGATCACCGCGCTCGATGCTCAGTAGCAGCGCCGCCCAGGATTCGAGCGCCGCCCGGCGCTCCCGGAAATAGTCGTGCCGGTCATAGGTGCCTTCGACGCCGCGCAACTTGTGACCGAGGCAGCGCTCGGCGACTTCGCGCCGCACGCCGAGTGCCGCGAGATGGGTGCGCGCCGTGCGCCGAAGATCATGCAGCGTGAAATGCGGCAGGCCGTGCTTCACGCGCAGCAATGCCACATTCAACGTGTCGATCCCCATGTGCGGCACGCGTTCACGCGGATCGCGGCGGCGCTTCGGAAAAACGTATTCACTGCCGGCAGTCATGCCGCGCAGTGTGTTGAGCCATTCCGTTACGGCGGGCACCAGCGGGATGTCGAGCCCTTCCCCCGTCTTGGTGCGCGCGGCCGGCAGATGCCACACGGCTCCCGCCTGCGTGCTTCCCTCGAGATCGAACTCTTCCCACCGCGCGCCGAGCAGCTCGCCCTTGCGCACGCACAGTGCCAGCAGCAGCTTGATGGCGAGCAGGTTGTCCGCGCCGACGTTCGGCGTCTTGCGCATCCGTTCGAACAACTGCGCCAGCTCATCGAGGCTCAACGCCCGGCTGCGCGGGCGCTCCGTACCGCCCGCATCGAGGCGAGGCGAGAAGTCGGCGGCAGGGTTGCTGGTGACGAGACGACGGCGCACGCCAAAGGCAAAGATGCGGCGCGTGAAGCGCAGCAGATCGTTCGCGGCGGTCGGCACACGAGCCTTGATGCCGTCCAGCAGGCGGGCGATGTCCGATGGCGTGATCTCGCTTGCTGGCAGCGCGCCGAGCTTGGGCAGCAGGTATTTGTCCAGGTAACGCCGCGGCACGGTCGGGTACTTGAGTCCGCGCGCCTGAACCTCGGCGCGATACCAGTCTTCGCAGAGTGTCTTGAATGATCCCTTCTGGCGTTCCTCGGCCAGCGCCGTCCGGCGCACGCTCAAGGGATTCTGCTGCTTGTCGAGCAGCACGCGTGCCGCGCGCGCCTCGATGCGCGCCTGTGCGAGTGGCATGTCGGGATAGTTGCCGAGGGTCAGCCAATGCTGGCGACCGGCGAAGTGGTAGCGCAACGTCCACGACGCGCCATCGCGCGTCTGCTTGCGCAAATAGAGGCCATCACCATCGCCCAGCAACAGCGGCTCCCCGGACCGGTGGGCCCGTTCCACCGCCAGCGCCGTGAGTTTCGAACGCCTCATTTCGCCCCCTTGCTCGTCGAATGCCAGCTACAGATCTAGCTACATCTCAGCTACCCGTCTAGCTACAAGTGTAGCTCGGAGCCAATTGGACGTTGGTGGACGAAAACGGTGAAAACAGCCAGAAACTCAATGGCTTGAAAAGATTTCCATGGAAGCCCGCGGACGCCCCCGAAACCTATTCGATGTTCTGCACCTGCTCGCGCATCTGCTCGATCAGGACCTTCATGTCGACGGCGATTCGTGTGGTGTCGAGATCCTGCGATTTCGACGACAAGGTATTGGCCTCGCGATTGAACTCCTGCATCAGGAAATCGAGGCGGCGACCCGCGGGCTCGCCGCTCGCGATGATCCGCCGCGTCTCCTCGATGTGGCCCGTGAGCCGGTCAAGCTCCTCGGCGACGTCGAGTCGCTGCAGCAGCATCACGATCTCCTGCTCGACGCGATCCTTGTCGACCTGGCCCTGCAGCTCCGCGAGGCGCTCGGCGAGCCGGTTGCGCACGCGCGCGTGCACTTCGGGGAGGCGCGCGCGTACCTGCGCCACGAGCCCCTCGAGCGCCGCGCAGCGCTCGCTGATCAATTCACGCAGCCGCACGCCTTCGCGCGCACGCGCCGCGGCGAGGTCGCGCACGGTTGTGGCAACGAGCGCAAGGAGCGCGCCCTTGAGTCCCTCGGCGTCGACCGCCGCCTCGCGAATCACTCCGGGCCAGCGCAGCACGTCGAGGGTATCGATGGTATGAGGCTCCGGGAGCGCGGCTGCGATGTCCTTCACGCGCGCGACGAGCCGCGCGAGCGCCGCCTCGTCGATGTCGAGCGCGCGCGCGGCACCCTCTGCGTCCCGCAGGTGCACGGTGCAGTCCACTTTGCCGCGCTTCAGGTCGCGCGCGAGCGCCTGGCGCAGTTCGCTCTCGCAGCCGCGCAGTTCCTCCGGGAGGCGAAACTGCGATTCGAGGAAGCGATGGTTGACGCTGCGCAGCTCGCAGGTGAGGGTGCCCCAGGGGCCCTTGGCCTCACCTCGGGCGAAGCCGGTCATGCTCGTGATCATTGGATGGCGGGATGTTATAAATCGTGACCCGATTTTAGCCAACGACGGAAGCCGCCGCTTGCGCATCGATTACGCCGAACTCAGCCTCATCGGAGCGCGCGACGACAACCAGGACCGGGTGGCCGCCGCGGTGGCCGAACACGCCGCGATGCTGGTCGCAGTCGACGGCATGGGTGGGCACGCAGATGGGGACCGTGCCGCGGAAATCACGCTCAAGGTACTCGTCGAGGGCTTCTGGCATACGCCGCAACCGCTCTTCGATCCGATCGGCTTTCTGCACCTGACTCTCGGTCGGGCGCACGATGCGGTGGTGCAGCTCGGCACCACCCTGCCGATCGAGAACCGGCCGCGCGCCACCTGCGCCGTGTGCATCGTGCAGGGCCAGTCGGCCTACTGGGCCCACGTCGGTGATAGCCGCGTCTATCACTTGCGCGGCGCCACCGTCGCCGAGCGCACGCGTGACCATAGCCACGTCGAATTCCTGCTGCGCGAGGGCGTGATCACGGCCGAGCAGGTGCTCAAGCATCCGATGCGCAATTTCGTCGAGTCCTGCGTTGGTGGCGATCCCATCCTGCCCGAGATGGCCATCACGGGGCGGCGCGAGCTCGCGCCAAATGACGTGCTGCTCGTCTGCACCGACGGCTTCTGGGGCAATCTCACCGACGACGACATCGCGCGGAGCCTCGCGAATGGCGGCGGCGCATTGCGCGATGAGGTCGGCCGGCTTGCCGAGCGCGCCGTGCTGATCGGCGGCGCCGCAAGCGACAACACCACGGTGGCCGCGCTGCGCTGGCAGGGCCTGCAATGAGCGCCCGGGCGAGCGGCCGCGCGCCCGATGCGCTGCGTGAGGTGCGCTTCACGCGCCGCTACACGCGCTATGCAGAAGGCTCGGTACTCGTCGAATTCGGTGCGACGCGTGTGCTGTGCACGGCGAGCATCGAAGACGGCGTGCCGGGGTTCCTGCGCGGCAAAGGCCGGGGATGGGTGACGGCCGAGTACAGCATGCTGCCGCGCGCGACTCACACGCGCGGGGCGCGCGAGGCGGCGCGGGGCAAGCAGAGCGGACGCACGCAGGAGATCCAGCGCCTCATTGGCCGCAGCCTGCGCGCCGTCATCGATCTCGAAGCACTCGGCGAGCGCACCGTGACCCTCGACTGCGATGTGCTGCAGGCCGACGGCGGCACGCGCACCGCATCCGTGACCGGCAGCTACGTCGCCCTCGCCGATGCCTGCCAGTTACTCGTGAAGCGCGGAGCCCTTGCCGCAACCCCGCTGCACGGACAGGTGGCCGCGGTGTCGGTGGGCATCGTCGGGGGCACGCCCGTGCTCGATCTCGACTACGGCGAGGACTCGAACGCCGAGACCGACATGAATGTCGTGATGCACAGTGGTGGCGGCTTCGTTGAAGTGCAGGGCACCGCCGAAGGCCATGCGTTCCGTCGCCACGAACTCGACCAGCTGCTCGATCTCGCGGTCACCGGCACCGCGACACTCTTCGCGCTGCAGGCGCAGGCGCTCGCCGCCGACTGAAGGGCGCCCCTCATGAGAGTCGTCGTCGCGACCGGCAACGCGGGCAAGCTCGGAGAGCTGACGTCGCTCCTGGCGCCGCTCGGTGTCGAGCTTGTGCCGCAGGCTGTCTACGGCATCGAGCCACCGCCCGAGACTGGCACGACCTTCCTGGCGAACGCGCTGATCAAGGCGCGACACGCCGCGCGCATCACAGGGCTTCCCGCCATCGCTGACGACTCCGGGCTCGAGGTCGATGCGCTCGGAGGCGCGCCTGGCGTGAACTCGGCGCGCTATGCAGGAGACGCTTCCGACGCCGCCGCCAATAACGCGAAAGTGCTGGAAGTTATGGCCGGCGTTCCGCCAGAGAAACGCCGCGCGCGGTTTCGCGCGATCATTGCATTTGTGCGCGCAACAGATGATCCCTGCCCACTCGTCGGTGAAGGCGTCTGGGAAGGACGCATCGCACT
>CAUJHX010000047.1 GCA_963204795.1 Pseudomonadota bacterium | reverse complement strand
CCACCCAGCACGCCGAACAGGACGAGCAGGAACGGGATGCGTGTCGCGTTGCTGATCACGAGCGGGCGCACGATGTTGTCGATCCAGCTGATGGCGAACAGGCCCCACAGGAAGAGGCCCGTGCCGGCGACCGTGTGGCCGGTGATCACGAGCCACACGCTCGCGCCGACCCACACGACCGGCGTCATGAATGGCACGAGTGCAGCAAGCATCGTGATCGCGCCGAGCGCGATCGGTGCCTTGAGGCCCGCGACCCAGTAGCCCACTCCCGCAATGGTGCCTTGCGCAATGGCTGCCGCAAGGAGCCCATAGACCACCGCACGCACCGTCTGGCTGATCGCGAGCATGTAGCCGTGCACACGCTCGCCGAGTGAATTCTCGAGCACGCGCACAACCTGCGCCGCGAACGATTCTCCGTCGCGGTACATGAAGAAGAGACTCAGCATCGCGATGAAGAGCTTGGCGATGTTGCGCCCGACACCGCCGATCACGCCGCTCAACTCGCCGGCTGAACGCTGGATCCAGCTGCGCAGCTCCGCGTTGAGCGCACCGGGCTCGTGCGCGATGCGCGCGAGCAGCTCCTCGAGCCAGGGCCCGATCCATGGCAGCTCGAAAACGACGTGCGGCAGCTCGACGCCGCGCGCGAGCTGCGCAGTGAAGGCCGCGTAGGCCGCGACGAGCTCGGTGCGGATCAGCGCAACCAGCCAGATCGCGGGCAGCACGATGGCGAGCGTGACGGCCATGGTCATCACGAGCGCCGATGCTGCGCGCCGCCCCTTCAGCAACGTAAGCAGCCTGCGATACAGCGGCCAGGTGACGTGCGCGAGGATCACCGCCCAGATGACCGGTACGATGAATGGCTTCAGCACCTCGAAGGCGAGCACGATGAGGCCCGCAAGCAACGTTGCAACGAGCAGGCGCCGTAACCACGGTGCGGAAGCGAGATCCTCCATTCGCGACATTGTCGCAGGACTTGCCGGGACAGGCCTAGAATCCGGGGATTGCCCGCCGTAGAGGTTTCGTCATGTCGAAAGTCCCTGCCTTCCTGCTGGCGCTGTTCACCGGGACCTTGTCGGTCGCGGTATCGGCCGCGCCGATCGCCGTGAGCACCACCGGCCAACTCGCGCTCGCCCCGGATGTCGCGGTCGGGCCGAAAGGCGAGATCGCGATCCTGTGGCTCGCGAAAGGCAACCCCGATACGCCGGAAGCGAAGGCAGCCGCGGCCGAGCGGGCGAAGAGTGGCCATTCCCACCGTTCATCGATGAACCTCTACGTCGCAGTCTCGAAGGACGGTGGCGCGAGCTTCAGTGCGCCCGTGCGCGTCAATCGCGAGGACGACGAGGTGTGGGGCTTTGCCGTCAGCCGACCCCGGGTGGCGTGGGGCCGAACCGGCACGCTGCACGTCGCGTACCCGGCCAATGAAATGCAGGCGAAGCTCGGCAAGTCGGTGCTGACGGCGCGCTACACACGCTCGACCGACGGCGGCGCCACCTTCGAAGCACCGCGGCGTCTCAGCACGGTGACGGACTCCGACCTCTCGAGTGTGATCCATGGCGGATTCGCGAGCGTCGCGGCGTTCGGCACCATGGGCGTGGCGCCCAACGGCAATGTCCATGTGCTGTGGATCGACACTCGCGACATGAAGGGCGGCAGCGACAATGGCAGCGTCTACGGCGTCGTCTCGCGCGATGATGGCGTGACTTTCGGGCCGGAGGAGCGCCTCGCTGCAGGCGACGTATGCCCCTGCTGCCAGATCAACGTGGCTTTCGATGCCAAATCCCGCCCGCTGCTCGCCTCACGACAGGTGACAGCCGGAAATCTGCGCTCGAGTTCGGTTGGGCGGGCCGACAGCGCGGGCCACTTCACGACGCGTGTTTCGACGGGAGGAACACCGTGGCATCTGGATGGCTGTCCGCTCAAGCCGACGGCGATGGCCGTGCAGGGCACACACATCTACACCGCTGCGCACAACGGCGCCGACACGCCGCCCGGCGTGATGCTCTCGGCATCGAACGACGGCGGCAAGACCTTTGCCACGCCGTATGCGGCACATCCCGGCGCGCAGGTCAGCGACGCGCCGGCGTTCGCCGCCATCGGCCAGCGCGTGCTCGTGGCCTGGCACGCCAAGACGGACGGCCCGCGCCGCGTCTTCTACCGTACGCTCGACGCGGATGGCAGCGCGCTCGGTGCCCCGGTCGAGCTCGCCACCGGTGAAGGCTCGACGCAGACTCCAGCGCTCGCTGCACGCCCGGACGGCCGCGCCCAGATTGCGTGGCAGCAGGGTGATCTCATTTACACGACCGCCCTCGAAGTCAAATGAAGCGGCGCGAATTCACTGCGGCTGCCGTCGCGGCAACGATTGGCACGCTGCCCGCAACCCGGGCACTGGCACAGGCGGCAGGCGCGGCCATGCCGGCCGTCATCCCACCGGTCAGTGCCGACTCGCTGCGCAAGCTGCTCGGCGCGCAGCGCGGCAAGGTCGTGGTGCTGAACCTGTGGGCCACGTGGTGCGCACCGTGCCTGCGCGAGATCCCGGACCTGGTGCGCCTCGAGCAGGAGCTCGCACCGCGCGGCGTCGTGCTGATCGGCGTGTCGATGGATGAGCCGGACGATGGCGAGCGCGTTGCAGCCTTTCACGCGAAGTACTTTCCGGCGTTTAACACCCGGCTGCGCAGCGAGCGCGAGCTCGACGCGATCGCAAGCGTGGTCGATCCCGCCTGGAACGAAGTGCTGCCGACCACCTATATCCTTGCCCCGGACGGCAGGGTCGTCCGACGCGTGCAGGGCACGAAGACCCACGATGAGTTTCGCGCGTTGATCGAAGCCGCGCTCGAGCCCGCCACCACCCGTTAGCGCAGCTTCGACTTCGCCGCGGCGACGATGATCGCACCGCGCTTTCTGAGCGCGCGCAGGGTGTGGCGCGCCCATGCGAACTCGAGCCCGAGGATCGCAAGTCCCGCGGGAATCACGACGAACGCCGGCCCGGGCAGCACAATCATCGCGAATCCGACGAACAGCACCGTGAAGCCGGTGAGCGTGATCACGATGCGCCGTGCCCACTTGTACGGCACGTGCATGGGGTGATCCCGCTGCAGCTCAGGCCATCTCATGGATTTCGTGCGTCTTGCTGCCCGACGAAGCGTTCAATGTGACGGGCCACGGCGGCGGGCGCTTCATGGTGCATCATGTGCCCGACATCGGCGAGTGTCACGAGCGTCAGATGCGGGAAGACCGCCTCGAGGTACCCCGCCGTACCCCACGACCCCATGCGCGTGCGGTATTCCGACTGCTCGCCGAGCATCAGCAGCATCGGCGCAATGCCACGCCGCCAGCAGGCCTCCGCCTCATCGCGCCGGTAGAGCACCGGGTTCACGATGCGATGTTGCGGATCGGCGGCGAGGTGATGGCGCTCGCCCACGCGCCGCGTCCAGGCGCGCGCGAGGAACGCGGCCCGCGCCCGTGTGAGGCGCGGGTTGCGCGAGATGAGATATTTCGCGAGGTCGTGCTCTGACGCGTACACGGTCTGCCGCGGCCGCTGCGCGAGCTCGTCGAGCCAGCGTGCATAGCGCCCGGGCGCCTCTTCGGGGCTCGTCTGTGGCAGGCCGACGCCTTCGAGATTGATGGTCCATGCGATGCGTCCCGGCCGGATGCCTCCATAGAGCGCCGCGATGTTGCCACCCATGCTGTGCGCGAGGAGGCGCGCCGGGCCTGTCACAACCTGATCCAGCAGCGCCTCGAGATCGGCGAGGTAGTCGGTGAACCAGTAGCCGCCCGGTTGCCACTCACTGCCGCCGAAGCCGCGCCAGTCGAGGCCAACGAACGACCAGTCACCGGGCAGTTCGTCCACGAGGAATTGCCACGTGTCCGCGACATCGAGAAACCCGTGCAGCAGCACGATCGGCGACTCACAAGGCGGCCCCCAGCGAACAATGCGGTGACGCAGGCCGCGCAGCACCAGGTCCTCGTGCACGGGCGCGCGCCGTGGCACGTAGATGCTGTCATTCGGGCTGCTCACGCGCCGAGGAACATCCGGTAGACCGGGTTGCGGGTTTCGTCGGTGTACTCGAAATGCAGTTCACCCAGGTGCAGTTCGAAATCCTTGCGCTCGGCCGGCGGTACCTGGATGCCGGCGAGCACCCGGCCGTAGTCCGAGCCATGGTTGCGATAGTGAAACAGACTGATGTTCCAGCGCGTCCCGACCGCCTGCAGAAAGCGCAGGAGGGCTCCGGGACGCTCGGGAAACTCGAAGCGGAAGAGCATTTCGTTCTCGATGCCGCGGGCATGGCCGCCGACCATGTACCGCGCGTGCTGCTTCGCGACCTCGTTCTCGGACATGTCCTGCACGGCATAGCCGGCGCCGCGCAGCGCGCCAATGACCGCATCCTTTTCCGCGCGCCCCTGCGACAGCGCGAAACCGACGAAGATCTGCGCGGCGTGCGCGCTCTCATAGCGATAGTTGAATTCAGTGACGCTGCGCGCGCCCAGAGCCTGACAGAATGCAAGAAAGCTGCCTGGCCGCTCCGGAATCTCCACCGCGAGCAGCGCCTCGCGTTGCCCGCCCAGATCGGCGCGTTCCGCGACGTGGCGCAGGCGGTCGAAATTCATGTTGGCGCCGCTCGTCACCGCGACGAGGCGCTTGTCGCGCCAGCCGGCGCGCGCCGCGTATTTCTTGATGCCGGCGACCGCGAGCGCTCCGGCGGGCTCGGCGATCGAGCGCGTGTCCTCGAAGATGTCCTGGATGGCAGCGCAGGTCTCATCGGTGTCGACGAGCACGATCTCGTCGACGTACTGGCGCACGAGCGGGAACGTCTCCTCGCCCACGCGCCGCACGGCGACACCATCGGCGAACATCCCGACGCGCTCCAGCGTCACGCGCTTACCCTCGCGCAGCGAGTCGTGCATCGCCGCCGCGTCGACCGGCTCGACACCGATCACCTTGACGCGTGGATGGAGGTACTTGGTGTAGACCGCGATCCCGGCGATCAGGCCGCCACCGCCGACCGGCACGAAAATCGCGTCGATCTCCCCGCCCGTCTGCCGCATGATCTCGACGGCAATCGTGCCTTGTCCTGCGATCACGTCGGGGTCATCGAAAGGGTGCACGAACACGAGTTCGCGCTCGCGGGCGAGCGTGAGCGCGTGCTCGCAGGCGGCGTCGTAATCATCGCCCTGCAGCACCGCCTCACCGCCGAGATCGATGACTGACTGCACCTTGATCTGCGGAGTCGTCACCGGCATCACGATCACGGCCTTGATACCCCGCCGCCGGGCCGCGAGCGCGACACCTTGTGCGTGGTTGCCCGCGGAGGCGCAGATGACGCCGCGGCTCGCCGCGCCCTGCGACAGGCTCGCGATGCGGTTGTACGCACCGCGCAGCTTGAACGAGAAGACCGGTTGCAGGTCTTCGCGCTTGAGCCGGACGTCGTTGCCGATGCGCCGTGACAGACGGGGCGCGGCATCGAGCGGCGATTCGATCGCCACGTCGTAGACACGCGCCTTCAGGATGCGCTCGATGTAAGGACTCGCCAAGGGGACCGCCCGGGGGTGGTGAGGGGGTGAGCTTACCGAAAATCGACACGCTGCGGGGCGGGCAGCGCGCAATGGGCTGCGGGCCAGAAGCCGCGCCACTCTCTGGCCCGTTGCCCGCGGCCCGTAGCCGGTTGCCCGCTTCAGCCCTCCGCCCGAGCCACCGGCCGCACGCTGAAGCGGAACTTCGCCTTGCCGATCGTCACCTGATCACCATCGGCCAGCGCCTCGCGCGTGATGCGCCGGCCATTCACATACACACCGTTGGTACTGTTCAGGTCCTCGACGATGGTCAGCGTGGGCCCGGCCAGGATCACGGCATGATGGCGGCTGATGAACTTGGCGTTGATCTGCAGATCGTTGTCTGGCGTGCGCCCGACCGTCGTCTTGCGACCGAGCACATGCACCACTTCGCCCGGACCGTCGATACGCGAGAGCAGCCGCGCGAGACCATCGTGCGCCATTTCGCTGCCGGTCGCTGCGAGCGGATCGATACGCTGCATGCTTTCGCGGATGCTGCCGAGCACCGCCGCGCTGCTGGCCGCTTCCGCCTCGATGCGGCTGATCAGCGCATCCCGTTCCTCGAGTTTGCGCCGCGTCCCGGCAAGCTGGGTGCGTGCATCGGCGTCGACAGCCGTCAACTCATCGATACGCAATTGCCGGGCCCGCAATTCCGCTTCAACCCGGTTGAGCTGATCCTCCGCGGCCTGCAGATCCTGCTGCAGTTCGCCCATGCGCGTCGTCGCCGCCTGCAATTCCGCGCGCATCCCGGCTTGTGCCTGTTCGCTATCCGCGAGTTTCGTCGTCAACTCGCGTTCGCGCTGCTCGAAGTCGAGCGCGCGCGCGCCATGCGAGCGCAACGCCTCGCTCGCGCTCGACGCGTGCACGTCGTGCTCCCTGAGGGCCGCCTGAGCGGCAGCGAGGTCAGCGGCCAGCGCATCGGCCCGTGCCTTCTCCGCTGCGAGGAGACCCTCGAGCTCATCATGCAGCGCCGTCGCCGCACGCATCGTCGCCTCGTGATCAGCGTCGCGGGCTTCGGCGGCCCGCACGAGGCGGTCGAGATCGGCGAGCCGCTCATCCTGGCGGCTGACGCTGTCGCGCTGCGAACTGTACGACGATCGCGCCGCCTGCAGCTCCCGGGTCAGCTCGACCACAACCGTGCTCAGTCGGGCGACATCCGCCTCGAGCCCCCCGATCTGCTCCTTGCGTTTCTCGAGCGTCGCTTCGAGCGAGCCGACCGCAGCGCGCAGCGTGTCGCGCTCGGCGACGCCGCCCGCCACGTCGCGCTCGCGCCCGGCGATGGCCGCAACTTGCTGCTCGCACTCGGAGCGCAGTGTCGCGATGGTCGAGTCACGCGCCGCGAGCTGCGCCAGCAGCGCCTCGGCGTCGCGCTCGTGCCCCTTCAATGCCGCGGCACGGGCGAGGATCGCTGCCTCCGACTCCTGCAACTTCGCGAGCGCCGCATCGCGCTCACCCTCCAGGGCGATAATGCGATCGCCTGCCGTGGCGAGTTCCGCTTCGATCGCCGCGGTACGCTCGCGCTCCCGTGCAGCCCCCGCCTGCAACTCCATCACTCGGGCATCACGCGCATCCACCTCCCCCTGGGCGGCAAGCAACAGCCCCTCGTACACGGCCCGCACGCCCTCGCGAGAGCTCGCCTGCTCGCGATGCCGGGCGAGTACGCTGCGCAGATCAGCGAGTTCGGCGCTACGTTGTGAGTCGAGCCGCTCGCGCTGCACGAGCTGCAGCGCGGCCGACGCTGCCTCGTCCGCGCGCATGCGCAGCGCCTCCCCGGCGGCAGCCAGATCCGCACGCAAGCGGCTCGCTTCGCCTTCGGCGGCCACGGCAGCGGCGCGCGCCTCGCTCGCACTCTGGTCGCCGGATGCGAGATTCTGGCGCAGCTCCGCCAATTCCGTTTCGCGCCCGACCAGCGCGCTCGTGCGCTCGGCCAGGTCCCCGGTCAGTTCCGCGCAGCGTGCCTCGAGATCCCGTTGCTCGCGCTCGAGCTGCTCGAGGCGCTGCCCCCGCTGTGTATGCTGCGGCTCAAGTTCGGCGAGACGTCGCTCGCGCGCCGCCAGCGTGTTCGCCCGGTCAGCGAGTGCAATATCGCGCTCGGCGAGCGTCTCGCGCAACGCTCTTGCTTCACCGCGCAGACGATCGGCCTCGCTCGCGAGCTCCACGCCGCGCGCCTCGAGTGCCGCGGTGGCGAGCGAACCTGCATCGACACGCTGCGCTGCCTCGTCGGCGCGCTGCCGCTCACCTTCAAGCGCAGCATTGGCGGCTGCCAGGTTCGTCGCCATCTCATCGGCGCGCGTTGCAGCGGCGTCGCGCTCGACACGCGCGCGGTCGAGCTCCTGCTCCATGGACACGAGACGCTCGCCCTTGCGTCGCAGGCGCTCTTCCACGTCGCGCAGATTCTCGGACAGTGAACGAAGATCGACATCGAGGACGCTGCGTGGCCCTGTTGCGCTGGCGGCATCCTCGGGCGGATGCGGGGCCGTTTCCGGCGCAGGCAGCGCACCGACCGCCCACGTGTCCGTGGACGAAAGCGGGTCGTCGATCACCGGCAGTTCGGCAGTGCTGTCGAGGTCGACATCCGTATGGGGCCTGGATGGCTTCTTGTGCGCGCCCATAGCCTTGCAAGTGTAGCGCGTCCGGGCTCTCGCGGCGGCGCAGCATCCGACATAAGATCGGTGCCATGCGCAGTGTCTGGATCCTGACTTTGGCCCAGGCATTGGCCGGCTGCGGCACCCTGGTGCTGATCGCCTTCGGCGGCATCATCGGCGCGCAGATCGCGCCCGACCCGGCACTTGCAACGCTGCCCATCTCCCTGGGTGTGGTCGGGGTCGCTGCCACATCCCTGCCGGCAGCCCTGTCCATGCAGCGATTCGGGCGCCGCCGCATGTTCATCCTGAGCGCGCTGGCGGCCAGCCTGGCGGCGCTCAGCTGCGCCTGGGCGGTCGCGCACGCCTGGTTCGCTGGCTTCTGCGCGGGTGCGACGTTTCTCGGCGCGAATATGGCCTTCGTGCAACAGTACCGCTTCGCGGCGACCGAGTATGTCGAGCTGCCGCAAGTCCCGCGCGCCATCGCGACGGTAATGCTGGGCACGCTCGTGGCCGCCTTCATCGGGCCCGAGGCCGGTGAGCGCCTGCGCTTCCTCGCGGGCTGGCCCGAGTTCACCGGATCTTTCATCGCGGTGGCGGTATTCCTCGTGCTGTCGGCATTCGTGCTGCTCTTGCTCGGGCCTCCACACCCCCACGCCGTCGCGAAGGGCGGCACGATGCGCCCGCTACGGGCGATCGTCGCCCAGCCCGCGTACATCGTGGCCCTGCTGGCCGGTCTGTCTTCCTATGCCGTGATGAGCTTCATCATGACGGCAACCCCGATCAGCATGCACGTGATCGACGGACACAGCGTCCACGCGACGAAGCAGGTGATCACCTCGCATCTCGTCGCGATGTACCTGCCGTCGCTCGTGAGCGGCTGGCTGATCGCGCGGCTCGGCATTGTGCGCATGATGCTCGCAGGACTTGCGTGCATGGCGTCCTGCGTAGCCGTTGCCGCAATCCTCGGCCACGCGTTCGTCCACTATCTCGCGGGTCTCGTCCTGCTGGGTCTCGGCTGGAACCTGCTGTTCGTCGCCGGCACGACGCAGCTGACGCGAACCTATGCGCCGGCCGAGCGCTTTCGCGCGCAGGGCTTCAATGATTTCGCGACTTTCACGTCGCAGGCCCTGGCCTCGCTCGCAGCAGGCGCTGCCATTGCCGTACTTGGTTGGCGCAACGTGAACCTCGCCGGCATCCCGGTATTGCTCGTGACGCTCGTTGCCGTAGTGGCATGGCAGCGCACGGCCGCGCGCGACCCGGCTATGCGCTGAGAAAAGTGCGCAGCTCCGCGGTGATTGCCGGCAGATTGAAATCGATATCGTCGCGAGCCTGCAGCAGCAGCGTCGGTTGTGCGAGCAGCGGCAGCTTCTCGCGAATGCGCAGGTTGGCTGCGGGATCCGGCAGATCGAGAAACGCGACGCGACGCACCTGATCGGAGCGGGCGAGCGCGAGCTCGGTCGCAACCAGTGCCCCACCGCCGGCGGCCAGTACATCGACGCGGCGCAGGCGCAGGTCGGCGAGGAAGTCGCCGAGCGCCGCAGCCAGATCGGCGGAGCCGGCCGCTGACTGCGGACCGTCCGACTCGCCGCATCCGGGCAGGTCGGGCGCGTACACGGAACGGTCGCGGGCGATCGCGCGCATCAGCCCGGCGAACATGCGGCCCGTGACGCCACTGCGGTGAATGCAGAGGAGCGGTGTCGCCTCGTCGAATCCGCCTCCCGCCGGCATCGCATTGTGCACATGCAGCTGCCCGAAGCGGCACTCGAAATACGCCCGCCGTACGCTCGGGTCGGGATCGTGTCCGCTACCCGCTGTCGCGCGCCTGGCCATATCGATTTCGACTCCTTGCACTGCTGACCGTACCGTGAACGCAAACTATAGCGATAATTGCGACCCCGACTTGTGACCGCCGCCCCAAACGAGGTACCCGCATGCAACTCTACGGCTTCCTGGCCTCACCTTATGTCGCGCGCACGCTGCTCGCCTCGCGCTGGAAGGGCTGTGGCCTCGAACTCACGCCGCCGCCCGGCGGTGGCATCAAGTCCCCCGAATACCTTGCCGTCAATCCACTCGGCAAGATGCCAGCCCTCGAGGACAACGGCCGCTGCCTTGCCGAATCCACGGTGATCTGCGAGTACATCGACGAAACACAACCGGGCCGCAAATTGCTGCCTGAAGGCGCCATGGACCGCGCTCAGGCGCGTCTCATCGCGCGGATGGCCGACATCTACGTCGTGCCGAATGTTGGCGGACTCTTTCGCAACGCCAACCCCGCCAAGCGCAATGACGCCGACGTGCAGGCTGTCCTCGCCTCGCTGCGCAAGGCGGTCGGCGATCTCGAACAATTCATGGGCCCGGGCCCTTGGGCAGGCGGCGCGAGTCCCGGCTTCGCCGATGCGATCATGGCGCCCAACTTCTGGGTGATCATCGAGCTACTGCCGAAATTTGGTGTGAACGATCTGTTCGCCGGTTTACCCAGGTTGACCCGATGGTACGAGGCCCTCGAGGCGGACCCGGTTTCCGGACCCATGCATCGCGATTATCTGGAAGCCTTGCGGCAATTTCTGGCGTCGCGGATGAAAACCGCCTGAGACGTGCAATGGGCAACGGGCTGCGCGCGATGGGCTGCGCGCAACGGGCAACGAGCGACGGGCAAGAGGTGCGGTGCGTTATTCGCCGACGAGCGTGAAGAGCGCCGAGGGCACACCGTCGCAGACGGTGCGCTCGACCCGCGAGGAGGCGGATAAATCACCGCGCCTCTTGCCCGTCGCCCGCAGCCCGTTGCCCGTTGCCCGTAGCCCGTCGCGCGCCGCTCGTCAGGGCGTGACGACTCCGCATTCGACGAGCCGGGCAATGGCCCGCGCCTGCCTCTCACGGAAGTAGGCGCGGTCGGGGACCACGACCTTGCCCTTCTCGATCAAGCCGTTCGGTTCGCGGATGTTGGCCGCCGCGAAGCTCGCGGCATAGAGATCGAGTGCCTGGCGTGCGAGCAGGTTGCCCATGCCGGGGCGGCGGCGCCAGGCGCGCAAGCCCGCAAGGTCGAGCGACGCATACGCCACCATCGACACGCCCTGCCCAGCCTGCACCATCTGGTTGCCGAGGTAGTCGATGATGTCGGAGAAGCCGTTGCTCGAATCGACCGGTACGTCGATACCCAGCATCGCCGAGCAGTTGGCAGAGACCACATACGCAAGATTTTCGAGCGCGCGTGCGCGGCGCGCGATCTGCTTCGGCGTGAGCGTGACCGCCGCGACCTCGCCGGTCGAGTGCAGCAATACTTCGGCGCCACGGATCGCATGGCAGCGCGCGATCTCGGGATAGAGGATCTCCTCCGACGCGATGGCCGCGAGCTTGCCGAGCGCGGTGTCCGCGACCGGGAACACCGCTTCGAGGCCATAGAGCTCGAGGTAACGATCCCAGACATCGTGTGGGGTGGGTGCGAACATCGACACGAGGCGCCGGTAGCGCAGCACGCGCCTGCCGCTGTCGTCGAACACGAACGACGCCTGGAAATAGAGCCCCGGAAAATTCCTGTCCGTTTCGTACGCGTTGCCCGCCAGATGCACGCCGTGGCGCTGCGCGAGCTGCGCGAACGTCGCGTACTCGGGCCCCTCGTCGTCGAGTGCCGCCTTGTCCGCCCACGCGGGAATCGCCTCGCCCCATGGCGGGCCGGTGAGGATGTACTCGGGCAGCACCACGAGGCGCAGGTCATCGCCCACCCAGCGTTTCGCTCCGGCAATGGCGGTATCGATACGCCTGAGGCTCGCGGCCATGCGCTCGCGCGCGCTCGCGCGGTCCGGGTCGGGGTGCACGCCATCGCAATCGACTTGCAGCGCGACGGCGCAGTAACGATCGAGCGGGGACACGGGCATGCCATTTCCTCGTGCATCAGGGAGCCGGGCGAATTGTACGCGGCGCTCGTCGCAGATGGGCGGCAGCACTGCCCCGGTTCGGGCACAATCGCGGGCCATTGCACCTGTCCGTGCACACCGTGAACGCACACAAGGGGAGCTCCCGATGTCTGTCCTCACTCGCGGCCTGTTCACACTGCTCGCCTGCTGCCCGATCGCTGCAGGGGCGGCCGGCACGACCCCGTACACCGCCGAGGCGATGTGGGGTCTCGCGCGTCTCGGCAGCCCGACACTGTCACCCGACGGTGCATGGGCCGTCCTGCCGGTCACGCGTTATGACCTCGGCACGAACAAGGGCAGCACCGACCTCTGGATGATTCCGACGGCCGGCGGCAAGGCGCGCCAGTTGACGAGCGACAAGGCGAACGACACGGCGCCCGCCTACAGCCCCGACGGCAAGTGGGTTGCCTTCGTCTCGAAGCGCGGCGAGGACGAGCAGAACCAGATCTACGTGATCGCCATCGACGGCGGCGAGGCACGACGCGTCACGAACGTGCCGGTCGGCGTGGGTGCATTCAAGTGGTTCCCCGATGCGAAGCGCATCGCCTTTGTCGCCGACGTATGGTCCGATCTCGTCAAGTGGGAGGACCAGGGCAAGCGCCTGAAGGAGCGCGCCGACTCGAAGACGAGTGCAAAGGTCTGGGAGCGTGCGCCGATCGCCTATTGGGATCACTTCCTCGACGATCGCGAGCCGCAGCTCTTCTCGATCGCGCTCGAGGGTGGTGAGACGACGGCCATCACGCGCGGCTCGGGTTACTGGCTCTCGAAGCAGGAATACAGCGCCTCGTCCTTCGACATCTCGCCCGACGGCACGGAACTCGCGTTCGTCGCCGATCGCGACAGGAGCGGCATCGATCCGAACGATGACATCATTGTGATCCCGGCCTGCGGCTGCAAGCCGGCGCGCAACCTGAACGCGGACAGCGTCGCAGACGAGAGCAACCCGGTGTACTCGCCCGACGGGAGGTCCCTCGCGTATACGCAGAAGCGCACCCCGCGTTTCTACGCCGATACGCAACGCCTGATGCTGCTCGACCGCGCGGCGGGCACCACCCGTGGTCTCACCGAACAATGGGACCGCTCCGCCGACGGCCTCGTCTGGGCGAGCGATTCGCAAGCGCTCTACGGCCAGATCGATGATGCCGCCTCGTCGCGCATCTACCGCTTCGCGCTCGCGGGCGGCACGCCCCGCCCTGTGACCGGCGCGAGCAGCTTTTCGGGCCTCGACGTCGCGGGCAGGACGGCGATCGCACTCCGGCAGGGTTTTTCAGAGCCCGCGACGCTCGTGCGGCTCGATCTTGCACAGGGCACGGCCACCAAGCTGTCTGATTTCAACGACGGTGCGCTCGCGAGCCTCGCGATGGGCAAGGTCGAGAGCGTCACCTACAAAGGCGCGCGCGGCGACCCCATTCAGATGTGGGTCATCTACCCGCCCGACTTCGATCCCGCGAAGAAGTATCCCGTGTACATGCTGCTGCACGGCGGCCCGCACAATGGCATCCAGGACGCGGTCACTTACCGCTGGAACGCGCATGTGTTTGCGAACTGGGGCTACATCGTCACGTGGCACAACTTCCACGGGTCGAGCGGCTTCGGCCAGGCCTTCGCCGATTCGATCAACCCGGACCGCATCACGCTGCCCTACGAAGACACGATCAAGGCGGCAGAGTGGCTCGCAGCGCAGCCGTTCGTCGCTGCCGATCGCATGGTGGCGGGCGGCGGCAGCTACGGCGGCTTCCTCGCCGCGACGCTGCTCGGTCGGCCGCACCCGTTCAAGGCACTGATCGCGCACGCGGCTGTGTACGACAACTTCACACAGATCGGCGCGGATTACGGCGCGTCGAAGGAGCGCTTCTTCAATTACTGGGAGAAACCTGAAGAGTTTGCCCGCTACTCGCCGCACACCTCGGCCGGGAGCTTCGTCACACCGACCCTCGTGATCCACGGCCAGCTCGACCAGCGCGTGCCCGTCAATCACGGCATCGAACTCTTCAATACGCTGCAGACCCGCGGCGTGCCCTCGAAGCTCGTGTACTTCCCGGACGAAAACCATTGGGTGCTGAAACCCGGCAACTCGCTCTTCTGGTATCAGCAAGTGCGCGAATGGCTCGCAACCTACGCGCCGCCCGGCGTCACGGGAACGACCAGGTGACACCCACGAGCATATAGCGCGGCAGCCAGGTCGAGCGCTCGCCCACGAGACTTGCGGCATCGCCCGGGACACCGATGCGGTACTCGGTGCAGCAGAGATTGGCGTGGTCGGTCGAGTTGTTCACCTCGGCGTAGACCTGCAGGGCACCGACCGGCAGCGCGCGCTGCCAGCTCGCGCGCGCATCGAACGAGAAATAGTCCGACCATGAGTCAGAGTTGCGTGGCGCAAGCACGAGTCGCGCATCGTCACCTGGCACCGTCTCGACGACGAGCGAATTCTGGCGCCAGCCGTTGTGCCAGATCGCGTTGCCCGACAGCTGCCAGGGCCCGCGCGTCCACGACACTCCCGTCACGGCGGAGTGCCGCTGATCCCAGGTGCGCAGCGCGCGCGAGTCCTCGAACCGGTCCGTGACTTCGGACCAGCTGTAGCTCAGCCACGCCGACCAGGTGCGGCGCGGCTCCCAGCGCATCGTGAGTTCGGCGCCGTAGGCACGCGACGCAAGCGGCGCGATACGCACGCGGTCCACTTCGATCTCGGGCAGCAACGTCACGGGATCGAGCAGGTTCTCATAGCCCGGTCTGACGTGGCTGATGCGCTTGTCGAACGCCTCGATCCGCAGGGAGACATCATTCGAGAGGCGATGTTCGATCGCGCCCACGGTCTGCGACGCTGTCTGCGCGGCCTGAAAGCCGGCTTCGCCGTCTGTCACTTGCAGCTCATCCGGCCGCTCAGGTTGTGAGATCCGGCCCCAGGAGAGGCGCAGGGTGGTGTCGGCGCGCGGCGTGTACCCGACCCCGATGCGCGGCGACCATTGCGAATCGCGGGGATTCGGCCGGTAGCGCTGCTGATCCATGCGCATGCCCAAATCGACATCGACTTGCGGGGATATCGCGATCACCGCGGAAGCGTATGCGCTCCAGGATTGTCCGCCGGCATCGAAAGCGAGATTGCGCGCCAGCGCGGCCGGTCGACCGAGCGCCGCGGCGAGCAGCGGATCGAAGGTCGCATCGGCGCGGTACTCATATGAAGAGTCGTGATCCATCATCTCCGCACCGAGCGTGAATGTCGCTCGCCGGCTGTGCGCGCCGAATTCGAGGCGCGCGGTCGTCGCATCCATGAACCGCCGGTCCAGAAGCTGGCCCGCACCGCTGCCCGGCCGTGCCAGCGTTCCGGTGCGCACTGTGTGCCGCTCGGTGCGCGACAAGACGCCGCGCAGCGCAGCGGCTTCGCCGATACGCCAGGTCCCGCGCAGCCACCCGGTGCCGTCGCGATAGCGCGCGTGTGCCCGCTCGGTGCCGTCCGACAGGTCAGCGGTCAGCTCGTCGTTCAGCAACAGCCAGCCGGCGGCGAGATCGCTGCCATCATCGAAGTGCCACGAAAGGCGCGCGAGGACATCGAGAAAGGCCGGCTCGCCCGACCGCTCCTCGGCGAGCTTCATGAACTGCTCGATCGTGCTCTTGCGGGCCGCGACGAGCCATTCGAGCGGGTGCGATTCGAGCCGGCCCTGCGACAGCGCGTGCGCGTAGAGGAGGCTCACCCCGATCTCGTGATGATCGGCACCGGTCCAGGTGCGTGGCGTGATGTCGAGCACGCCCGAGAGGCGCCCGCCGAAGCGTGCGGGGTACACGCCGCTCCAGAAATCGAGCTTGCCGATCGTCGCGGGGTCGAGAATGCCGAGCAGGCCAAGGAAATCCTTGAAATGAAACGGCTCGAAGAGCGGCACACCGTCGAAGTACACCCCCAGTTCGTCGGTGCGGCCGCCGCGCACATGGGCGCGCGCCGAGAGACCGTTCGTCGCGGTGCCCGGCAGGTATCGGGTCACCCTGAGCGCATCCTCGTCGAGGCCCGGCAGCACTGAAAGGTCTTCGCGCGTGAACTCGACCGGCGCGAAGCGCGACTGCTGATCGAAGCGGTAGCGACTCGCGAGCACGCTCACTTCCGACAGCGACTCGCCTCCGCCAGCCAGTCGCAACACGCCGCTCCACCGCTCGCCGCGATGCACGCGGATGCCGCGGAAGCGTGCCGCCGCGCCCGTCGCATCGATTCCTTCCGCGTCGAAGACGCCCGGTGGCAGCGAATCGAATCGTACCCTGCCTGCCCCATCAGCGGTCGCAATGCGGTTGCCCGGCTGCAGCGTGACGCGCGCACCCGTGGCCGGCGAACCGCCGGCACGCTCGACGACCAGTTCGATCGCGGCGTCTCCGTCGATGCTCCGGCGCACGACGACATAAGCGCCGGGTTGCACAGGTTCGAGTGCGAGCCCGTGCGGCGCGAGGATCTCGCGCGCAATCTCGGCCGGAGGGCCGGGCCGTTGCGGCGCGAGTACGCGCATGTCGGGTGTCACGAGCGCGGTGCTGTAGACGATGTTGAGGCCGGACTTCGCGAGCTGCTCGAGCGCGTGGCCGAGCGGCTCACCGACCTCGGCGGCGCGCGCGATAGCCAGAACCATGAGCAGCAGGAGGCCCCCGACCGTGTCGCGCACGAGTCGCGGCGCAGGTTTTCGCATCGACCGATGTTATCAGTGATGCGCCGGCCCGATGATGACCGGGCCTTCCTCCGGGACAACGGCCTCGAGATCGACCGACGCGGTGACGATCGCGAGCGCCTGCGCCGGCGGCAGACCATCGACCGAACCGTGCAGGATCGCCGCTGCCGCACGCGCCCGCGTGCTTTCATCGGCATAGGCGACGCGGCGGCCGGTCTCGGCCGCGAACCAGCGCAGGAAATCGGCGAGCGGCTTGCCTTCGATCGCGATCGGCGTGGGCAGACTCTCGACCCAGACCCATTGGGCATCGCCGGTCAGGACCGAACGCTCGACGGTGCCGCCGGCACCCATCCGCAGGGCCTCGCCTGCGACCGCCCGTTCGGTACGGGCTCCCACCTCGACCTGCACGATGCCCTCGCGCACGTCCACTTCGAGTCCGGTGCCGTGTGCGCTGACCACATAGCGCGTACCGACGTGACGCACATCACCAGCTGCGGTATGCACGACATAGGAGACGGCCGCGCCCGGCGTGATCGCGACATACACGCGGCCGCTTTCGAGCCGCAGGCTGCCCGCATCTGCGAGGCTCACGCGGGTGCCGGCATCGAGGCGCAGCGTGAGGTCCGGTGAGTAGCGCAGCAACGCACCGGAATCAGCAGCGGTCGCGAGCATCGTCCCGCGGCGGATCCGTGCGCCGGTGGCGAGCAGGTCGCCCGCGGAGGTCACGCGGCCGTACGCGCGGTCGAGGCTCGCGATCTGTGGCGCGAAGGGCTGCAGCCATAGCGTTCCAGCGAGCGCAATCACCGCCACGGCTGCAACGGCCAGCCAGCTTCCTGCACGCCGCGAGGCGCGTGGGCTTGCGACCTGCGACTGTGCCTGCCGCCACTGCGCACGCACCGCCTCGAACGCGCGCGCGCGCGCCGCCGGGTCCGGCACGCCGCGCGGCACGGAGCGCATGAGGCGCGCCAGACGCGCCTCATCAAGTTCGGTCCAGTCATCCTCTTTGTCAGTCACGGCAGGAACTCATGCCAGTTATACCCGTGCGCCTCGAACGCGGAACGCAGGGCGATGCGGGCGCGCGCCAGAGCCGATTGAGCCGCCTCGAGGGTCGAACCGAGCTCTGCCGCGATCCGCTCCACACTCCAGTCCTCGAGGTATTTCCACTCCAGTATGTCGCCGTAACGCCCCGGCAACTCGTGCAGTATGCGCCGCAACTCAGCTGCCGCATCGCGGCGGTGCGCGCGCTCCTCGAGCGCCGGCTCGTCCGCCGCCACAGCCTCCGCGCGACGACGGGCCCGCTCGCTCGCATCGAAGCTCTCCTCGCGCTCGCCGCGTCGCCGCTCGATCTCGCCCATGTCGGCAAGTTCGTTGCGACAGATCTGTGCCAGCCACGTGAAAAGGGCCGCCTCGCCCCGGTACTGCGCCAGTGCGCGCACTGCGCGACACAGCGTCCGCTGGGCTGCCTCCTCCGCCACATCGGCACGCCCCGCCGTGCGCGACAGCGCAAAGCGGTAAAGGCGGTCGAAATACCCGTCGAAGAAGCTTCGCAACGCATTTTCGTCGCCGGCCAGCAGACGCGCCACGAGAGCGCGGTCGTCCTGTCGCATCGGCACGAGGTTAGACAGGCCGGGGGGCGAAGATCAATCGGCGATTGATTTCGCCCCCTGCGCCCGTCGAACCGGGTGCATGCGCGACTTCCGCTCCACGATCCTCCTGCTGTTGCTGCCCGGCGTCACTACGCCCGCTCTCGCGGATATCGCCACGGTCACGCACGACCCTGCGTATGTGCTGCCGACCGACGTCGAACTCGAGCAGGCGGGCGCGCGTATCGGCAGGATCACGATCGAGACCGACGACATCTTCAACGAGAGCGATCCGCGCGAGGATGCTGCGCTCTATCGGGCAGTCAACCGCCTGCACGTCACCACGCGCGAGTCGGCCATCCGCGCCCAGCTCCTGTTCGCGAGCGGCGACCCCTACTCGCGCCGGGTGCTCGATGAGTCCGAGCGTGCACTGCGCAGCCAGCGTTATCTGCGCGAACCGGTCATCCGCCCGGTCGCCTGGCACGATGGCGTCGTCGACGTGCGCGTGCGCTCCGAAGACGTCTGGACGACCAACCCCGGCCTGTCGCTGTCGCGCACGGGAGGCACCAACTCGCTCGGCCTCGAGCTCGAGGAACTGAATCTGTTCGGCCGCGGCAAGCAGCTCACCGCCGGCTACAGCAATGATGTCGACCGCACGTCGATCGGTCTCTCGTGGCGCGACCCCGCCATCTGGGGATCGCGCTGGACGAGCGACGCCTCCTTTGCCGACAGCGACGACGGCAGCGGCTGGTCGCTCGGCCTCGAGCGCCCCTTCTATGAACTCGATGCGCGCTGGAGCGCCGGCGTTGCCGCGCAATCCCTCGTGCAGGTCGAGAACCGCTATGCGCTCGGCACACGCGTGGATGCATGGCGCGCCGACCGGCAGGCCTTCGACATCCATCGCGGCTGGTCATCCGGCTTGCACGGCGACTGGACGCGCCGCTGGACCGCAGGTTTTCGCTACGACCGCGCGCGCTTCTCCCCTGCAGACACAGCCCCTGTGGGCCCCCTGCCGGACGATCGCACCCTCGCCTACCCCTACCTGCGCCTCGATCTGCTGCAGGACGACTACGTCACTGCGCACAACCTCGACCAGATCGGCCGCACGGAGGACCTGCGCTTCGGCACGCAGCTCTCGGCCGAATTCGGCGTTTCGCAGTCCGCGTTTGGCGCGACGGGGAGTGCCCTGGTCGCGTCACTCGGCGCGAGCCGCGGCTACCGGCTGCCAAATGATCAGAGCCTCTTCATTTCGGGCCATTGGGGCTCGCGGGTCGAAGGCGGGCGGCTGCGTGACTCACTGCTTTCGGCGAGCTCACGCTATTTCTGGCGGGCGAGCGACAAAGCGGTGCTCTTTGTCGGCCTCGCGGCCGACGCAGGCAGTGCACTCGATCTCGACCACGAGCTGATGCTTGGCGGCGATACCGGGCTGCGCGGCTATCCGCTGCGCTACCAGACGGGTACGGCGCGTGCGCTTCTGACCGTCGAGGGCCGCTATTTCACCAACTGGTATCCCTTGCGACTCGCGCGCGTGGGCGCCGCGGTGTTCGCCGACATCGGTCGCACCTGGGGCGCGAGCGCGCTCGCCGTGCCGGAACTCGGCACGCTGCGCGATGTCGGAATCGGCCTGAGGTTCGGCAATACGCGCTCCGCGCTCGGCAACGTGCTGCACGTCGACCTCGCCTTCCCGCTCGACGGCGATCCGTCGATCAAGTCGGTGCAGTTTCTCCTCAAGACACACAAGAGCTTCTGAACATGCTGCGAACCGGCTGGCCGCGCTTTCGCCCGCTCCTCACGCTATTTGCCTGGTATCTCGTCGCCGGATTGCTGTTGCGCGCCGCGCTCTGGTGGTCGTTCGGCCGCGTCGCCGATATCTCGGACGTCGGCCTGTACGGCGCGCTCGCCTCGGGCGTCGCGGCGGACGTCGTGCAGGGCCTGTACCTGTTCGCGCCGTTCGTCCTCGTTGCCTGGCTGCTGCCCGACCGCGTCTATCGCTCGACACCGATGCGTCTGACAATACTCGTGGTGAGCGGATTCACGCTCTTCGGTCTCACCTTCCTCGCTGCGGTCGAGTACTTCTTCTTCCAGGAATTCGACGCGCGCTTCAACCTGGTGTCCGTCGACTATCTGCTGTACCCGACGGAAGTGGTCGGCGACATCTGGACCGCGTACCCGGTCGTCACCGTCGCGACGATCGTTGCGATTCTTTCAGTCGTGACCGTGGCCGTGTTGCGCCGTCCGCTCCTTGCCGGCACGCAGGCGGGCACCACACTGCGGGCCCGCTCCGCCGTGTTCGCCGTGTATACGGTAATGCTCGGCAGCGCGGTCGCACTGATCGACAAGGACAGTTTCGCCTTCTCGACCAATCGCGTGACGAACGAGATCGCCGCGAACGGTGCCGGGAGCTTCTTCAATGCGCTGCGCACCAGCGAGATCGACTACCACGCTTACTATGCGACACGCGAGCCGCAGGCCAACCTGCGCACGTTGCGCACCGCGCTCGCACAGGGCGGCGGCCGATTCCTCGATGCCGGGCTCGATCGCGCCTTCCCGGTACGGGCTGACGGACTCGGACGACTGAATGTGGTCGTCGTGGTGAGCGAGTCTTTCGGTGCGGAATTCAGCCGCGCCTACGGTGGTGATCGTGACTGGACGCCGTTCTTCGACGCGTACTCGAAGCAGGGCTTGAAGTTCACGAACATGTACGCCTCGGGTACCCGCACCGTGCGGGGCCTCGAGGCGATCACCGCCTCGATCCCGCCGATCCCGACGACCTCGATCCTGCACCGCCCCGGCAACGCAGGCATCGCGACCTGGGGTAATGTCATGCGAGATCTCGGCTACAGCACGGACTTCTTCTACGGCGGCTACGGCCAGTTCGACGACATGAACGCCTTCTTCGCCGGCAACGGCTTCGAAGTCGCCGACCGCCGCGCAATCGACGGCCCGGTGCGCTTCGAGAACATCTGGGGCGTTGCCGATGAGGATCTGTACGACCTCGCGCTGCGTCGCTTCGACACGCTGTCGGCGAGTGGCAAGCCGTTCTTCGCGATCATCATGAACACCTCGAACCACAAGCCCTATACGTTCAGGCCCGGTGTACCCGGTGTGAAGCCCGAGGGTGGCGGTCGCGAATCAGGCGTGCGCTACGCCGACTATGCGCAGGCGTACCTGCTGCGCGAGGCGGCGAAACACCGCTGGTTCGATGACACGCTGTTCGTGATCGTCGCGGATCACGGTGCGCGCGTGTACGGCCGCGAGGACATCCCGCTGAAGACCTACCGCATTCCGATGCTGTTCTACGCACCGAAGCACCTCGCTCCGGGCCGCGTCGATACGCTGACGACGCAGATCGATGTCGCGCCCACCGTGCTCGGCCTGCTCGGCCTGCCCTACAGTGCGCCGTTCTTCGGCGAGGACGTGCGGCACACCCCGGCCAAAGATCGGGTCGCGTTCTTCAGCCACAATCACGACGTCGCGCTCTACCGCGACGGCGAGCTCGCGATTCTCGGCCTGAAGAAGTCGGTGAAGAACGTGCGTTACGACGCGACGACAAATTCGTACAGCCCCGCCCCCGCCGATCCTGCGCTCGATTCCCTCGCCGTCGCCTACTACCAGACGGCTTACGACCTGTTCCGCGAGCACCGCTACGTTCCAACGCCGCCGGCGCTTGCAACGACTCATGTTGCATCCATGGGCACGCACTGAATGCGCGTCCGTCACCACGGCACCTCGGCGCCGTCGTAGCTCCAGAAGCGGCCTGCCTTCGATGCGTCAAGCCCCTCGATCACCTTGATCAGCCCCGCGACGCTCTCGGGTGCACCGATGCTCGCGCGCGCCGTGCCCATGTCGGTCCGCTCCCAGCCGGGGTGAAGCACCGCAACGACGAGACCCCGGTCGCGACCGAGATCGATCGCGAGCGATTTCATGCATGAATTGAGCGCGGCCTTGCTGGCGCGATAGGCGTACAGCTTCCCCGAAGCATTGCTCGCCATCGATCCGAGGTCGCTCGAAATCGCGACGATCTTCCGGCCGGAGGAGCGTGCGACGTGCGCCACGAACGCCTCGGTCACCTTCATGGGCCCG
>CAUJHX010000046.1 GCA_963204795.1 Pseudomonadota bacterium | reverse complement strand
GCGAGCAACCAGGCGGCAGTACGGGCGATGGCGGCCGGAGACTTCGCCGGCGCCGAAGCTGCCTTGCTGCAAACGCTGGCGCGCGATCGAGGCAATCTGCCTGCGTGGCTGAATCTCGCCACGGTGCGCCGGCAACGCCAGAACATCGAGGGCGCCTTCGAGGCACTGCGCGAAGTGCTGACTCGCGACGCGCGCGAGTTTCGCGCGCTGCTGATGAGCGCCACGCTGCTCGAGCAGATCGGGCAGACCAGGCAGGCAGCGAGCGGTTATGGCGTGGCCCTGGCCAATGCGCCCCCGGACTCGCTGCTCGATCCGGCGACACTGGCCGCAGTACGCCACGGGCGGGAAGTGCAGGCAAAGTACGCCAGGGAACTCGGCGACTACATCCGGTCGGCCTCGGCAGACATCGCAAGCCAGTGCACGCTCGCCGAGCGCCGGCGGCTCGAACATTTCATCGGGATCACGCTGCGGGTCACGCCGCGGTACCCGCAACTGCCGCTCGAGTATTACTTCCCGGGTCTGCCACCGATCGACTTCCACGAGCGCGAAGACTTCCCGTGGCTCGAGGAATTCGAGGCAGCCACGCCCGCGATCCAGGACGAGTTGCGCACGATCCTCGGGCAGGATGCAGCCGGATTCGGGCCGTACATCCACTATCCCGATCACCTGCCGCTCGACCAGTGGCGCGAGCTGAACAACTCGCCCCGCTGGACCGCATTCCATTTCTACGAGCACGGCAAACCGATCGGCAGCCATTGCCAGCGGGCACCGCGCACCATGGCCGCACTCGGGAAGCTGCCGCAGGCAGAGGTGCCGCTGCGCTCACCCACGGCGCTCTTCTCCGTGCTGCAACCACACACGCATATTCCGCCGCACACGGGGGTCGCGAACTTCCGCCTGCTCGTGCACCTGCCGCTCATCCTGCCGGGCCATTGCCGCTTCCGCGTCGGCAGCGAGACGCGGGAGTGGCGCCTCGGCGAGGCCTGGGTGTTCGATGACACGATCGAACACGAGGCCTGGAACGACAGCGACGAGACGCGCGTGATCCTCATCTGCGACATCTGGAACCCGTGGCTCTCGCCGGACGAGCGCCACGCCATCGCGAGCGTGATCGCCGCGACCGACGCCTACAACGGCACCGTTCCCTCATCGAGCGCCTGAAAGCCTCGCAATGTTCCTCAAGATAAGAAACCTCCTGTCCGAGCCGGACATCGCGCGCCTGCGACAGCTCGCCGATGAGCTGCATTTCGTCGACGGCCGCGTCTCGAATCCGGCAAACGTGACCAAGCAGAACCTGCAGGCAGATGCCGGCGACCCGAAGTACACGGAATCCGTGCAGATCGTGAGCGCTGCGTTCGCGCGTTCGCGCGAGTTCGCCGATTTCGCGATGCCGAAGCGCGTCGCGCCGCCGCTTCTGTGCCGCTACGAACCGGGGATGAAATACGGCGCGCATGCCGACTCGGCGTTGATTCAGGTCGGCAATGTCCGCGTGCGATCCGACATCTCCTGCACCGTGTTCATCGGCGATCCGGCGACCTACGAGGGAGGCGAGCTCGCGATTGTCATGGGCAACCAGACCATCGCCTTCAAGTGTGATGCGGGTGAGGCGATCGTCTACCCGTCGACGACGCTGCACGAAGTCGTGCCGGTGCGCAGCGGCCGGAGGCTGGTCTCGATCACCTTCATCGAGAGCCTGATCGCCGACCAGCATCGCCGCGCGCAGGTCTACGAGCTGAACGAACTCGCAGCGCTCGAAGGCAACACGATGCAGTGGGAGAACCGCGTGCGCCTCGATGTGGTGCGGCAGAACCTGATGCGGATGTGGTCGACGACCTAAGGATCCTGGCCCGCAGCCAGCAGCCGCTCCAGCAAGCGCAGGCCTTTCACGATTTCCCCCCGATTGCGCCGCCGTGAATCCTCCACGACTGCGGCACGCAACTCCGGGTCGTAGGGGTGTTCCGGAGCTTTCGAGTAGCGCGTCATCACCGGGCCGCTCAATGCCCGCACCACGGCAGCTGGGTCCACCGGCAAGCCAAAGTGTTCAAGTATTCGCGTCAGATGGCCCCGTGTGTCCGTCAGGAAGGCATCGAAATCGACGGCCAGCACCCGCTCCTGATACTTTGACAGGATCTCTTGCTGTGTGGTCGTCTCGGTGAGCCAGCTGAGCGCGGCGAGTTCCCCGGGCGACAGCGCTTCGGGCGCGAGCAGCGGGAGACGCCGTTGCCTCGCGAGGCGGCGCAGTCGCTCGGGTGCATGGCCACGCAGGTCGATCGGTGAATTCTCCCCCGCGAGCAGCGTCGCGAGCCAGGGTTCGGCGCCCAGGTTGAGGTAAACGGCCCGCGATCCGGGTGCCGCGTCGAGGAGCGCTGCCGCAAGGCGCGCGACACTGCTCGTCGCCTTGATGATCACGGCTTCGGTGGTCTGGAATCCCCGTCGCCATGACCACAGGAGCGCCGTCAGGAGTTCCGTGCACTGCTCCCGGGTAAGCGCTGGCACTGCTCCCTCAAGCGGTGCGGCATCGAGCACGTCCTGGACCTCGGCGAGCGCACGTAATGGCAATGGTTCGCGCAGGGAGAGCACGGGCGTGGCTTCGTCGATCAGTCGGCTCACAAGCGTCGAACCGACATGCCCGGTGTGGAAGATGAAATGCACGGGAAGCGGCGGCTGCAGGCCGGCAGGGTGCTGCGCAAGGTAGGCCTGCAGCGGAGTCCAGCCGCCCTTCGTCGCCGGAGTCAGGATCCGCTCATCGAGGAAACTCGCCGCCCGGATGGCCGCCTCGTCCAGCTCGATCTGCAGCACCCGCCCGCGTGCGAGGTCCAGTTTGAACGGGTAGGGCATGGAGACTTGGTGCCAGGCAAAAAAAGGCGGCGGTTCCTTGCGGGACCGCCGCCAGTCTTCAGCAGCTTCTGATCCTGTCGATCAGGTTGTAATCAGAACGAGACCTTGGCACGTATGAACATGTAGCGACCGAGGGCGTCGTACAGCTGCGGATACGTGTTGCCGTTGCCGGTCGTGCCGACGGACGCGCTGAGCGGCGGGTCCTCGTCAAGGACATTATTGATACCTACGAGAACCGACGCCTTCTCCGTGACCGCCCAGTTACCGGCGAGGTCGAAGTAACTCTGCGCGTCAAGCACACGATCGATACGCGGATTTGTCGCTGGGACACCGAATTGCGACACCTCCGAGAAGTACCGCCACGTGAGCGACACATCGACCGGCCACGGCGTCTGCCAGCCGAGGCGGGCGTGGTGGCGCCAGCGCGGGCTTGGAACGCCAGCCGTACCGGATGCACAGGACGAAGAGAACTTGCCCGCGCAGTCATAAGGTACCGTACCAGCCGAACCCGGGTCTGTTACGAGCTCTTCGAGGTAAGTACCGGTCAAGCTGAAACTCAAGCTGCCCGCCGGTCCGATCTCCAGCCCAGCGTAGTTCATGTTGACGTCGATTCCGGTCGTCTCGAGCGAACCGATGTTCGTGTTGAGATCAATCACGTGACCGTCACCTACCCACAGTGTGCCGTTGCTCGGATTTCGCACGATGCGGGCGCAAGCCACCGGGTCGTTGTTCGTGTAGCACGCATCGAACGTCACGTTCGAACCAATGGTTGATATGGTGTTGTCGATCTTGATGTTGAACCAGTCGACGGACATCGTGAACTTTGGCAGGAAGCGCGGCTGCAGGATCACACCAATGGTCTTGGTGTCAGACTCTTCCGGCGTGAGGGTTGGCACACCGCCCTGCAGGAAATTGTACTGGCCAGCCGGGCTATCGAGCGTGCCCGAATGATAACTCCCTGGGAGGATACCGGTAGCGAGGCACTCTGCTTCCGTCGCGTTCGGATTCGGGGCCTGCTCGCCGCATGGATCACCATCCGCATCGAACAGGTTGAAACCTTGTGCGGTAAACAACTCCACCACGTTCGCAGCACGCACCGCGCGCTGGAAGCTCCCTCGCAGCCGCACGTCATTGACAGGTGCCCAGTCGAGCCCGATCTTGTACGTGTCGGTGGTGATGTCACCGTAGTCAGAGTACCGGTACGCGCCGTCGACGGACAGCTGGTCAAACCCCGGCTTGTCCTGCACGAGAGGCACGTGCACTTCGGTGAACAGGTCGACCACCTTCGTCGAGCCCGAAATGCCGATCGTCGCGCCGCCAGCACCGGACAGCAGATTCTGCGACTGCAGGGCATCAACCGTGTTGGTCAGTGTGTCCTTTCGATACTCAGCGCCCACCGCCGCCTTGATGGACTCGGCTGCGGTTGGAATCGTCCATCCCAAATCGCCGGTTATCTGGCCGACATAAACTTCCTGATCGATAGTGCCCGACTGGATGCCGGGCGCCTGAAGGTAACGGAGGGCCGCGGGCGTGACCCCGGTCGGACTGAACGGGTTGTAAGGCATGCAATCCGGATCCGATCCATCCAGAACTGACCTGCAGGTCGGTGCAATCGGGTTGCCGTCCAGATCCACCCCGACAACATCAAGCGCTCTGGCGATACGGGGAATGACGAAGTAGTTGAGTGTCTCTTGGTTAGCCGACGAACTGGAGAACTGCGCCGACACGTCGTACTGCCACATCGGGTTGATGTCGCCCCGGACACCGACAAGCCCCCGGAACATCGCGTTACGGAACGACTGCTGACGTCCGCCCCCTTCAACGTTGCGACGGCCGATATACAGCGGCACCGACGCTCGCGGATCACCGTTTGCGTCGGGAACGTTGCAACCTATCGAGTTGAACTGCTGATTCGACAGGAAGGGATTGTCACAGTTGATCGTAGAGGAGTCGAAGAAGATACCGCCCGGCGCGATCTGCGCGATCGAGCGATAGTTTGTGTACATCAGCTGCGTGTACACGTCAGCGTGATCATTCAATTCGTAGTGACCCATCGCACCGAGGTTGTAGCGACGGGACGGCCGCAGGTAATGGTTGACCGGGCCGAAGTTATATTGATCAAGGGTGCTGTTGAAGTTGCGGAACAGACCCGTCGTACGGTCAACGGTCAAGTTGAATTCCGGCAGCGGATTGATATCGACGTCCGGCTGATCGTCTGGTGTTCCATACACACCGTCCGGCCCTGGATCCGGGGTGAAGTTGGAACCGAAATCGGTGAAGGTACCGGGATAGGCGGTGCCTGAACCACCGCATCTGAACTGCCCGACTGAATTGGCGGCAAGTGAACAGGCCGAATAATCCCGGTCGCGCTGCAGCACTTGGTCCTGATCGTCTATACCGCCGTACGCGGTGATATTGCCACGGCCATCGGCCGTGCTCACGCCCATCATGATGTTGATGGACTTGCCATAGCCGTCCATGACATTTCCGTCTGGCAGCCTGAACTGATCCGGATTTGTTGCTGCACGAGCGGCGATCACATCACGCAGCTTGGGACTACCCGGACCACCGTAGCTGTTGTTGTGTTGATAGAAGCCGTACTGGCCTTCGATCTGCACACCCTCGAAATCCTTCTTGGTGATGAAGTTCACGACACCGGCCACGGCGTCCGAACCGTACACGGCCGAGGCACCACCCGTGAGGATATCGACACGCTCGATGATCGACGCCGGAATCGTGTTGATGTCAGGTGCCGAATTGCTGACCGAACCATAGGGCAGGCGGCGGCCGTCGATCAGCACGAGGGTGCGCGGCGAGCCGAGGCCGCGCAGGTTGATGGTGGCAGCGCCGCTCGCGCCGTTCGCGACGTTCGCGTTCTGCGCAGCGAAGGCCTGCGGGAGCTGGTTGACGAGGTCCTCGACGCGGGTCACGCCCTGGGTCGCGATGTCCTGGCTCGTGACCTGCGTGACGGGTGTGGTGCCCTCGAGGTTGGCGGAACGGATGCGCGAACCGGTGACGACCACCGTCTCGACTGACTGCGCACTCTGATCCTGGTCTTGTGCGAGCGCCGACATCGGCGTGCTCGCTGCGGTCACCGCACTCAATACGAGCGCCCGGCGTACCGCCTGTTGGACTTGACTATTCATTGACATCGTCATTTTCTGGATCCTCCCGCGAACGTTCTTGCCGTTCTGCAAAGTCGCTTTTGATCAAGATCAAAAAACCTTGCGGGGCGGCCGCCAAACCCCCTACGGCGCCCGACCCGTCCCCGCTTTGTGGCCGATTATTAAGCAACAGTTGCGGCAGATACAAGCATCGTGGCGCATTTACAACGCGCTTGACCGGGGAGTGGCCACGCCCGCCTGCCCACAGCTCGGCCGGCTCTTGGCCGAAAGACGGCTACAAGGCTGGCTGAAACCGCGATGATTCGCGTGCTGTTGCAGATCAGCCACGTTTGTCGCCGTGATGTGATTTCCCTGCAACGTCAGGCGCGAGCGCAGCAAATTGCCTATGCTTGCGCCCCCATGAATGCCTCCCGATTCGATATCGCCCTGAAAAGGGGCGTCGCCGCACACCATGCCGGCCGTTTCACGGAAGCAGAAGCCTGTTTTCGCGAGGCTCTCGCGATTGCGCCGAATGACCCGGAAGCCACCAGCCTTCTGGGCCTGTCCCTGAGCCGCAGCGCGCGCATCGCTGAGGGCGCATCCCTGCTCGAACGGGCCGTGCAGCTCGATCCACGCAAAGTGGGTCTGCGATTGAACCTCGTCGAGGGGCTTCAAGCCGTGGGCGACCACGGTCGCGCGCTGGGCGTCCTGCATACGGTCCTCGATGCCGACCCTGCCAATCTGCAGGCCTGGATCAAGGCGGGAGACATCGCACAGCTGCAGGGAGACCTGCCAGGGGCAATCGAAGCCTGGAACCGCGCGCACGACTCGCACCCCAACGCTTCCGGGCCCATTGCGCGGCTTGCCCGGGTGGAACTCGGTCGCGGCAAGGCGGCAGAGGCCATGATGATCCTCGATTCCCTGCTGAAGCGATCACCGGGTGACGCCGAGGTGCTCGACCTGTGGTGCCAGGGGCTCACTGCGTTGCGGCAGTGGGTGGCACTCGAGGAAACCGCGGCGAAATGGTGTGCCGCGGAAAGCTCGAGCGCACAGGCCTGGCGGCATCTCGCCTGTGCGCAGCTCGAACTCGGACGTCCGCGCGACGCAGCCGCGGCATTCATGAATGCCCTCGCCATTGCCCTGCCGTCAGCCGCGGATCTGGCGGTGCTCGCCGGCCTGCACCTGCACGCCCTCGACTACGGGCAGGCGGCGGACGCCCTGCGTCGCGCCGAAGCGCTCGATCCGGAGCTGCCCTCGCTGCTCTCGAAACTCGCGCTCGTGCACATGTATTACGGACGCTTCGTCGAGGCCGAAGACTGTGCACGCCGCTGCCTCGCCCGCTCGCCGGAGGACCCGACGGCACTCAAGGTGCTGGTCCGCGTGCGGCGCGGCGATGTCACCGACGCCGACCTCGCCGCCATCGTGCAACTCGCGCAGCGCACCGATGCCCCGCTGGACGACCGCATTGCCGCCGCCTTTGCCGCCGCGCAGATCCTCGATGCGCGCGACAACACGGACGAATCCTTCGCGGCTTGCGAGTACGCTCAGGCGCTTTCCCTCGAACGCGATCGTCTCGAAGGTCGTCGCTACGACGCCGGGCGCGAGACGGGGCGCATCACGCGGCTGATCGAACTTTTCCCGGCCGCCGGCTCCAATGACATCGCGCCGACGCGGCCCGACGGCGCGCGACATGGCCCGCGGCCGATCTTCATCGTCGGCATGCCACGCTCGGGCACCACCCTCGTCGAGGCGATGCTCGGCGCGCACCCGAGGGTGTACCCGTGTGGTGAGCGGCCGTCGATGCGACAGATCCTGCGCGCATTCCTCGAGCATGATCACGCCGGCCACACGCCGAATGGCGCACTGCTCCAGCGATGGGCCCAGCTGTATTTCGAAGACCTGCCCGACACGGGCGACGCCGAGTGCGTGACCGACAAGCACCTGCGCAACCTCGAGGCGGTGGGTCTCATCCTGCGGCTCTTTCCCGACGCGCGCATCGTGATGCTGCGTCGAAATCCCGTGGAAACGGGGTTCTCTGTGTTCCGGCAGGAATTCAGCAAGCACTGGGAGTTCGCGCATCGGCTTGCGGACATCGGGCATTTCTACGGACTCTACGCCCGGCTCATTGCACACTGGGAACGCGCATGTCCCGGGCGCCTGCTAACCTTGCAGTACGAGGATCTCGTCGCCGATTTCGAGCGCCGTGCCGCGGAGGTCGTCCGCTTCTGCGGTCTCGAGTGGGATGCACGGTGCCTCGACTACGCCCGCTCGCCGCGACCGATCGCCACGTTCAGCGCGATCGAGGTGCGCGATCCGGTCGGCGAGAGTCGCAGGAGCGAACGCTACGCGGCACATCTTGCGCCGCTCGTCGCCGCGCTCGAGGAGGCCGGGGTCGATACCGCAACCGGAGCGTGGCTGCAGTCCTGAGTTTCCGGGGCCGAGCCCACGGCGCGCCGGTAGAATGCCTCGATGTCCCCTCGCGCCAGCGCCCTCACCGAGGGCCCCATCGCCCGTACGCTGATCACCTTCGCGCTGCCAATGCTCGCCGGCAACGTGCTGCAGTCGTTGAACGGTTCCGTCAACGCGATCTGGGTTGGCGGATTCCTCGGCGAAGCGGCGCTCACCGCCACCTCGAACTCCAATACCGTGATGTTCCTCCTGATCGGCTCGATCTTCGGGGTCTCGATGGCGGCGACGATCCTGATCGCGCAGCATCTTGGCGCAAAGCGCACCGCTGAAGCGCGACGCGTCGTCGGTTCGAGCGCGTCGTTCTTCGCAGTGGTGTCGGTCGTGATCGCCCTCCTCGGCGTCGCGTTCTCGGACCGCATCCTCGCGGCGATGCAGACACCGGCCGACGCGATGCCGCTCGCACACGATTACCTGCGGATCATCTTCGTCGCGATCCCGTTCATGTTCATGTACGCATTCACGATGGCGGTTCTGCGCGGCGCGGGCGACTCTCGCACGCCATTCATGTTCCTGCTGCTGTCGGTCGGCCTCGACATCGCGCTCAATCCGCTGTTTATCTTCGGCATCGGTCCCCTGCCACGACTCGGAATTGCGGGCTCGGCCCTTGCAACGCTGATCGCGAATATCACAAGCCTCGCTGCGCTGCTGCTGTACCTCTACCGCAAGCGTCATCCGCTCGTGCTGCATCGGGGCGAGATGCACCTGCTGCGCATCGATCGCGCGATCACGGCGACGCTGGTGAAGAAGGGCGTGCCGATGGGGCTGCAGATGGTGGTCGTCTCGGTGAGCGCGCTCCTGATGCTCGGGTTGATCAACCAGTTCGGTTCGCACACGACCGCAGGCTTCGCCGCCTGCATGCAGGTGTGGAGCTACGTGCAGATGCCGGCATTTGCGATGGGCGCGGCGGTGTCGTCAATGACGGCGCAAAACGTCGGCGCAGCGCGCTGGGATCGTGTCGCGCACATTGCCAGGGCGGGCGTGGGCTACCAGACGATCGTGACTGCGGCGTCCGTTGTCCTGATCGTGATTTTCGCGCGACCCCTGCTCGGCATTTTTCTGCCAGCAGGCAGCCCCGCGCTCACTACCGCCGTGCACCTGAACCTGATCGCATCGTGGTCCTTCCTCTTCTTTGGTGTCACGATGGTGCTGTTCGGTGTCGTGCGCTCGACCGGCGCCGTGGTGATGCCGCTCATCATCCTCATCGTCACGCTCTGGGGTCTGCGCTTCCCGGCTGCGGCGAGCCTCATGGGTCGCTATGGCGACGATGCGATCTGGTGGAGCTTTCCGGCCTCGTCGCTGCTATCCATGCTGCTCGCGGTGCTCTATTACAAGTATGGTGGTTGGCGGAAGGCGCGCATGACACCCGCGGCGACTGAATAGGAGCGATTGCACCCGATTTGCGGCTGGGCGGGATAGGCCCGCTCGGCGAGAATCCACGGGGATGTCAAAACGGAGCGCCAACGTGGACTTCCTCTATTCCTTGTATGATGCGCTCGTGGGCGTCAATGTACCGTCCGACAAGGCGCGGGCGGTCGTCGATGCCATGGAGCGCGACATGGGCACGACCCTGGCCACCAAAGCTGACCTCGACGCAACGGCCCTGCTGCTCAAGCGGGACATCGAGACGCTGGGCGGAAGTCTCGGGCAGAGGACCGAGTCGGTACGCGAAGGTCTCGAGCAGAGGATCGAGTCGGTACGCGAAGGCCTCGAGCAGAAGATCGAGTCTGTGCGTGAGAATCTCGAACAGAAAATCGAGACTGTGCGCGGGAATCTCGAACAAAAAATCGAGGCGCTGGACATGCGACTCTCGCAGAGGATCGACGCGCTCGACGGACGGCTCTCGCAAAAGATTGAGGCGCTCGACGTGCGACTCTCGCAGCAGATTGAAGCGCTGGAAGTGCGCCTCTCGCAGAAAATCGACGCCACACGCGATCTGCTGCAGAAGGACATGGAACTGCTGCGCAGCTCCATGACGATCCGCCTCGGTTCGATTCAGGTCGTCAGTCTCGGTCTCTTCTTCGCGGCGCTGCGCCTGACATAGCACCGATTCCCGCGATCACCCCGCGCGCTCCCTTTCTGCCCGCAGCCGCCGCGGCATCGAAAGCGAACGGGATCGTGTAGCCATCCTCCACTTTCGCGAACGGCACGCCGTTCACGGACGCCGTGGAACTGGCACACAGCTCGAGCGCAGGCAGTTTCGGAAACTTCACGTCGGCATCGGCAATCTCGACCCTCACTTCCTTGATGCCGAGCCCGAGCGCGCCCGCCAGGCGCATGACGAACTCCGCGAGTTCCTTCCTGAAATCCTGGGCGAGCGACGGATCGCGGCGCTGGTAGTAGACGCTGAGATAACGCGCGATCGGCGAGGCGCGCGCGATCTCGCGATTGACGAGTTCCTGCTCGTTCACGAGATTGAGCCACGGCGAGGTGGACAGGTAATCGAGAAAATCGGTCGGGATCGCTGGCTCGTCGGCGCGAATCGGGCCGGTCTTCACCGTGAGCACGTCGCCCGCGCGAGTGACTTTGACATCAGCGAGCTCGAGCTCGTACGAAAGCTTCCCCGGCCAGGCGACGAAGATCTCCGGGTTGACGCCCACGACCTCGGGACATGAGCGATACCAGATCGCGATCTGCCGCTCGTGCTCGATGATCGCGTGCGTCTTCACTTCGGTGACGATGACCTGGACCGGATCAGGTGCGGGCGCCTTGCTCCACCAGCCGCGCGCGAGCAGGATGCCGACGGCGAGCGCGAGCACCGCGATGAGGAGACTGCGCATGTCTCAATCCTTCAGGTACTTTGCGAGCCAGGCCTGCACTTCGCCGTAGAAGTACCGGCTGTTCTCGCCCGCAAGTATCCAGTGATTCTCGTCGGGGAATACCAGCAGCCGGCTCGGCACCCGTTGCCTCTGCAGCGCGCTCCAGTACTCGAGCGTGTTGTTGACCGGCACGCGGAAATCCTGCTCGCCGATCGTGACGAGCACGGGAGTCGCGAACTTGCCGGCAAACGCGATCGGATTCTGTTCGCGCCACACGGCCGGGTCGGTCCACGGAGGTCCGCCCATCGTGACTTCGCGCCCGTAGATCACGTCGCTCGTCGCCCACTGGGATTCGAGATTGACGAGACCCGCATGGCTCACGAGGCAGCGGTAGCGCGTGGTGCTCGCCTGCATCCAGTTCGCGAGGTGCCCGCCGTAACTCGCGCCGCCGGCGCATTGCCGGCTGCCGTCGATGAAGCTGAAACGCCGGATCGCCTCGTCCGCCGCGTCGTTGATGTCGTCGGCCGGCCCGCGCAACGGGTCGCCCTGGATGCTCTGCGAAAAGGCTTCGCCGTAGCCAGTCGAGCCCTTGTAGTTCGTCATCAGCACCACGTAGCCCGGCGCCGCGAGCAGATGCGGATTCCAGCGGATCCCGAACGAGTCGGTCCACATGCTGTACGGCCCCCCGTGCATCAGCACAAGGAGCGGGTATTTCTTCTGCGCATCGAAGCCGGGTGGCAACGCGAGGAAGCTGTGGATCTCCCCGCCGCGCCGGTTCGCGAACCGGAACTCGCGCAACGGCTGCCAGTCGATGGCGGCTGCGCGCGCCTCGTTGAACGCCGTCAGCCGCACATGGCGGCGCGCCTGCGGATCGAGCCGCGTGACCTCGGATGGATGCACGGCGCTTTCCCAGGTCGCCGCGAGCACGGGG
>CAUJHX010000045.1 GCA_963204795.1 Pseudomonadota bacterium | reverse complement strand
ACCCGAGAGCAGCATCATGGGCCAGGTGAGTGTATTGAGGAGCCCACCGACGAGTTCGTCGCTCGTGAAGCGTGCGGCGATCGTCAGTCCGAGCGCGATCATGGACAGGGCGCCGAGAGTCGCGATCGCGAGCAGCAGCAGCGGGTTGCCTTCCGTATGAAAGCCGATCGCGAGCCCGGCACCCACGTACAGAATCGCCGTCACCACGAGAATGAGGCCGAGACGCGACAGCACCTGGGCGGTGAGAAATTCGAAAGCAGTGATCGGAGTCGCGTTCAGGCGCTTCAGGAAGCCGCTCTTGCGGTAGCGCAGTACGACATAGCCGACTCCGAACAGGCAGCTGAACATCATGTTCATGCCGAGAATGCCGGGGAAAAGCCAGTCGACGTAGCGCACGGCCTGTCCGCTCACGGGCTGGCGGATCGCAGCGGGATCAGCCTGCAGCAGCAGGCGCTCGACGACATAACCCTTCGGCGAGTCTGCGTTGACCCAGTAGCGCGTTGCGCCCGGGCGAAAATCGATGAGCAGGTCGAACTGGTGGCGTGCGACCTTGCGACTTGCAGCGGCGAGATCGTCGACGGGAATGAAATCAACGAAGCGTTCGGACATGAACGGGTCTCGCACGCTGCCGAGGTCGTCGGTCAGCACCGCAACCTTGAACAGGGCGCGCTCGGGGCCGCCGAATACGAAGCTCATGCCGACGATCAGCAGGATCGGCAGCAACAGCGTGAAGATGAGCGAGCCGCGATCGCGCAGGAATTCGAGATTGCGCGCATGCCAGACTGCGAGCAGGCGCCGGATCACGGCCGCAACTCCTTGCCCGTGAGCTCGAGAAACAGGTCCTCGAGGTTCGGTGGGCGGATGCGCAGATTCCTGAGCGGCACGTGCGCAGCGAGCAGCGTTTTCAGCGTGCCGTCGAGGTCGTCGGTCGTGATCTCGACACGATCGGCGCCCTCGATCACACGCAACGACAGCTCACGTGCCGCGACCACGAAGTCCTCACGCGGCAGCTCGATCAGCACGTCGTCGAAATGTTCGGCGAGCAGCCGGCGCGGCGCGCCGCGCGCAATGATGCGGCCGCGATCCATGATCGCGATCTCGTCGCACAGCCGCTGCGCCTCTTCCATGTAATGCGTGGTGAGGATGATCGTGCGCCGGCGCGCCTTCACCGATTCGATCAACGCCCAGAAATTGCGCCGCGCCTGCGGATCGAAGCCCGTGGTCGGCTCGTCGAGGAAGAGAATGGCGGGATCATTGACGAGGGCGATCGCAAGCAGCAGGCGCTGCTGCTGGCCGCCCGAGAGCTTGCGGTGGTCGCGGTCGGCGAGCTTCTGCAGCGAGCACAGACGCAGCAGCTCGTCGATGTCGTAGCCTTGCGGATAGAGACCGCGGAACAGGTTCAGCGTCTGACGGACAGTCAGGAAGTCCTGCAATGCAGTCTTCTGGAAGAGTATGCCGGCCTCATTGCGGAATCGGCTGCCGATGGGTTCCCCGTGGTAGCGAACTTCGCCCGAAGAGGCTGGAAGGATGCCCTCCATGATCTCGACGGTCGTCGTCTTGCCGGCACCGTTTGGCCCGAGCAGTCCAAAGCAGCAGCCTGCCTCGACTTCGAAGGACACGCCATCGACAGCCGTCACACGCGGGTACAACTTGACGAGGTTCTGGACTTCGAGGAGTGGCATCGCGCGATCATGCTATCCGATCGGCTGATATCATGGCAGCAGCCACCCCATGACTGACCGGACCGGCACACAGCTTTCATTGTTCGACGCGCGCGATGCCGCCGCGGCGTTCACCGTGCGCCACAGCCAGCGGGCGCGGCGACTGACCGTGCGCGTCTTCGTCACCGGTCGGGTCGAGGTGGTGGTTCCGCCGCGTACCGCGGAGCGCACGGTCCGCGACTTCGTGGCACGTC
This sequence comes from Pseudomonadota bacterium, assembly GCA_963204795.1. GTDB lineage: Bacteria > Pseudomonadota > Gammaproteobacteria > Steroidobacterales > Steroidobacteraceae > CADEFQ01. The sequence continues at coordinate 828 of CAUJHX010000045.1, read as the reverse complement.
ATCGCGAATGGATCGAGAGGCGACGCGATCGCGCATGGCGCGACCGGCCGCAGCCAGCCGCATTTCCGCCCCCGGTCATCGAATTGCCCGCCTACGCCGAGCGGTGGCCCCTGCCCGTGACGGTGGCGCCGGCCACGCTTGCCGTCTGCGGCAGCGCGCCGGACGTGAAACTGCGACGCTCGTTGCGCGCCTGGGTGATCGCGCGATCGATGGCGCGGCTCGGGCCCTGGCTCGACTCGCTCGCGCGCGAGACAGGCCTGCGCTACGCGCGCATGGTAGTGCGCTGTCAGCGGACACGCTGGGGGAGTTGCTCCAGCCGTGGCACGATCAGCCTGAACGCCTGTCTCGCATTCCAGCGCCCGGCGGTCGTACGCTATCTCCTGCTGCACGAGCTGGCTCATACCCGACACATGAATCATTCCTCCCGCTTCTGGTGCCTCGTCGCCGGCCATGAGCCGGACTGGCGGGCACTCGATTGCGAGCTTGCCCGGGGCTGGCGCCACGTACCGACCTGGATGCTGGATGATGGCGACTGAGCTGCCTCCGACCTGTCCGTTCGCACCGAGCGAGCGCGTCGATCTTTCGAACGAGAATATCCCCCGGGACCTCGCGGTCTCGCAGTCCTATGGTGGCTATCTCGAGCTTGCCAGGCTCCTCGACGCGCAGCACCCGAATTCGCGCGAGCATGACGAGATGCTGTTCATCATCGTGCACCAGGTCTCCGAACTCTGGATCCGGCTCATGCTGCACGAGCTGGCGGGCGTGCTGGCCTGCGTGAAGAAGGACGACCTCGACACATCGTTCAGGATGTTCGGGCGCATTGCGCGC
>CAUJHX010000044.1 GCA_963204795.1 Pseudomonadota bacterium | reverse complement strand
GTCGACGAGATTCACGAAGAACTGGGAGGTGGCACTGTGGATGTCATTGGTGCGTGCCATCGACAGCGTGCCACGCTTGTTCTTGAGCCCGTTCTTCGCCTCGTTCTGGATCGGCTCGCGCGTCTTCTTCTGCGCAAGTCCCGCGGTCATGCCGCCGCCCTGGATCATGAAGCCCGGGATTACCCGGTGAAAGAGCGTGCCATCGAAAAAGCCGGCCTCGGCATAGGCGAGGAAGTTGGCGGCGGAGAGCGGTGCTGCTTTTTCGTCGAGCTCGACGTCAAAGCTGCCAAGGGAGGTTTCAAAACGGATCATGGGAGTCCTGCTGTGATGTGCGGCCACTGGGCGCTGGTCACGCGGTCGTGGCCGGCGAGATCGGGGGCGCAGCGTACGTGACGAAAGCCGCGTGTTTCAAGCATCCGCGAAACGTCCGACCCCTGCCGGGCCCCGTGTTCGAGCACCAGGCAGCCGCCGGCGCGCAGATAGTGCGGAGCGTCTTCGATGATATGCCGCAGGGCGGCGTATCCGTCGCCCTCCGGTGTCAGCGCCATGCGTGGCTCGTGACGCAGCGCCGGATCGTCGAGGGCCGTGTCGTTGGCGGCGACATAGGGTGGATTGCTGACGATCAGGTCGAAGCGCCGCCCGGCGAGGGGCGCATACCAGCGCCCCTCGACGAATTCCACGTGCACGAGTTCGAGAGAGTGGGCGTTGCCGCGTGCAACGCGCAGCGCGGCGGGCGAGGCATCGGTCGCCGTGACGCGCCACGCCGGGCGCTCGTGCGCGATGGCGAGCGCAATGCAGCCGCTCCCGGTGCCGAGATCCACGACCGCGGGAGTGGCACCGGAACGGGCCTGGAGCTCGTCGCCGAGCGCGAGTGCACGTGCCACGACGTCCTCGGTCTCGGGGCGTGGCACGAGCACGTCCGGTGTGACCCGGAAAGTCAGCGACCAGAATTCGCGCACGCCGGTGAGATACGCCAGCGGCTCGCCGCGCGCGCGACGCACGAGCCAGTCGCGCACCCGGGCATGTTGCGGGTCGCTCACTCGTCGCTCGGGATGTGCGAGCAGCGTCGCGCGACCGATCTGCAGTGCGGCCGCGACCAGTGCCTCTGCTTCACGCCGCGATTCGCTGCCGCCGCTTGCGGCGCCGGTCGCGAGCGCGGCGTCGGCCGCTGCCACCAGTCCGGCTATCGTTGTGTCGTCGTCTGCTAGAGTCTCGCCCATGTCTATCGCCATTTTGCCATTTGGGCAGCCCCCGTCGGTACGCGAAGTGATCGAATCGAGCCTGCGCCTCTTCGGACGCTCGGCACTGTCCTGCCTGCCTCTTGCCACGATCGGTACTCTTCTCGGTCAGTTGCCCGCCGCCTATGACGTGGCGGTCCATGGCAAGCCGGTGGGGATCACGGCCGCGTCGCTTGCGCAGAAGAGCGGCGAGTGGTGGGCGCTCTACGTGCTCGGCACCCTCGCGAGTCTCGTCGTATGGGCGATCGTGCTTGCGAAGCAGCAGCGTATCGCGACGGCTGGCGGCACGACATCCGTCGACGCGACGGGTGCCGCCATGCTGGCGCGGTTGCCGGCCATCGTCGGCTACTTTCTCCTCAGCTTTCTTGTCGTGCTGATCGCTTCGATTCCATTCGGTGTCCTGGGCGCGCTGCTTGCCTTGCCCGCCGTGCCTCGCAGCGCACTGATCCTGCTGCCGATGCTCGCGGCGAGCGCGGCGGTGAGCCTCGGCTGGCCGGCACTCATCCTCGAGCAACGCTCCGCCCCTGCCGCTGTGGGTCTCGGTCTGCGGCTGGCCAAAACGCATTGGCAGCGGCTCGTGATGGTTGTCGTGGCGATCCTCGCGACGCTGATCGTGATGGTGATCCTCGCAGGGCTCGCCGTGGCGGTGATCAGCGGGCTCGCGAGTTCCGCCGGGGCGGCCGTGCAGGGCAGCCTCTCCGCAGCGATCGTGCTGCTGGCGGCCGCTCTGGCTGTGCTGTATCTCAGCGCATTCCTGCTCGTGGTCTTCGATGACCTGCGGATTCGCACACAGGGCGCTCACCCCTCCCGCGCGAGCAGCTCCGCCTGATGCTCGAGCCGGAGAGGCTCGATCAAACCGTCGAGGTCGCCGTCCATCACGGAGTCGAGCCGGTAGAGCGTCACGTTGACGCGATGGTCGGTGACCCGGCCTTGCGGAAAATTGTAGGTGCGGATCCGCTCCGAGCGATCGCCGCTGCCGACCTGGCTCTTGCGGGTGGCGGCCTCGGCAGCACTGCGCTTGTCTGTTTCCGCGGCGAGGAGCCGCGCTGAGAGCAGCGCCATCGCACGCGCCCGGTTCTTGTGCTGGGACCGCTCATCCTGGCATTCGACGACGATGCCCGACGGCAGGTGCGTGATGCGGATGGCCGAGTCGGTCTTGTTGACGTGCTGGCCGCCCGCCCCCGACGAGCGGAACGTATCGATGCGCAGTTCCGCCGGGTTCACCGTGATTTCGTCGACCTCGTCGAGCTCCGGCAGCACGGCGACGGTGCAGGCGGAGGTGTGGATGCGACCCTGAGCTTCGGTCGCCGGCACGCGTTGCACCCGGTGTGTGCCGGCCTCGAAGCGCAACCAGGAGTACGCGCTCTTGCCGAGGACGCGGCAGATCACTTCGCGATAGCCCCCGTGTTCACCGGGGTTTTGCGAAATGAGTTCGACGGTCCAGCCGCGTCGCTCCGCGTAGCGCGTGTACATGCGCAGCAGGTCTCCCGCGAAGATCGCCGCCTCGTCGCCCCCGGTTCCGGCGCGGATCTCGAGGAAGATGTTGCGCTCATCGTGCGGATCCTTGGGCACGAGCAGCTCGCGTAGCGCGAGTTCGTCGGCCGCGAGTGCGGCCTCGAGCCGCCGTGCTTCATCTGCGCCGAGCGCGCGCAGCTCGGCGTCAGTGTCGGCGGCCAGCTCGTGGGTCGCGGCCAGTTCGCGCTCGAGGGCAAGAAACTGCCGGTAGCGCGCCGCGAGCGGTTCGAGCCGCGCGTACTCCATCGACAGTTCGCGAAACTCGCGGGTGTGGCCTGCCGTGCCGGGATCGGCGAGCAACCGACCGACCTCTTCGCTGCGATCGAGCGAGCGATCGAGGCGCTGGCGTATCGAATCTTTCATGGGGGCCGGAATTCTCCGGGATCGGGGCGCCTTCCGCTATAGTGCCGCCCATGCGTTGGATGATCCTCGCGGCCGTCGCGCTGCTTGCGGCCTGCGCCGCCGACCCCGGAAAGCCTTCGGCCATCGAGGCGAGTGCCGATACGATCGTCGCGGAACTCGCCCTCGAGCGCGGCGACTGCCGTGCCGCCACCGACAAGTACGCGAGCGCCGCGGCAGCGGCGCAGGCGCCGGAGGCCACCGTCAAGCGGGCGCTCGAAGTGGCACTCGACTGCCAGCAGTTTGCGGCTGCAGAGAAGCTCGCGCCGCTGTGGCGCAAGCGCGCGCCGGGGAGCGCCGATGCGGCGCGGATGGAGGGGCTCATTGCGCTGCGCCTCGGGCGCAACGCCGCTGCCGCTGCCGCATTCAGGGACGCCGTGCGCCTCTCGGGCGACGAGCCAGGCAAGGCGCTCGCGGGGCTCGCGCAGGCGGCAGCGACCACTGGCAACGACTTCGGCACTTACCGGGCGCTGCGCTCGGCCTTCGACACAAAGACGCTCGATTCGCCCGCGCTCGTTCTTCTTGGCAATCTTGCGCTCGAAAGCTACGTTTTTGGCGACGCCCGCTCGTTCGCCGAATCGGCCATCGCCCGCGATCCGCAGTCGGCGCCGGCGCAGCAACTGCTCGCGCAGGTGCTCGCCGGAAGTGACGATGCGGCCGGGGCAATCGCCGCGGCCAATGCTGCACGCCGCATCGACTCCAAGGGGCAGGTGTTCACGCTGGCGGAAACGCTCGTGCAGCTCGATCGCATCGAAGAAGCGCGCATCGAGCTCGAGCGGCTGTTGCAGGATGATGATGCAGGTCCGCAGGCCGAGCGGCGACTTGCGCTGCTCGCGTTTCGCGAAGGAGACGTCCAGGAGGCCGCGGGGCGATTCAGCCAGCGGTTGCGCACCGGTGACGATCCGGCGGAGGCACTCTTCTATCTCGGCGCGCTCGCCGAGCGGCACGGCAACGGGCAGGCTGCGCTCGAGATGTACGACCGCCTCGTACAGGCCGGTGCCGGCCTGATCGCACGCCGCCGTGCCGCAGCCGTGCTGATGAAACAGGGCAAGCGTGCCGAAGCCTTTGCGATGCTCGATGCGCAGGAAGCGGACAAACCCGGGGCAGTGGTCGACATCGTGCTCGCCAAGTCTGCGCTGCTGCTCGACAACGGTGCGGCCGCCGATGCGTTGCCGCTTCTCGATGCTGCGCTCGAGCGCTTTCCGGCGCATCCCGGTCTCGAATATCAGCGGGCGCTCACGCTCGAGAGTGCGGGGCGGGTGCGAGACTCGATCGCAGCGTTCGATAGCCTGCACCGGAAGCGTCCCGAAGATCCCGGCCTCATGAACGCGCTGGGCTACACGCTCGCAGATCACGGGCAGAGCCTGTCCCGCGCGAACCGGCTCATCGACGGCGCGCTTGCCCTGACGCCCGACAATCCGGCGATTCTCGACAGTCAGGGCTGGGTGCGCTTTCGGCGAGGCGAGGCCGCGCAGGCACTCGCGCCGCTCACGCGCGCGTACCGCCTCTCCCGCGACACCGAGATCGCGGCGCACTGGGGTGAGGTGCTCTGGTCGCTGGGCCGCGAAGGCGAAGCTCGCACGATATGGGCGCGCGCGCTGGCCCGCGATCCCGATTCACGGCGCCTCAAGGCCACCCTCGAGCGCCATGTTCCGGCCCCGGCGCAAACCCCGACGCCACCGCAGTGACTCTGGCGCCTCGCCGTATCGTCGCCCTCTGTGTCGTCGCTGCCCTGACCGCAGGATGCGTGAGCGCGCCCGTACGCGAGACCTCTCCCATGCCCTGGCCGGAGCGCCGCGCCGCGCTGCAGGCTGACGACCATTTTTCGCTGAGTGGCCGTGTGGCGCTGAGCGCGCCCGGCACCGGCGTCAACGCATCGCTGCGCTGGCAACAGGAAGGCCAGGTTTCCCGCGTGTCGCTCGACGGGCCGCTGGGGGTCGGCGGTGCGGAAGTCGAGTTACGGGGCGAACAGCTCGAACTGCGTACTTCGCGTGGCGAGCGCCTCTCGGGCGAGGCAGCGCGCGCCGAGCTTGAACGGCGCATCGGCTTTCCACTGCCGCTCGAGGCCCTGCGCTACTGGGTGCGCGGCGTGCCCCAACCAGGCGCCGCGGCCGATGAACAGCTCGATGAGGCTCACCAGCGGCTCACCCGGCTCGTGCAGGACGGCTGGGAAATCGATTACGCGACGTGGCTCGAGGGCGCCGGCGGGAGCCTGCCCCGGCGTCTGACCGCGCAACGCGACGACACACGGGTGCGCCTCGTGGTCGATCGCTGGAGCCCATGAGCGCCCATGGGGTGGCCCGGCGCGCGACCCGCTGGCCCGCCCCGGCGAAGTTGAATCTTTTCCTGCACATTACCGGCCGACGTGCGGACGGTTACCACGAGCTGCAGACGGCCTTCCAGCTGCTCGACCTCACCGACTCGATCGGGATCGAGCCGACCGACGGCGGCCCCGTCACGCGGCTCGATGGCCCGCCGGGGGTGCCGCCCGATGAAGACCTTGCGGTGCGTGCCGCGCGGGCGCTCAAGTCCGCAACGGGTGCGAGACGTGGGGCGCGTCTTCGCATCCGGAAGGCAATTCCCATGGGTGGTGGCCTCGGAGGCGGGAGTTCCGACGCTGCAACGGTGCTGGTGGCGCTCAATGAATTGTGGGGAACTGACCTCGATCTGGCGCAATTGGCGTCGATTGGCGCTGATCTGGGTGCGGATGTGCCCGTTTTCGTTCACGGACGCTCGGCATGGGCGGAGGGCATCGGCGAGCGCCTGATACCCCTGGAACTACCGAAAAGCTGGTTCGTGGTGATCCATCCCGGAGTCGCCGTGCCGACCCGAGAGGTGTTCCAGGCCCCTGAATTGACACGAAATTCCCCCGTCATCACAATACGCGGCCTTTTTGAGGCGGGGACCCGCAACGATTGTGAAGCCGTGGTTCGCGCGCGGTTTCCGGTGGTAGGCGATGCGCTCGACTGGCTCGGCCGGTTTGCAGCAGCGCGGCTCACCGGCACCGGGTCGTGCGTGTTCGCGGCGTTCGGGAGTGAGGCGGCGGCGGAGCGCGTCGCCGTGCAGGTGCCGCCGCAGTGGCGTAGCTGGGTTGCGCGCGGGCTTGATCGTTCGCCGCTGCACGAGCAGCTTGCGCGGCTGCGAGGCGATTCGGTATAGGCGGAAACAATTTCGTCTGGGGCGTCGCCAAGTGGTAAGGCAGCGGGTTTTGATCCCGCCATTCGGAGGTTCGAATCCTTCCGCCCCAGCCAGACGAGTGAGGTTGCAGTGGCTGATTCGGCATCGATGGCGTTGTTTGCGGGGAACGCCAACCCGCAGCTCGCGCAGGAAATTGCCCGGCACCTGAAGCAGCCGCTCGGGCGGGCCTATGTCGGCCGCTTCAGCGACGGCGAAGTGAACGTCGAGCTGATCGAGAACGTGCGTGGCCGGGATGTGTTCATCGTGCAGCCCACCTGCTCGCCGGTGAACGACAACCTGATGGAGCTGCTCGTGATGGCCGATGCCTGCCGGCGTGCCTCGGCGGCACGGGTGACGGCGGTGGTGCCATACTTCGGCTACGCGCGCCAGGATCGGCGGCCGCGCGCGACGCGCGCCGCGATCACGGCGAAGCTGGTCGCGAACATGATTTCGGGCGCCGGCGTGCATCGTCTCCTGACGGTCGACCTGCACGCTGACCAGATCCAGGGGTTCTTCGACATCCCCGTGGACAACGTGTATGGCTCGCCGGTGCTGCTCGGTGATGCATGGCGACAGGGCTACGACGACATGATCGTCGTATCCCCCGACGTCGGGGGCGTGGTGCGCGCCCGGGCGCTCGCCAAGCGCCTCGATGACGCGGATCTTGCGATCATCGACAAGCGCCGGCCACGGCCGAACGAGTCGAAGGTGATGAACATCATCGGCGAGGTGGCGGGCAAGACCTGCGTGCTCGTCGACGACATGGTCGATACCGCAGGCACGCTGTGCCTCGCGGCGCAGGCGCTCAAGGACCAGGGCGCAAAGCGCGTGGTGGCGTACATCACGCACGCGGTGCTTTCGGGCAGCGCGGTCGAGAAGATTTCAGCGTCGGCGCTCGACCAACTCGTCGTGACCGACACGATTCCGCTGACGGAGGCGGCGCGCAAGTGCGGCCGCATCCGCCAGCTGTCGGTGGCAGGATTGCTCGCGGAAACCATTCGTCGCATTCGCGATGAGGAATCGGTGAGCAGTCTCTACATCGACTGAACGGGTTTTTGGTGGGGACCCTCTGGTCGCGGAGGTTCCCTTTGGCATTGAACGAAGGAGAGATCCATGCGCATCGGATTCGAGATCCAGGCGGACTTCCGTGACGATCAGGGCAAGGGTGCGAGCCGCCGCCTGCGTCGTCGCGGCAAGATTCCGGCCATCATTTACGGCGGCAAGCTCGCGCCCCGCCAGGTGATTTTCGACCATCAGAACCTGATGACGATGATCGACAACGAGAAGCTGTACTCGTCGATCATCCGCATCAAGGTGGGCAGCGAGAGCCAGGAAGCGATCATCAAGGACGTGCAAATGCACCCTGCGAAGAACGCGATCATGCACATCGACCTGCAGCGCGTGCTGGCAGACGAGAAGATCCGCATCCATCTGCCGATCCACTTCCACGGCGCGGCGGGATCGCCGGGCGTGAAGACCGAGGGCGGCGTGGTGTCACACCGTATCTCGGACGTCGAAGTCGTGTGCCTGCCAAAGGATCTGCCGGAGTTCCTCGAACTCGACCTGTCGCAGATGAAGCTCAACGAAACGAAGTTCCTGAGCGACATCCCGCTGCCTGCGGGCGTCGTGATTCCGCAGCTGCAGCAGGGTCGCAATGTCGCGGTCGTCTCGGTGCACGCGCCGCGTGCGGCCGAGCCGGAGCCGACCGAGGCAGCGGCAGCCGAAGGCGCGGTGGCTGCGGGGACCACCGCGGCTGCGCCCGCTGCTGGCGAGGCGGCGAAGGCCGACGCGGCAGCACCGGCGAAGAAGGAAGGCGGCGGCAAGAAGTAGTCGCTGCGACCGGAGCACAAAGGCCGCCGGGGTCCGGCGGCCTTTCTCTTTTGGGCGCGGCGCACGATGGAGGCGGGCATGGCCGGTTTTCCGCTGAAGCTGATCGTGGGGCTCGGTAACCCGGGCGACGAGTACGCGCGCACGCGCCACAACGCGGGGTTCTGGTTCATCGACGAGCTTGCTGCGCGCCATGGGGGAAACCTGCGCGCTGATCGGCGCCACCATGGCGACATGGCCCGGGTACAGATCGGTAAGGCGGAGGTGATCCTGCTGAAACCGATGCAGTACATGAACCGCAGCGCGGGTCCCGTCGGCAGCGTCGCGGATTTCTACAAGATCGATCCGGGCGCGATTCTGGTCGCGCACGACGAACTCGATCTGCCCGTCGGCACCGTGCGCCTGAAAGAAGGCGGTGGCCACGGCGGTCACAACGGCCTGCGCGACCTGATTCCGCGCATCGGCGAGGGTTTCTGGCGCCTGCGCATCGGCATCGGCCACCCGGGCGAGAAGTCCGAAGTGGTCGACTACGTGCTGACGCGCGCATCGGCCGCAGAGGACCAATCGATCCGCGCGGCGGTGGCGGCGGCGGCCGATGTGCTGCCGGTCCTCATTACGGAAGGGCCGCAACGGGCGATGCATCGGCTGCATTCGAAGCCGGCAGATGGTGAATAGTGATGGGAATCAAGTGTGGAATCGTCGGCCTGCCGAATGTCGGCAAGTCGACCCTCTTCAACGCGCTGACGCGCGCGCAGATCGCGGCGGAGAACTATCCGTTTTGCACGATCGATCCGAACGTCGGTGTCGTGCCGGTGCCGGATGCGCGCCTCGATGCGCTCGCGGCGATCGCCAAACCGCAGAAGGTCCTGCCGACGACCGTCGAATTCGTCGACATTGCAGGTCTTGTGGCGGGCGCCTCGCAGGGCGAGGGGCTCGGCAACCAGTTTCTCGCGCATATCCGCGAAGTCGATGCGATCGCACATGTGGTGCGCTGCTTCGAGAATGACGACATCGTGCACGTTGCGGGCAAGGTCGATCCGCTCGCCGACATCGAGACGATCGACACCGAACTCGCGCTCGCCGACCTCGCAGCGGTCGAGAAGGCAGTCGATCGTGCAGCGAAGGCCTCAAAGGCCGGCGACAAGGACGCCATCCGCCGGCGTGACCTGCTCGAGCGCGTACGCAAGCAGCTCGATGCCGCAAGGGCCGTGCGCGCGATGGGTCTTTCGCCTGAGGAACTGCGCGATCTCCAGGATCTGCATCTCCTCACCTCGAAGCCCGTCATGTATGTCGCCAACGTCGACGAGCACGGCTTCAGGGACAATCCGCGCCTCGCTGCGCTCAAAGCGCGCGCGGCGACAGAAGGCGCCGTGGTGGTCGCCGTATGCGCGCAGATCGAGGCGGAGATCGCACAGCTCGACGATGACGCACGCGCCGAGTTTCTTGCCGACCTCGGGCTCGAGGAGCCGGGGCTCAATCGCGTGATCCGCGCCGCGTACACATTGCTCGGCCTGCAGACGTATTTCACGGTGGGGCCGAAGGAAGTGCGCGCCTGGACCGTGCGGCGCGGCTCGACGGCGCCGCAGGCTGCGGGCGTGATCCACACGGATTTCGAACGCGGCTTCATCCGCGCGGAGGTCATCGGGTTCGAGGACTTCATTGCAGCGCGTGGCGAGCAGGGCGCGAAGGAAGCGGGCAAGCTGCGGCTCGAGGGCAAGGAGTACGTCGTCCGCGAAGGCGATGTGATGCATTTCAGGTTCAACGTCTGATCGTCGCATCCGGGTCGCATCCGGGTTGCGACCCCGGTTTCGCGGGAGCAACATGCCGCTTCCCCGAACGATCCACGGAGGACTGCCATGTGCGATCACGACGCCTTCGACGACATGGTCGAATACGAGTTGCGCTCGAAGGACCTGTCGCGACGGCAATTCGGGGCGCTCACGCTCGGGGTGAGTGCGCTCTCGCTGCTGCCGCCCGTCGCCGGCGCTGCGGAAGTCACCGAGAGTGAAGTCGACATCAGGACACCGGATGGCACCGCGGATGCGCATTTCGCGCGCCCGGTGAAGGGCACGCATCCCGGAGTGCTCGTCTGGCCCGACATCTTCGGCCTGCGCCCAGCCTTCCGGCAGATGGGCAGGCGTCTTGCGGAATCGGGCTATGCGGTGCTCACAGTCAATCCGTTCTATCGCAAACAGCACGCGCCCACCTCGCCGGAGAATCCGGATTTCCAGGATCCCGCGACGCGTGCCGCACTGATGGCGCTTTCCGGCTCGCTGTCGCCCGACACGGCTGTGACCGATGCCCGAGCCTTCGTGGGCTGGCTCGACACCCAGGATGCCGTCGACAGGCAGCGCAAGATCGGAACCACCGGCTATTGCATGGGCGGTCCGCTCGTAATGCAGACGGCGGGGGCCATTCCGGGTCGCATCGGCGCCGCGGCCACTTTTCACGGTGGGGGCCTCGCCACCGACAAGCCCGACAGCCCGCACCTCCTCATTCCGAAGATGAAGGCGCAGTTCCTGATTGCGATCGCCGAGAACGACGATCAGCGTCGTCCCGAAGAGAAGGAGCGGCTGCGCGAGGCGTTCGCGGCCGCGAACTTGCCGGCCGAGATCGAGGTGTACGCCAGCACGAAGCACGGCTGGTGCCCGCCCGATGCGCGCGTGTACGACCACGATCAGGCGGAGAAGGCGTGGGGGAGGTTGCTGGCGCTCCTGGCCCGCAGCCTGTAGCCCTCAGCCCGTCGCCGGCGGCGCCCGATCCACGGCCCGCGCCGGCGCGAGCGCCGCTGCCGCGCAGGCGATGATGCCGACGCACGAGAGGTTGATGAGCAACCCGAAATTGTCGCCGCGCAGGATCAGCGCGCCGAGCAACGGGCCGGAGGCGAGTCCCATTTTCGAGGCGAAGCCGCCGAGGGCGGCGGCGCGGCCCGTGCGATCGAAGACGGAGGCGAGCCCGAGCAGATAGGGCATCACGAGCGACCACGTGATCCCGGTTGCGCAATTTGCGAGCACGAATACGAGACGGTTGCCCGAGTAGTTGAGCGCCCAGATTCCGATCAGGGTTGCAGCGAGCCCGATCGCCAGCGGCAGCGTGCGTCCGTAGCGTGTGGCGATCACGATCACGAGCAGGCAGCCCGCGACGCCCACCCAGGTTGCCGCACCGACGGATGTAGAGATGAAATCCCGGGGCAGGCCCGCCGCCCTCCCGAGCTCGAGGATGTAGGCGAAGAGACCCATGTTGGAGGCCTGGAAGAGAAAGATCGCGAGCAGCGCGAGCGCGAAGCGCGGCGTGGATGCCGTGGCGCGGCTCGCAGCCGAGGCAGCGGCAGCGGGACGCGGCGGATAAGGCCCGAGGAACGGCAGCATTGCAAGCGTCACTGCACTGAACGCGATCAGCGCGACGAACAGCATACCCGTGCCGAACACAGGCACGAGACGGGGCAGGGTCATCACGCCGAGTCCGCCGAGCCCGAATTGCACGAACAGCAGCACACCGAAGACGCGGTCGGGCGACTTTGTGCGTGCGATGACGGAGAACGCGACGCCGACCAGCATGCCACCCACGAAGCCGTGCAGTGCCCGCAGGGGAATCATCACCCAGGGCGCGTGTACTGCCATCGAGATCGCGTCGAGCGTTACGAGCGCCGCGAGCAGCGCGATCGACGTCTTGCGCCACGCGACGCGTGCGATGAGCAGCACGATCGTGAGCGCGCCGAAGGCGGCGCCGTAGAGATTCGCAGAGCCGACGAATCCCGCCTCGCGCTGGCTGAAGCCGAGGCCCGAGATAAGCCCCGAAACGAGCGCTGGCATGATGTTGACGTAGAAGATGCCGGCGGTGGCGAGGAAGGAGAGAAACGCCGCAGCGACGAGCCCATCCGGATTCCGGCGCGCGTGACCTGCAACACCCGCAAGCGTCGTGGCCGTCATGGCGCAGCTTTCCCGCAATACGGGCGGATGCGATGCGCTTCAGCGGCCGCAGTCGCCCAGCGGTACGCCTCGCCGTCGCTGAAATAATAGTAAACGGTGCCGTTTGGCAGCAGCAGCACGTTGATGCCGCCGAAGCCCGCCATGTAGGGCACCCACACCGGATGCGCGCAGCCGATGTAGCGGCTCACGTCGTGCGCCCAGAAGCCGCGCGCGTAGCGGAAGCTGTCGTCGATCGCACGCAGGCCGCGGTTCACGGGATCACGCTGCAGGGCGATGTTCAATTCGCGCTCGTCGAACGGCTGGATGCCGCCGATGGCCGGCAGTTGCGACGCGGCGAGCCAGGCGCCGAGCCGTGCGATGTCGTCGCGATGGAGCATGAGCCCCCAGCCCGTGAAGGGCTGCGCGGCGAGATCGCGCGTGCGGCGGGTTTCGCGCAGCACCGGGCTGAGTCCCAGCGGTGTCCAGAGCTTCGCGACGACGATGTCGCGATAGAAATCGCGCGCGGGGCCGAGCTTGCGCTTCACCAACGCCTCGAGTGCCGTGCCGAGCACGTAGGTGTCGATCGTGTGGTACACCCATTGTGTGCCGGGCGCGGCACGGCGCGGAAAGTGCCGGCAGGCGAATTCGATCTTCGTCAGGTGATCTTCCGCGATGAAGAACGGCGGCATCGCAGGCGATTTCTCGTCCTCATCGTAGCGCGTCGAATCGAAGTGACCGGTCGCCATGTCGAGCGCATCACGGAAGCGCACGTCGTCCCAGCCCCCCGCAGCCTTGCACGCAGGCACCCAGTCAGCGATGCGTTCATCGAGCAGGCCGGGAAGCTCGCGTGCAAGCGCGAGACTGCCGAGCCCGGCCACGAGGCTTTTCGCGAGTGAATAGGACGGCAGGTCGAGCACGTCGCAGAAGGGATAGGGTCCGGCGCGCGTATCGCAACCCCCCACGTAGTGCACGCCGTCGATGACGAAGCCATAGGCGGTCATGTCCTCGCGCGGCACTTCATCCGGGCTGCCGAACGCCGCCGGATTCGCGCCGGGATAAGCGGCCGCGAGCGCCTCGATCGGGCGGGTCGGCAGCCGCGCCGCGACTTCGCGCGCGTAGGCCGCCCGAATTTCGCCTGCCCGCGCGATCGGTGCGGGGCGATAGCGCGCCGGTAGCACGCCCCACAGGTCGAGCTTCAGGTAAGCGCAGGTCTCACTGCTCACCTGGTACGCGACGCGCGAAATCTTTCCCTTTGCGTCGAACAGGAAGGTCAGGACGCCGTTGTGCAGGCAGTTGGCGTTGCGCTCCTCGAGCGAGAACGGCAGCGCTGCACGCGTGAGGCCGTCGTCCTCCGGGCTGGTCCACAGGCGCCCGGGCTCGAGCACGAACTCCCATTGCGGGTGCCGGGACTCGATGCTGCCGCGGCGCACGGGAATCAGCGCTTCACCACTCGTCACGAACTCGAAGTCAAACTCGGGCAGGTGCCGCAGTATCTCTGGTGCGGCCTTCGAGGTGCCGTAGTCGTCCCGCCAGACCTGCATCGCGCCGAGCAGCGCTTCACGCGACAGTGTGAGGCGCCCTTCGATCGTGTGCAGCGGAGCGCTGGCAGATGCGGGCGGCGTGAACTCGCTCATCGGGAGCGGTGCGGAGGGCTGTTCGCGCCCGAACAGGAACGTGCGATCGAGCACGCGGGCCGGCAGCGCGTTCGCAGCGGCCGTGGCAGCGACTGCCATTGCGAGCAGACCGGCGCATCGCGGCACGCAGCGTGTCATGTGACTTCCACCCCCGAGCTTGCAAGCGCAGCCCTCAGCGGAGCGAGCTCCTCCCACAAGCGTCGCGATGCGCCCACCGAACGCGAATGCATGGGCTCACGGACCTGCGCGGCGCTCGCCGTGGCCGTCGGGCCCGCATGACGGTGGAACTCGAGACAGTCCGGATGAAAATCGAGCCCGCACCAGTCGAGCAGACGCCGCGTCTCGCGCTCCTGGTCGCCGACCAGGGCTTCGTAGTCGACATCAAGGAAGGCGTGGGGAAGGTGCTCCCGCCAGTGATCCATGAGTCGCTGATAGGCGCCGTAGTAGCGCCCGAGGTCGGTCTGGTCGTAGGAGAACGGATAGCCCATGCGAAAGAGGGTTTTCAGCATGGCGTAGCAGCTATCGAGCGGATCGCGATACAGGTGAATCACGCGCGCACCCGGCAGTGCCAGAGCGATCAGCCCGAGATAGAGGAGATTGAGCGGTGTCTTGTCGACGAAGTGCGGGCGGCTGCGGCCGTAGCCGTCCACTCGCTCGATGTACTTTCTGCCGAGTGCAGCGTGATCGCCTGCTGCCGCTTGCCGGATGAGCGCATGCCGGTCAGCGGCCTTGCCCGCAAACTGCATCACCGAGAGCGCGAGGTCATTCAACTCGCCGAAGCTCTCCACTGCGGGGTGCGAGGCGAGGATGCGATCCACGAGTGTCGTGCCCGAGCGTGGTAACCCGACGACAAAGATGGCGCCTGAGCCCGTGCGGCCGGCCGTGTGCGTCATGGGAGCGAGCACCCCGGCCCCGAACGCGGCGATGATCGTGTCGATCGCTTCGATATCCATCTCGACGCGGTAGGACAGCTGCTTGCGGCGTGCGCCGGCCGCACGCGCAAGCACGCGGAAGGAGCGCGCGTACTCGCCGAGATCCTCCAGTTCCTTTGCGAGCGCGTAGCCGAGCGCGACGTCGCCCCGCGGCGCAGCACGCTCGAGCGCCGACTCGAGAGCCGCCACGTGATTGCGCGCTGGAGTCTGGCGGCGCAGGGTCGAGCGGTTGTACCACGCGTCGAAGTCGTCGGGTGCAAGGGCGATCACCCGATCGAGGCGTGCTTCGGCGGCGCCGAAATCGCCGATGGCCATGTCGGCCGCGGCGAGGTTGTACAGGACACGCGGATCGTCCGGCCGAGCCTGCGCCGCGCGCAGCAGGCAGCGATGGGCATCGGCATGCCGCCCGCAATGCGTATAGGCCTCGGCAACCTGTTGCGCGAGTACCGCGTCGCCCCGCGTGGCGCTTTCGATGGACGCCAGCGCCGCGAGCGCGGCACGCGTCTGCCCCGTTGAAAGCAGTTGCCCGACCTGCTGCAAACGGACCTCGCTGTTGCTCAGAAGCGCCAGGTGAGCGTCACCCCGAAGGTGCGTGGCAGTGAAATGAACCGCTTCGAACCGTTGCCGTAATAACCCTCGATGGGATACGTGCCCATATAGGCCTCAGTGAAGAGGCCGGTGACACCGGCATCGTTCAGGAGATTCTTCGCCCACAGGGTGGCATCCCATTTGTCGCCGGCCAGGGTCGTCGAGAAGTTCCACAGCTGAAAGCCGCCGAGCTGCACGTTGTAGACCGGTGAGTCGCTGATCGCGTTCATCGTCGACGACTGATAATAGCCATTCACGCGCGTGACCCAGGAGCGATCCGTGCCGACCGGCACCGTGTAAGCGAGCCCCGCCATCACCGTGTGCTCGGGCGTGCCGGGCAGGCGGTTGCCCGCGGAGCCGAGCACGAAGCCCGTCGGGCTCACGGCATCCTCGTCGAGTTTCGCGTCCACGTACGTGTAACCGAAGTTCACGCCGAGCCGGTCTGTCACGCGGCCGTCGAGTTCGAACTCGACGCCCTTCGAGCTCGCCTTGCCGCCGTTGACTGCCGCGAAGAATCCCCAGACCGGAGTCGAGGTGTTGATCTGCACGTCGTCCCAGTCGATGACGAACAGCGCCGTCGAGTAGCGGAAGCGGGCGCTCGTGCCTTTGATGCCGATCTCGTAATTCGTGACGGAATCGGAGTCGAAGCGCAGGAAACCCGGATTCTCCGCGAACGTGCCGGAGGTCGGGATCGCATTGGAGCCGCCGCGGCGGTAGCCCTGCGAGATGGTGGCATAGGCGAGCTGGTTGGCGTTCAGCTTGTACGAGACATTGCCCTTCCAGAGCACCCCGTCATCGCTCGTGTCGAAGCCGCTGTTCTCCGGCGTGAAGGCTCCGGCATAGAGCGGCAGGTCCATGAAGCTGCGATTGGTGAAGTCATTGCTGTAGTACCGCAAGCCGCCCGTCATCTGGAACTGGTCGGTGAAGTGCCAGGTCAGCTCGCCGAAGACGGCGCGGTCCTCGAAGTTCTCCTTGCGCGAGTAGTCGAAATCCTTGTCGCCCGTGACGATCTGCGGCAGACCCGTGGCCGCATCCCACCAGCGCTTGAAGCCCCGCAG
>CAUJHX010000043.1 GCA_963204795.1 Pseudomonadota bacterium | reverse complement strand
TACATCCAGGGATCGCTCGACTACCAGCGCAAGGACCTCATGACCGAGGCAGCCGGGCAGGGCATCCACTACGTGACGGAGATGAAGCCGGCGCGGCAGATCCTTTCCGATCTGGTAGATGAGGCACTCGATGTCTTCGATCGCTTCGCAACAGCCTGACGCCGCCGCGCGGGCCATCGCCAGTCGCGATGGCTTCGACGCTGCGATGCGCGGGCGTCGGGCCGAGTGCGATGGCGGCAAGGGAATCGAGGGCACGCACTTCGCGGGTCGGCAGGAATTTGCCGGAGTCCTGACCGGACATTTCCGCGATTTTGGTGACTACCCGTGGCGCTGGTACCTCATGACGGATTTCACGCGCAAGCCGACCGGTTTCACGCACGAGGCCGTGTGGTGCGACGCCGGCAATCTCATCATCGAAGGTGAAGAATAGGGCCATGCGAATCGTAGTCTGCGTCAAGGAAGTCCTCGATCCGAACGCCGTCAACAATCTGGCGCTGGCGGGCAAGCTCCGGATCGGCAGTGACGGGCGCACGCTCGAAGTGGCAGCCGTGCCGCGGCTGATCAATGCTTACGACGAGCAGGGCATGGAAATCGCGCTGCGCATTCGCGACGCCGGCAACACCTGCAGGATTGTCGCGGTGTCAATCGGCCAGGATTCGCAGGCGATCTTGCGGCACTGCGCGGCGCTCGGTGCCGACGAGATCGTCGCGATCGACCCGGCCGGCCTCGAACTCGACTGCGAGGCGGTGGCGAAGGTGCTTGCCGCCTACATCAAGAGCAGCGGTGGGGCGGATCTGGTCCTGTGCGGCCGGCAGGCTTCCGACGACGATCAGGGCGTGGTGCCCGTGCTGCTGGCGGAGAAGCTCGGCATTCCGGCGGTGCTCTTCGCCCGCGCGGCCGAGGTCTCGGGTCGCACACTCAGCGTGACCTGCGTGACGGCCGATGGCGATGAGGTGGCGCAGGGCGCCTTGCCGGCGCTCGTGACCGTCAGCAACGAAGTGGGCGTACCGCGGTTTCCGACGGCGAAGTCCAAGATGGCCGCGCGCAAGATGGCGCCTGTAGCGGTCAGCCTCAGCGGGCTCGGCCTGTCGGCCGCCGATCTGGCGCCATCGGTCGAGCTGGTGCGCCAGCAGCTTCCCGTGGTCAACGGCAACTGCGAGTTCCTGAAGGGTCCGGCGGCCGAAACGGCACGCCAGCTCATCGACCGGCTGCGCGCCGACGGAGTCGTTTAGCAATATGGCCATTGAACTGCGACAGTCGTTTCAGGTACGGGCACCCATCGAGGCAGTCTGGGCGTTTCTGCTCGACCCGCAGAATGTCGTGGCCTGCATGCCGGGTGCGTCGCTGACGCAAGTCATCGATGACAAGAGCTTTGTCGGCGCCGTGAAGGTCAAGGTCGGTGCGGTGACGGCCCAGTATCAGGGGACGATCACCTACACCGGGATCGACGCCGCCGCGCGGGTGGTCACGATGCTGGCCGAGGGCAAGGAACGCGGGGGCGGTACCGTCAAGGGCACGATCATCAGCCAGCTCTCGAGCACCGAGGGCGGCGCCGTGACGAATGTCGAGACGAGCTCCAGCTTCGACCTCACCGGGAAAATCGTGCAGGTCGGTCGCGGCATGATCGAGGGCATCTCCGCACAGATCATCAAGATGTACGTCGGGAATGTTCGCGCGATGCTCGAGCCGATTGCTGCGGCCGCTGCCACGGCTGCGTCCGGTAGTGCGACAGCCGGTCAGCCTGCCGCGGCGACGCCTCCACCTGCGAGGCAGGAGTCGATCAACATCGTTGCCGTGGTTGCAAAGACGCTCTGGGAGAGCGTCAAGGGTTTCTTCAAGCGCCTGTTCGGAAAGAGATCGTCGTGAGCGTAGTCGTCTGCAGCTGGGGAAACGTCGCCGAACGCGGCATCGAGGAGGTGCTGACGGCAGCCCGTGCGTACAGCGTCGCCGCCGGATTGCCGCTGCACTGGGCAGTTGCGGGAATGGACCGGGACGCCGCGCGTGCGCTCGCCTCCCGCTACGGAGTTGCTGCAGTCGATGCCATCACGCATCCGAAGTTGCAGGGCTTCGCTCCCGACGCACTCGTCGAGGCGTTCACGCAGTACTGTGCCAAGGCGCAACCGGCGCTCGTGCTTTTCAACCAGACGGCTGCGTCGCGCCTCGTGGCGCCGCGGCTTGCCAGCCGGCTGGGTGCAGCCGTGGTCACGAATGTCTTTGCGCTCCAGCACGAGGCTGGTGTGCTGCAGGCATCGGCCACTGCCTATGGCGGCGATACGCAAGTCGTCTATCGTATGCCCTCGCGCATCAACGTCGTGTGCCTCGTGCCGACGACACTTGCTGCAGAACCCGCGCCTTCCGCCAGCGAGCCCGCCTGCAATCAGGTCGACGTCGATCTCGGCGCGATCGAGGAGCGTTTCAAGGTCAGCTCGGCGCCCAAGCCCGAGGGGCCGCGCCTCGAGGACGCCGAAATCATCGTCAGTGGCGGCCGCGGTCTCGGCAAGGCCGACAATCTCGCGCTCGTCAGGGATCTTGCGTCGGCGCTGGGCGGCATGTGGGGCGGTTCCCGTCCGATCGTCGATGAGGGCTGGATCGATTCCTCGCGGCAGGTCGGCCTCACCGGCAAGGTGACCCGGCCGCGGCTGTATGTCGCAGTCGGCATCTCCGGCGCGAGCCAGCACATGGCGGGATGCTCCGCCGCGAAGACGATCGTCGCGATCAACAAGGATCCGGACGCGGCGATCTTCAGATATGCAAGCTATGGCATCGTCGGCGATTGCCTCGAGGTGATGCCGGAACTGATCAAGGCCGCCCGTGGTGGCTGAGGGAGAAGCACAAGTGGTCCAGTCCGAGCCGTGTGTTGCGGGACTCTTCGCCGCCGAGGGCGGCGCGAGGGTCCTCGGGTCGAAGTGCGCGGGATGCGGTACGCCGTACTTTCCGCAGGCGGCGAGCTGCCACAATCCCGCGTGCCCGGGATCGAAGATGGAGCCGTGCGAATTCGGCGGTCGGGGCACGGTGTGGAGTTATTCGGTGGCGAATTTTCCGCCACCGAGCCCGCACAAGTTCGACAAGCCTTTCAAGCCCTATGCCATCGCCGTGGTCGATCTCGACAGCGGGCTGCGGCTCGTCGGGCAGATGGTCGATCCGCCGGAAGCGATGACAGTCGGGGCGGCCGTAAACCTGGTCATCGACACGCTGTATCACGAACAGGACAAGGCTTTCACGTCCTGGAAATTCAAGCTGGTCTGAGCTGCGGGGAGCACGAAAATGCAGGAAGTCGCCGTACTGGGCGTGGGACTCCATCGCTTCGGCAAGACCGGAGACGATATCGTCGGCAACAAGTCGGTGACGGAGTTGTGCCGTCACGCGGTGGACATGGCGCTCAAGGACGCGGGTGTCGCGTGGCGACAGGTCGGGGCGATCGCGGCGGCCAGTTCGCGCTTTTCGGGCGGCAAGGGCTGGGGACTCAACGGGAATGACGTGGTCGAGGACATCGGCTCGACCGGCATCCCGGTCTACAACATGTCGGCTGGCTGCGCCGCCGGCGGCAACGCATTCAACGTCGGCTATTCCATGGTGGCCGGCGGCCTGTACGACATCGTCCTCGTGGTCGGTGGCGAGGTCATGCCGAAAGGCATGATCCAGACATCAGGCAACGAGGAAGTCACCGATCCGGAATTCCTGCGCCAGCGCTGCATCGGTTTTCCGGGGCCGTCGTTCTGGGCGACCCTCGCGCGGCGGCGCATGCACGATTACGGCACCACCGAAGAGCAATTCGCCCAGGTCACGGTCAAGGCCCGCAAGAACTCCGTCGGCAACCCGTACGCGCGCTTCCAGAAGGAAATCACGCTGCAGGACGTGCTGGCCTCGCCGTACGTCAGCAACCCGCTGCGTCTCTTCGAGATCTGCCCGGTGTCAAACGGCGCAGCCGCGGCGATCATCTGCTCGAAACGCAGGGCGAGCGAGTTCACGAAGAACCCGGTGTGGGTGGCCTCGAGTGCCGTGGCGACGATGACCTTCGAGGACTCGCTGCCGCGGGGGCTCGCCGGTCCCGTGCCGAGCGGGCCGAGTTTTCACACCGAAGTGAAGGGCGCGGTGAGCAACGCGTTCGAGCGCGCGGGCATCGGCCCGAAGGACGTGAGCTTCACCGAGTTGCAGGACAACACCTGCTATTACGAGCTGGCCTTCCCGGAAGAATGGGGTCTGTGCCAACCCGGGGAGTCCGAGCGACTGGTGGCAGCCGGTGAAACCACACCGACCGGGCGCATGCCTATCAACCCGTCGGGCGGCTTCGTGTCATTCGGCGAGGCGACGACGGCCATGGGCGTGTTCCAGATCGCCGAGCTCACCTGGCAATTGCGGGGCCAGTCCGGCGCGCGGCAGGTTCCGGGCGCCAAGGTGGGACTTGCACAGACGAACGGTCTCGGCGGCAACGCGACGGCGGCTATACTGAAACGCTGAT
>CAUJHX010000042.1 GCA_963204795.1 Pseudomonadota bacterium | reverse complement strand
CGCATCTTCAATGGCGAGCCGCGCAATCCGCACACCGGCATGGACATCGCGGCACCGACCGGCACGCCGATCGCGGCGCCCGCCGACGGCCGTGTGCTCGACACGGGCGATTTCTTCTTCAACGGCAACACGATACTCATCGATCACGGCCAGGGCCTCGTGACGATGTACTGTCACCTCTCCGCGATCGACGTGACGCCGGGCCAGTCAATCAGGACCGGGCAGACGATCGGCAAGGTGGGCGCCACCGGGCGCGTCACCGGCCCGCACCTGCACTGGGGCGTGATACTGAACCGCGCGTCGGTAGACCCGGCGCTATTTCTTCCGCTGCCCGCGCCCGCGGCGACGCGCTGAGTCATACGGGTTCGAGTCGGTACGAAACTCGACCGCGACGGGCGAGGCGAAGAGGTCGAAGGTCTCGCGGAACACGTTCGCGAGATAACGCCGGTAGGCGTCCGGCACGTGCTTCGTCTGGTTGCCGTGAATCACGATACGCGGTGGGTTGCGCCCGCCCTGGTGCGCGTAACGCAGCTTGATGCGCCGGCCACGCACGAGGGGCGGCTGGTGCTGCGTCATTGCGCGTTCCAGCGTCTTCGTCAGTTCGGGCGTGCGCATCTCGCGCATTGCGCCTTCATAAGCACGAATTGCCGCCTGCGCAAGTTCGCCGACTCCGGTGCCGTGCCGCGCGGAAATGTAATGCACGGGCACGAATGGCGCGAAGTCGAGCTTGAGCGCGATCTTGCCGCGGATCTCCTCGCGCTGCTCCATCGGGATTCCGTCCCATTTGTTGACGGCGATCAGCAGCGCCCGGCCCCGCTCGAGCGCGAGGCCCAGCACGCTCGCATCCTGCTCACCGACCGTATCGTGCGCATCGAGTACGACGACGACCACGTGCGCCTCCGCGATCGCCTGCAGTGTCTTCGACACGCTCGCGCGCTCGATGGCATCGTCGATCTTCGCCCGCCGGCGCACGCCCGCGGTGTCGATCAGCAGAAACTCTCGCCCGTCGCGCGTGAACGGCACGAAGATGCTGTCACGCGTGGTGCCCGGAATGTCGGTCGCGATCACGCGCTCCTCGCCGAGGAGGCGATTGACGAGCGTGGACTTGCCGACGTTCGGGCGACCGATCACGGCGATGCGGATCGCATCGCGCGCGGGATCGGCTGTCGAGCTTGCGATATCCGGTGGCGGCCCGCCCGCAAACACCGCATCCATCAGCTCGTGCGTGCCCTGTCCGTGCGCAGCCGAGAGCGGCACGGGCTCGCCGAAGCCGAGTCCGTGAAACTCCGCCACCGCCACGTCACTGTCGAGTCCCTCGGCCTTGTTGGCAGCGAGCACGACAGGCTTGCCCGAGCGGCGCAGCTGCCGCGCAATGAATTCATCCTGGGGCGTGACGCCGGCGCGCGCGTCGACGATGAAGACGAGGGTGTCGGCTTCGGCGATCGCGCGCTCGGTCTGCACGCGCATGGGGGTCTCGATGCCTGAAGGCTGCTCGACGATGCCCCCCGTGTCGATCGCGACGAACGCGACGAGGCCGATCTTGCCGTAGCCGTACTGCCGGTCGCGCGTGACGCCGGGTACGTCGGCGACGATCGCGTCGCGCGTGCGCGTCAGTGCATTGAAGAGCGTCGACTTGCCGACATTCGGGCGGCCGACGAGGGCAACGACGGGCAGCATGACGGCACCGGGCGTCCCGGCGTCAGGCCTTCGGCCGGAACGCGCTCACGCGGCCGTCGTCGTTGATCACCAATACGGTACCTTCGGCGACAATCGGCGGGTTCGAGACACGGGTGCCGCCCGACTTCAGGCGCGCGGCAATCTCGCCGGTCGACTTGTCGAGAAAATGTACGTAACCCTCGAAATCGGCGACGACGACATGATTGCCGATCACCGCGGGTACCGAGAGACCCCGGTAGGCAAGCGCCTTCTGCCGCCAGGTTTCACCGCCGGTGCGGCTGTCCATTGCGACCACATCTCCCTCGGAAGTGGCAATGTACAGATGGTCGCCCTCGAGCGCGAGTCCGCGATAGCTCGAGAGATCGCGCGACCACCAGATCTGGCCCGTGTCGAGCGCGAGCATCGCGATGCGGCCCTGGAAGCCGACCGCGAACACGTTGTCGCCCGAGACGAGCACGCGCGAGTCAATGTCGCTCAGGCGCTCGAGTTCGGTGCGCCCACGCGGCGGTGCCACCGCCGTCTCCCACAGCACCGAGCCGTCGCGCAGGCTCGCGCCGACGACCTTGCCGTTGTCGAAGCCGCACAGGACGACGTCCCCCGCCAGCACGGGTGCGGCGACCCCGCGCAGCGTGAGGCGCGGAATCTGCTGCTCGACACTCCACAGCTCGTGGCCGTCGTCGCGCGCAAGGGCAACCAGACGACCATCGACGGTGCGCACGACGACTGCGGTTGGAGCCACGAGTGGTGCCGAAAGCACCTCACCGCGCACGCGTACACGCCAGAGGACATTGCCGCTCTCACTCGACAACGCGATCACTTCGCCTTCGCTCGAGCCGACCGCAACCAGAGTTGCATCGGCCCCGGTGCTGCCGGCAAGCGGCGCTTTGGTCTTCGTCTGCCAGAGCGCGCGGCCATTGGCGAGCGCGAGCGCCGCGACCTCCCCGCCATGGCCTGCGGCGTAGACACGGTCCCCGACGATCGTCGCGCCGAGCCCGAGACGCAGTGCGGCATCGCCGCCCCCGACACTCGCGTCCCACACGCGATCGACCGCGAGTGTCTGCCTGAAGTCGACCAGTTCAGCAGGCGGATTGACCTCCTTGTCCTTCGAGCAGGCTGCGAGCACGAGAAACAGGGCGGCGAAAGCGATGCGGCGCATGTCAATTCACCTTCGCGGGTTCGAGCGCGATGATCTTCAGTTCGAGCAGCCCCGCATCGACTGCGCCCCCGGCGGCACCGGCACGTGCGGCACGGTAGGCCATGAGCGCTCCGCTCCTGTCACCCTTCGCGAGCAGCGCATCGCCGCGAATCTCCTCGAAGCGCGGCTCGAATGCGCCGTCCTTGCCGCTTTTCAGCAAGGCCAGCGCCTCGTCGGGCTTGTCCTGCTCGAGGTAGACGCGCGCGAGCCGGCCGCGCGCCACGATGGCGAGCTCCGCA
This sequence comes from Pseudomonadota bacterium, assembly GCA_963204795.1. Classification (GTDB taxonomy): domain Bacteria; phylum Pseudomonadota; class Gammaproteobacteria; order Steroidobacterales; family Steroidobacteraceae; genus CADEFQ01. Next base: position 18,663 of record CAUJHX010000042.1, on the reverse strand, counting down.
TCGCGCGAGACGTCCATCACCCGCTTCAGGCGTTCGGCGGCCTTGTCGAATTCGCGCGTATCGACCTGCACACGCGCAGCGAGCAGATCCGCCTGGTCGGCGTAGGGCGAGTTGCGGTGATCACGTCGCAGCTCGTCGACGAGCGTGAAGCCGCGTGCGCGGTCATTGCGACCAAAGGCTTCGATGGCCTGCTCATAGCGGCCACTCGCCTCCTGGGCGAGCCGCTCGGTGCGCTCCTGCCAGATCCGCCAGCCGGCGAGTGCCAGCACGCCGAGCACGACACCGCCCACGATCCACACGGCGTTCTCGCGCATCCAGCGCTTGACGAACTCCCATTGCTCGCTCTCCGACAGATAATCGTCCACCGCTTACTCCTTGAACTCCGCCTCGAGCCGGGTGCCCACCTCGGCCATCGGGCATTCGATCTGGCGCGTCTCGCCACGCAGGTTCTTGATCGCGATCACGCCCCGCTCCAGTTCGCTCTCGCCGAGCACCAGCGCAAGCCGCGCACCGCTGCGATCAGCGCGCCGGAACTGCGCCTTGAAATTTCCGCCCCCGTGACCGAACGCGATACGCCATCGGGGCAACTGGTCCCGCAGCCGTTCGGCGAGCGCGAGTCCCGCCGCCGTCGCACGCTCGCCCTGGGCCACGATGTATGCATCGGGCGTATGCGCCACGGGAACGACCTGCGCCAGCCGCAGGAGTTCCACCACACGCTCGATCCCCATGGCGAAGCCGATCGCCGGCGTGGCTTCTCCGCCGAGCTGGGTGATCAGGCCATCATAACGTCCACCGGAGCACACCGCGTCCTGGGAGCCAAGCGCGTCGGTTATCCACTCGAAGACCGTGCGCGAATAGTAATCGAGACCGCGCACGAGGCGCGGATTGACGGTGAACCCGACGCCGGCTGCGCGCAAGGCGGCCTGCAGCGTCTCGAAATGCGCGAGCGACCCGGCGTCGAGATGATCGACGATCAGGGGCGCGCCCGCGATGAGCGCCTGCATGTCCGGGTTCTTGCTGTCGAGAATGCGCAGCGGGTTGCCGCCGAGCCGGCGTCGGCTGTCCTCGTCGAGTACAGCTTCATGCCCGCGGAAGTACTGCACGAGCCGTTCGCGGTAGAGCGCGCGGGACTGTGGCGTGCCGAGTGAGTTGAGTTGCAGACTCACCCGCCCGAGACCGAGCGTCCGCCAGAGGCGCGCCATCATCACGATCAGCTCGACGTCGACGTCGGGACCGTCGAATCCGAGAGCCTCGACATCGAACTGGTGAAACTGGCGATAGCGGCCCTTCTGCGGGCGCTCGTGGCGGAACATCGGTCCCATGCACCAGAGCTTGTGCTTCTGTCCGCGCAACATGCCATTCGAGATTGCCGCGCGCGCGATGCCTGCCGTCGCTTCCGGCCGCAGCGTGAGACTGTCGCCACCCTGGTCGGCGAAGGTGTACATCTCCTTCTCGACGATATCGGTGAATTCGCCGATCGAGCGCTTGAAGAGATCCGTGTGCTCGACAATCGGCACGCGGATCTCCTGGTAGCCGTACAGGGCGACGAGTTCACGCAGCGCGCCTTCGAGATGCTGCCACAGGCCGATTTCAGCCGGCAGCACGTCGTTCATGCCGCGAACGGGCCGTACACCGCTCGTCATGGCGCCCGGCTCAGTGCGCCATCCGCGGCAATTACGAAATGCGCACTTCGACCGCGGCGCACAGTGCCCGGAACCTCGATTACGCGCCCGTCGGCCTCGACTGCAACACCATCGACGTACCCGAGGAGCACGCGCAGCGGCGCAGACCCCGCGACTGAAAACGTCCCGGGTGCGCGCGCGAGATCGAAATAGAGGCGCTTGCCGTGTGCGTCGTATATCTCGACCCAGGAATCGCCCTTGACCGAGAAACGCAACTGCAACGTCCCGGCGGCAGGCGACGCCGGTATCGCCACGGTGTCCGCTCCCGGCGTCCCGGCCTGTGCAGCGGGCGCGACAGGTCCCGGTGAAACTGCGGGAGGTGGCGCATCCGTTGCCGGTACGACCTGCGCAGGCGGCGGCGCAGCAGCCGGCAGAGTGGCGGTGGGAAGCCCCTTGAGCGCGAGCCAGATACCGGCGATCACGGTGCCCGCCACGATCACGCCGACCACGGGACCTGCCAGCTGGCGCGGCACGCGCACAGGTGTCACGTGTGCGAGTTGCACCGGGTCCGGCAGCGCACTGGCCGCGATCTGCGCGGCGTAAGCATCGAGCAACTCACCTGCGGGTGTGCCGAGCAGCTCGGCGTAGCGGCGCAGGTGACCGCGCACGTACACCGGTGCACCGAGTTCCGCGAACTCCCCAGCCTCGAGCGCCTCGATCATGCGCGGCTCGAGATGCAGCTTCGCGGCGGCCTGCAGCGACGATAGACCCGCGCGCTCGCGCGCGGCACGCAGGCGCGCGCCGATGCTCTCGCCATTTGCCACGCCCGTGGTGTCGATCATCCCGGACTGCGAGCTGCAGCGCCCAGCGCCCGCGCCTGGTCGGAGTCGGGGAAATCGATGCGCAGCCGGCGCGAGAATTTCTCCTCGGCGAGCTTGTCTCCCGTGGCACGCGCGATCCGCACGCGCAGCAGTAGCAGATCCGGCGTCGCCCGGAAAGCGTCGAGGAAGCGATCCACGTCCGCGCGCGCTTCGGCGTTCGCACCCTGCTGCAGACGAAGGTCGCCCAGCTGGAATGCTGCTTCGGCATTGTTCGGCCGCAGCTGCAGGGCGCGGAGGAAATTCTTCTCGGCTTCGGCAAGTCGGCCCGCGCCGCGCTGGCAGACACCGGCATTCGTGTAGGCGACGGCAGGGGTTCGATAGAGCGGATTGCGCGCGGCGGACTCGAAGTGCTTTACGCCCTCATCGACCCTGCCGTTGCGGCACAGGTAGATCGCATAGTTGTTCTCGATCTCGGGGTCCTTCGGCGCAAGCCGCAGCGCCGTCTCGAAATGACGGTCCGCCTTCTTCGCCTCGCCGAGGCGCTCATACAGGAGGCCGAGTGCACTGTGCACGTCCGGGCTCGACTGGTCCTGCTGTTCGGCGCGTTCGAGCTTCTCCTTCGCGAGCGGCAGGTTGCCCTGTCGCAGGTACGCGTAGCCGAGCTGCACGTTGTAGCCCGCGGCACTCGTGGCCGAACGCTTCGGTCCGCTCGTCGTCGTCGTGCACGCCGCGAGCAGCAAGGCGGCCAGCGAACAGCAGACTCCCACGGCAACTCGCCTTGCATTCATGGTGACACCGCCACGCCGACCAGTTTGCTGCCGAGGCGCACCGTGGTGCGATTCTGGACGCGACCGGCGAGCTGACCGCAGGCCGCGTCGATATCGTCACCGCGCGTGCGGCGGATCGTCGCGAGGACACCGCCCGACAAGAGCTCGTCACGGAACCTCCCGATGGCCGCCGGGCTCGAGCGGCGATACCGCGTGCCCGGATACGGGTTGAAGGGAATCAGGTTGAGCTTCGCCGGGTGGCCCTGCAACAGATTCACGAGTCCGCGTGCATGTTCGGGCTGATCGTTCACCCCTTCGAGCATGACGTACTCGAAGGTGACACTGCGCCCGTTCTGCTCATCGAGGTAGTGCCAGCACGCCTCGAGCAGCTCGGCGATCGGGTGCTTGCGGTTGATCGGCACGAGAACGCTGCGCAGCTCGTCAGTCGGCGCGTGCAGCGACACCGCGAGCGCGACATTCGTCTCCTCGGCGAGCTTGTAGATCTGCGGCACGAGGCCCGACGTCGAAAGCGTGACGCGCCGGCGCGAGATATCGAAGCCGAAGTCGTCCGTGAAGACCCGCAGTGCGGGCACCACGTTCCGGAAGTTCGCGAGCGGCTCGCCCATGCCCATCAGCACCACGTTGGTGATGGCCCGCTGGCCGGGCGAAGCGCCCGGCGGCGGCACGAAGTCGCGCTCGAGCTCGCGCGCGGCGAGCCACACCTGGCCAACGATCTCGGCAGTCGTGAGGTTCCTGTTGAATCCCTGCTGCGCGGTCGAACAGAAGGAACAATCGAGCGCGCAGCCCACCTGCGAGGAGATGCAGAGCGTGCCGCGCCCCTCCTCGGGGATGTACACCATCTCGATCGCCTGTGCCGCATCGGCGCGCAGCAGCCACTTGCGCGTGCCATCTGCCGAGCGGTGTGTCGTGACGATCTGCGGCGCACGCACCTGCGCACGCCCCGCGAGCTGCGCGCGGAAGTCCTTCGCGAGATCGGTCATCGCCTCGAAGCGCGACTCACCGCGACCGTAGATCCACTGCATGAGTTGCCGGGCCCGAAAGGGCTTGCTGCCGAGCGTGCCGACGAACGCCTCGAGCGCGGGCCTCTCGAGCCCGAGCAGATTGACGCGATTCTGACCAGCCAACTCAGTAGACATGACGTTTCTTGCCCGTAGCCCGTGGCGCGGCGCCCGTAGCCCGGCGCCCTCAACTCCGTGGGCAGATATCCGCGGCCTTGAAGAAATAGTCGATCTCGACCTTCGCATTGTCGACGGAATCCGACCCGTGCACGGTATTCGCCTCGATGCTCTCGGCGAGGTCCGCGCGGATCGTGCCCGGCGCCGCCTTCTTCGGATCGGTCGCGCCCATCACTTCGCGATTCTTCGCGACGGCGTTCTCGCCTTCGAGCACCTGCACGACCACAGGACCCGACGTCATGTAACGCACGAGATCATTGAAGAACGGCCGCTCCCGATGCACGGCGTAGAAACCCTCGGCATCGCCCTTCGAGAGGCGGATCATGCGGCTGCCGACCACCTTGAGACCGGCTCTTTCGAGACGCCGGACGACTTCGCCGATGAGATTACGCGTCACGCCGTCCGGCTTGACGATGGAAAGGGTGCGCTCGAGCGCCATGCGGATTCCTCGGGTTTGGCCTGCAAACCCGCTAGTTTACACGCTGAAGCTCTCGCCGCAGCCGCATTCGCCCCTGGTATTGGGGTTCGAGAACCGGAAGGCCTCGTTGAGCCCCTGCCTGACGAAATCGACGGTCGTACCCTCGACGAGCGGCAGGCTGTCCGGATCGACGAAGACCTTGACACCCTGGTCTTCGAACACCCGGTCGTCGGGATGCGCCTCGTCGGCATAATTGACGACATAGGCAAAGCCCGAGCAGCCGGTCTTGCGCACACCGAGACGCAGCCCGAGCCCTTTGCCGCGAGAAGCGATGAAAGCCTTGACACGCTCCGCGGCGGAAGGAGTCAGATGAATGCTCATGGCCCCATTTTACGACGCCTTGCCCGGCAGGGGGGTGTCGGGGGGCCATTTCGCGACGCAGTCCCGCAGGGCATCCTCGATGACGAGCAATCGGCCGAACTTCTCCACGGGCACCTCGAAGCGCCGGGCCCAGTCTTCGGGAGTTCCCGGCAGGAGGTTCTCGCGCCGCCTCCCGGCGAGCTCACCCGCGAGCCAGCTCGCCACGGCGAGGGTGTGGGGGCAGCCATACGCCTGAAAGCGCGCCTCAGCCACAACCGCACCCGCAATGAGCAGGTGGAAACGCACCCGTGTCCCTGTCTCTTCGCGACCTGCCTCACCGCTCACGACGGGCAGCCCCTCCGGAAAGCACCCCCCGTGGGCGAGGCGGTCGAAGTACTCGCGGGTGAGCGGACTCAGCGTATCTCCGGTCACGGCGCCACGCTGCGCAGGCGTGTGACCGCGTGTTTGACGGCCTCACCTGCCCTTGCGATGTCGGTCTCGCTCGTGAAGCGACCGAGACTGAAGCGCAGCGAACTCTGCGCAAGTTCCGCGCTGCGCCCGAGCGCGCGCAGCACATACGATGGCTCGGCCGTTGCGGAACTGCACGCCGAGCCGGTGGAAATCGCGATTTCAGGGAGGGCGCTGACGAGGCTCTCGCCCTCGACGCCTTCGAACGACACGTTGAGGATTGCCGGCGAGCCGCCTTCGAGCGGGCTGTTCAGATGCACGTCCGGCAGGTCCGCAAGCGATCGCCAGAGCGCCGCGCGCAGCGCTTCCATCCGGACGGCGTCGCTGCCCGCCTCCACCCGCACGAGGGCGCAGGCCCGGCCGAAGCCCGCAATCTGGTGCGTCGCCAGGGTGCCCGACCGCAAGCCGCGCTCCTGGCCACCCCCGAACATGATCGGCGCGAGCCACGGCCGCGCGGCGGCCGCGACATACAGTGCGCCGATGCCCTTCGGGCCATGAAACTTGTGCGCCGTGAAGGAGCCGAAATCGATCAGGCCGGCGAACGCCGTGGGCAACTTGCCGACTCCCTGGGCGAGATCGCAATGAAACAGCACTCCGGCGGCGCGGCAGACAGCGCCGATCGCCGCGACATCCTGCACGACGCCCGTTTCATTGTTCACATGCATGATGGAGACGAGCAGCGTGTCGGGGCGCAGCGCCGCGCGCACATCCCGGGCGTCAAGGCGTCCTTCCCGGTCCGGCGTGAGCCAGGTCACGGCGAAGCCTTCCTTTTCGAGCCGGCGCATGGGATCGAGCGTGGCACGATGCTCGGTGCGCGCCGTGACGAGGTGGCGGCGCCGATCGGCGTTGGCGCGTGCGGTGCCGAGGATCGCGAGATTCGACGCCTCCGTCGCTCCGGAAGTGAAAACGATCTCGCCGGGCTCTGCACTCATGAGCGCCGCGACTTCAGCCCGCGCGACCTCGATGCACCGCGCCGCTTCGCGGCCGAAAGCATGCGCCGTGGACGAAGGATTGCCGTAGACACCCTCTTCCGTGAGGTACGCAGCCATCACCGCGGCGACCCGCGGATCGACGGCGGTCGTCGCCGCGTTATCGAGATAGACGGGCCGTCCGGCGTGAGTGGCTGTCATCGCGACTTGCCGGTCGGGCACTTGCTGCCAGCCACCTTGCGTCTGCCCTGCACGGCGGCGAGCACGCCGCGCAGGATATTCACCTCGTTCTGGTCCATCTCGGCGCGCTGGAAGAGCCGGCGCAGGCGCTGCTGCAGATTCGTGCCGCTCACGGTGCGATCGCGAAACCCGATTTCCCCGAGTACGAGTTCGAGGTGCTCGAAGAAGCGCGCCATTTCGCTCACGGTTGCAAGCGGTACGGCACCAGGCGCGGCTGCGACGCGCGCGCCCCGCGCGCGATGGATCTCGTAGGCGATCAGCTGCGCGGCCATCGCGATGTTGAGCGAGGTATAGGCGGGGTTCGCCGGGATGCGCGCCAGCACATGCGCCGCATCGATTTCCTCGTTCGAGAGCCCCGCCCGCTCGCCGCCGAAGAGGACCGCGACCGGGCCAGTCGCCGCCTCGCGCACGATGCGCTGCGCAGCATCGCGCACATCGATCACTCGATGATTGTGCTCACGCTCGCGCGCGGTGGTCGCGATTACGAGCCCGCAGTCGCCGATCGCGGCATCGAGCCGCCCGACCACGCGTGCAGCCGCCAGGACATCTCCGGCGCCGGAGGCGCGGGCCGTCGCCTCCGCGTGCGGAAACTCCCGTGGCCGCACGAGCACGAGGCGCTCGAGCGCCATGTTCTTCATGGCGCGGGCCACCGCACCGATGTTGCCGGGGTGCTGGGTGCCGACCAGCACGAACCTGATGTCGAGCGCATGCATCGTGATATTGTAGTGCCTTCCCCGCCGAGCCCCCTTTTCGCATGCAACCAGCTGTAAACATTGCGGTCCGCGCCGCACGCCGCGCCGGCGAGATCATCGTCCGGAGCATGAACCGGCTCGAAAGCCTGCAGGTGACCACCAAGGGTCGCAACGACTTCGCGAGTGAAGTTGACCGCGCCGCCGAACACGAAATCATCGCGATCATCTCGAAGGCTTATCCCCAGCACGCCTTTCTTGCCGAGGAGAGCGGGCGCACGGGCGAATCGGAAACCGTCTGGATCATCGACCCGCTCGACGGCACGACGAACTACCTGCACGGGTTTCCGACCTTCGCCGTGTCGATCGCCTGTCAGCACCGCGGCCGGCTCGAGCACGCGGTGATCTACGATCCGCTGCGCCTCGAGATCTTTACCGCGAGTCGCGGCGATGGAGCGCGCCTCGAGAACCGTCGCCTGCGCGTCAGCAATCGTCCCGGCATCGAGGGAGCCCTGGTCGCCACCGGCTTTCCCTATCGCGCGAACCAGGAGCACGCCGACACCTATCTCGCCCAGCTGAAGGCGGTGATGCAGGCCACCGCCGGCGTGCGCCGTCCGGGTGCGGCGGCACTGGACCTCGCTTATGTCGCGGCCGGACGCGTGGACGGGTTCTGGGAGATCGGCCTCAACCCCTGGGACACGGCTGCAGGCACGCTCCTGATCCAGGAAGCGGGCGGCCGCATCGGCACACTCGGCGGAGCACCCTACGACCTCTCACCCCACGTGGTTGCAGGAACCCCGAAGGTCTACGAAGCGCTGCTCGATATCCTCGGGCCGCACGTGCCGGAATCGCTGAAGCGCTGACGCCTGGCGCGGCTCACGCTCCGCTCGACGCGCGGTCGCGCATCGGGCTCGCCCAGAACCCGTACAGGAAGTACACGACGACCGAGCCTGCAAGGAACCACGCGAAGAAGTGCAGCACGCGTGGCTCGACCTGCGTGATCAGGAAGAGGCACGAGACGATGCCAAGGATCGGCGTGACGGGATAGAACGGGGTCCGGAACTGTCGCGGCAAATCGGGCCGGGAGTGACGCAGCCACATGACGGCAAGGCAAACGATCGCGAACGCGGCAAGCGTGCCGATCGAAGTCAGGTCCCCGAGCGTATTGATGTCGAATACCGCTGCCGCGAGCGCGACCACCACGCCGACGATGAGTGTGTTGATCCACGGCGTCTTGAAACGCGGATGAACCTTCGCCAGCGCCTGCGGCAGGAGCCCGTCGCGCGACATCGTGTAGAAGACCCGCGTCTGGCCGAACATCAGCACGAGAATTACTGAAGAGAGACCCGCGATGGCGCCGATCTTGATCGCTTTCACGAGCCAGCCCCACTGCGGGCCGAAAGTGTCTGCCGCGACCGCCACGGGTGCCGCGACATTGAGCTTGGTGTAGGAGATGACGCCGGTGAGCACCGCCGAAGTCGCCATGTACAGCACGGTGCAGATCACGAGCGAGCCGAGGATGCCAAACGGCATGTCGCGACGCGGATTCTTCGCTTCCTGGCCCGCCGTCGACACTGCCTCGAAGCCGATATAGGCGAAGAACACGATCGTCGCGGCGCGCAGCACGCCGCTCCAGCCGAACTCGAAGGGCACACCGGTCGGCTCGGGGATGAACGGCTTCCAGTTGGCGCTGTTCACGTAGAACGCGCCGACCGCGATGAACGCGAGGATCACCGCGACCTTGATCGCCACGATGACGTTGTTGACCGTGGCTGACTCGGAAACGCCGACGACGAGCAGCAGCGTGACGGCGACAACGATCACGACCGCCGGCACGTTGAACAGGGACGTCACAACCGCGCTCGCAGCAATCGGCACGACCGATCCGACCGGGATCTGCACGACCGACCCCGCGGGCGCGAGGACCGAAGCGCCGGCGGCAATCTCGCGCAAGTGGCCGGTCGCCGCATCGATCACCTTCACCGCGCCCGCAAGCACCGCCTGGGTGTCCTGCGAAAGGTGGATATCGGCGGCGTTGGTCAGCGTGAAGCCACTACCGGTGCTGCCCCCGACGACATCGTAAAGGGCGAGTGCGGACTGGTGCACGCCCGGAATGTGCGCCGTGCCCGTGGACAGGAACTGCACGAGTGAACCGTCGGCGAGCCGTGCCGTGACGCCATTCAGGCTCACGAGCGGATCGCTCATGCTGAACGTGGTCGCGTGCGCGATCACGAGCTTGCCCATGGCCTGCGTGAACTCGGCGGGGATGCCGAGTCCGAGGTCGTACAGCAGACTCATTGCATAGCCCGACCAGCCGACCGCGACCACCGAAGCCGCAAGGCCGTACTCGAGCAGCAGCAGCGCGCCCATGATCCACGCGCCAAACTCGCCGATCGTCGTGTAAGTGTAGGTATAAGCGGACCCCGACACCGGCAGCATCGAGGCGAGTTCGGCGTAGCAAAGCCCCGCGAATGCGCAGACAACGCCCGCGATCACGAAGGAGATCATCACCGCAGGGCCCGCATGCAGCGCCGCGGCGTTACCGGTGCGCACGAAGATGCCGGCGCCGATGATGCAGCCGATGCCGAGCAGCACGAGATGCCAGGGGCCGAGCGAGCGCTTCAGCTCCCCGCGATCATATTCAGCCTGGACCTGATCGACCGACTTCGTGCGCCATTTCATCGTTCGCCCCCGTCGTGGATGCCGACTTTGCGGCGCATGATAGGCACATCGGCCCACGGCGTCACTTTTTGCCTCGCCACCCGTCCGGGTGACGGCACGCCGGTCAGGGCATGTCGTCGACCGCGGTCTTCTTCACGGTCGGGAATACGTGTTCCGCCGTGAGCCCGGCATCGAGCGCGATCGCAGAGGAGACATAGATCGACGAGTAGGTGCCGGCGAGGATGCCGATTGCGAGCGCTTCGGAGAAGCCGCGCAGGACCGGGCCACCGAGGAATAGCAGCGCGACCACGACGATCATCGTGACGACCTTCGTCATGATCGTGCGTGACAGGGTCTGGTTGATCGCCTGGTCGAGCACGGTCAGCGGCGGGAGACGCCGGTTGTGCTCGAAACGCTCGCGGATGCGGTCGAAGATCACGACCGTGTCGTTGAGCGAGTAGCCGATGACGGCGAGGATCGCCGCGACCACGGCCAGGTCGAACGGGGTCTGCGTGATCGAGAAGATACCGAGCACGAGGATGGGGTCGTGCATGACCGCAACGATGGCACCCGCCGACAGGCGCCAGGTATGGAAGCGGAAGGCGATGTAAATGAAGATCAGGAGCAGCGTGAAGCTGAGCGCCCAGATCGCGCTCGTGCGCAGCTCATCACCCACCTGGGGGCCGACGACGTCGAGCTTGCGCACCTCGGCGCCCGGCTCAACGGCGAGCAGTGCCTGCTCGACCCGCGCACGAATTTCCGCGACCGACTGCGAGGCATCGGGTGGCAGGCGGATCGCCACTTCGCGCGAGGAGCCGAAGATGCCGACCTGCGGCTCGTGGAAGCCCGCTTCCTCGAGCTTCGAGCGGATGGCCTCGACGTTCGCCGCGGAAGGCAGCGCGGCCTCGACCGACACGCCGCCGGTGAAATCGATCGCGAAATTGAGCCCCATCGTCACGAGCGCGCCGATCGAGACGATCATCATCACGGCAGAGAGCGCGTACCACACCTTGCGGGTGTGCATGAACGCGATCTTCGTCTGCTTGTGAAAAAACTCCATGTCCTGCCCTCGCCTCGTGAACTCAGCCGATCGCAAGCTTGCCGATTTTCACGCGGCCGCCATACATCAGGGTCAGCAGTGCACGGCTGCCCATGAGCGCCGTGAACATCGACGTCGCGATGCCGAGCGACAGCACGACCGCGAAACCGCGGATCGCACCGGTACCGAACACCCACAGCACAACGCCGGCAATCAGGGTAGTGACGTTCGAATCGGCGATGGCGGAGAAGGCCTTGTCGAAACCGGCACGGATCGCCGCTTGCGGCGACACGCCATTTCTCAGTTCCTCGCGGATACGTTCGTAGATCAGCACGTTCGCGTCGACCGCCATGCCGACGGTGAGGATGATGCCCGCGATGCCCGGCAGCGACAGCGCCGCGCCCATCATCGACAGCAGCGCAGTCAGGAGCAGCACGTTCGCAAGCAGTACGAGGTCGGCGACCAGGCCGAACACCTGGTAGTAGAGCGCCATGAACACGAACACGCCGAGCATGCCGACGATCAGCGCCTTGACACCCTGTTCGATGTTCTTCGCGCCGAGACTCGGGCCGATCGCGCGCTCTTCGGCGAGGAAGATCGGCGCGGCCAGCGACCCTGCGCGCAGCAGCAGCGCGAGCTCACGCGCCTCGCTCTGCGTGAGCCCGGTGATCTGGAACTGGTTGCTGAACACCCCGCGGATCGTCGCGATGCTGATGACGCGCTGGTCGGTCACCTCGCGCTCGATCTTCTTGCCGCCGACGTCAACGGTCTCGCGCGACTTCTCGATGAAGACCACCGCCATGGGCTTGCCAAGATTCGCCTGGGTGGTCTTGAGCATCTGCGCGCCGCCGCGCGCATCGAGCTTGACCGAAACACCCGGACCGTCCTGCGTCGCCGCCGTGATCGCATCGGTGAGTTGATCGCCCGTGACGATCAGCTCGCGCTTGAGCAGCACCGGCTGGCCGTTCTTGTCCTTGTAGAGCTTCGAGCCGAGCGGCGCCCGGCCGCTCTGCACTGCCTCCGCGATGCTGCCTTGTGTGTCGACGAGGCGGAATTCGAGGGTCGCGACCTTGCCGAGGATATCCTTGACGTCGGCCGAATTCTGCACGCCGGGCAACTCCACGATGATGCGGTCGAAGCCCTGGCGCTGCACGATCGGCTCGGAGACGCCGAGTTCGTTGACGCGATTGCGCAGCGTGGTGAGGTTCTGCTGGATCGCGTAGTCCTGGCGCTGGCGGATCTGGGCTGTGGTGAGCACCGCCTGCACCGCGGGCCCGCTCGCGAGATTCACGGCTTGCACGGGAAGATCGGCCTGCAGGCTCTGCAGCGCGGTTCGCACCCCATCGGTGTCCGCCCCTGGCGCGAGCAGCACGCGCACGCCATTCGGAATATCGGCGCCCTCGGTGATCGTGACGATGTCGAGATAGGGCAGCTTTTTCTCGCCAAGCACACGACGGAAATCCTGCTCGTAGCTTTCGAGCAGCTGCGCGACCGCTCCGTTGACGTCGACCTGGTAGAGGAGGTGCAGGCCACCGCGCAGGTCGAGACCGAGCGGCATCGGCCGCAGGCCCAGTTTCGAGAGCCACGCCGGCGCCCGCGAAGCAAACGACAGCGCGGTGATGTATTCGTCCTTCAGCCCCTCGTTGACGGCGTCGCGCGCGGCGAGCTGCGTCGCGACGCTGCCGAAGCGCACCATGAGCCGGCCGGCATCGACAAAGGTCGAGGTGTAGACCACGCCGCGCTCGCCGAGAAACTGCGCGACCCGCGCTTCAGCCGCCGCATCCATCGGCACCCGGTCCTTGCGCACGACCTGCAGCGCCGGATCCTCCCCGAAGATGTTGGGCAGGGCAAAGAAGAACGCGGCGACGAGCACGACGCTGACGAGGACGTACTTCCAGCGGGCGAACTCGAGCATCGGGGGTCCTTTACTCAGGCGCCCTTGAACGTGCCCTTCGGCACGAGCGAGCTGATCTGGAGTTTCTGCACCTTGATGCGAACGCCATCAGCAACCTCGACCGTGGCGAACGAATCGCCGACCTCGACCACCTTGCCGAGGATGCCGCCCGAGGTCACGACCTCATCGCCCGCCGCGATCTTCGCGAGCATCGCCTGGTGTTCCTTCGCCTTCTTCTGCTGCGGGCGGATGAGCAGGAAGTAGAAGATGACGATGAAGACCACCATCATCAGGAGCGGCGCAAACGAGCCGCCCGGGGCCGCGCCAGCGGCCTGCGCGTAGGCTTCCGGGATCAAAGAGTTCATTGGGGGCTCCCCTCGGAGAAGTCCAGGCTGGTAAAGCCGGGCATTATGCCATAGCGGCCGTGGCCGCCTGGCGGGTGGCGAGATAGTCCCTCGCGAAAGCCCGGAATCCCCCCGCCGCAATGCTCGCGCGAATCCGCGCCATCAGGTCGAGGTAGAAGTGCAGATTGTGGATCGTGCCGAGGCGCGAACCGAGGATCTCGTTGCAGCGATCGAGATGTCGCAGGTACGAGCGTGAGTAGTGCGTGCAGGTGTAGCAGCCGCAGGCCGGATCCACGGGCCCGGTGTCCTCCTGGTGCACGGCGTTCCTGATATTGATTACGCCGGTCGACGTGAAGAGATGCCCATTGCGTGCGTGGCGCGTGGGCATCACGCAATCGAACATGTCGATGCCGCGCAGCACGGCCTGCACGATGTCCTCGGGCCGGCCCACGCCCATGAGATAGCGCGGCAGCGCGGCGGGCATGTACGGCACGAGTTCCTCGAGGACGCGCAGGCGCTCCGGCTCGGGCTCGCCGACCGCGAGTCCACCTACCGCGAGGCCCGGCAGCCCGAGCTCGAGCAGGGCTTCGAGCGAGGCGCGGCGCAGATCGCCGTACATGCCACCCTGGACAATCCCGAACAACGCCCCCGGTGCGCCTTCCCGTGCGTAGTGATCGCGGCAACGCCCGACCCAGCGCATCGAGCGCTCCATCGAGAGACGCGCGGCCTCGTGCGTCGCCGGATATGCCGTGCAATCGTCGAAAGCCATCACGATGTCCGATCCGAGCACCCGCTGCACGTCCATCGAGATCTCGGGCGTGAGTTGCACTTCCGAGCCATCGATGGGCGAGCGAAAGCGCACGCCCGCTTCATCGATCCGGCGCAGCTTCGCGAGGCTGAAGACCTGAAAGCCGCCCGAATCCGTCAGGATCGGCCGCCGCCAGTTCATGAATCGATGCAAGCCACCGTGGGCGGCGATCACCTTCGGACCCGGCCGCAGCATCAGGTGAAAAGTGTTGCCGAGCACGATCTGCGCACCGAGCCCCGCAAGTTCCTCAGGCGACATCGCCTTGACCGTGCCGTAGGTACCCACCGGCATGAATGCCGGCGTCTCGACGACGCCGTGACGCAGCGTCAACTGGCCGCAACGCGCAGCGCCATCGCTCGAGAGAACGTCGAATCGCAGCGTCACGCCGCTGCTCCGGATGCGCGGGCTGCGGGCGTCGGAGTCACGAACATGGCGTCACCGTAGCTGAAGAACCGGTAACGCGCCGCCACCGCGTGCGCATAGGCCGCGAGCACGTGCTCGCGCCCGGCGAAGGCACTCACCAGCATCAGCAGTGTCGATTCGGGCAGGTGGAAATTCGTGAGCAGTGCATCAACGACGCGGAACCGGCAGCCCGGATGGAGGAAGAGGCGGGTGTCGCCCGCGAAAGGCGCGAGTGCCCCGCCGGCCGCGGCCGCTTCCAGCGCGCGCGCGACAGTGGTTCCGACCGCGATCACACGTCTGCCCGCTGCGCGGGCGCGTGCCGTGGCGTCACACACGGCTTGCGACACCGTCACACGTTCGGCATGCATGCGATGCGCTTCGAGCGTTGCCGTACGTACCGGCTGGAAGGTGCCCGCGCCGACGTGCAGCGTGAGAAATGCGCGCGCGACGCCGCGCGCTTCGAGCGTGGCGATCAGTCCGGCGTCGAAGTGCAGGCTCGCAGTCGGCGCCGCCACCGCGCCGCGCTCGCGCGCGAACATGCTCTGGTAGCGCTCGCGGTCGCTGTCGTCCGGCGTGCGGTCAATATAGGGTGGCAACGGCGTCTCGCCATGGGCCTCGAAGAATGCGAGAGGCTCCTGCGGCAATTCGACGAGCCAGAGATCGTCCGCGCGTGACAGCACGCGCACCTGGCCACCCGCCGTGCGAAAACTCGCGCCTTCCCTGAAACCCTTGCTCGCGCGCAATTGCACCCAGGCCTCGCGCCCGCTGGCGGCGCGCTCAAACAACATCTCGACGCGCCCGCCGGTCGGCTTCGAGCCGTGAACGCGCGCCGGCACGACACGCGTGTCGTTGAACACCAGCAGGTCGCCGGTCTCGAGCAGCGACGGCAGATCCTGCACCCAGCGATCGGCCCACGCGCCCGTACTGCCGTCGAGCGTCAACAGGCGACTCGCGGAGCGTCGGGGCAGCGGAGTCTGCGCAATCAGGTCGGGTGGCAAATCGAAACGAAAATCAGCAGGGCGCACGCCCGAATGTTAATGCGACGGCCGCGAAAAAGGTCGCGGCACGGCCCGCGATCTGGCAAAGTTTTCTTCCAGGCAGCCGGGATGGCGGAACTGGTAGACGCGCCGGACTCAAAATCCGGTTCTGGCGACAGAGTGTGGGTTCGATTCCCTCTCCCGGCACCACAAAGCGAGGCCACGCCCATGGATATGTCAGCACGTTTGAGTCTCGCGGGCGCGGCCCTCCTGCTCGCGGCCTGCGTGACGGCGCCGGCTGCGCGGCAGACCTGGGACGGGCTCGAGATCCACCCGCAGAAGAAATTCGATGCCCTGTACGTGAAGCCCCAGGCGGACTTCAGGCGCTACACGGAGATCCTGCTCGACCCGCTGCAGGTCTCGTTCGACCGGAACTGGGATCCACGCCTGGGTTCCGTTTCCCTGCAGGAGATTGATACCGCGCGGATCAGGCAGGTGCTCGCGGAGGAATTTCGCCAGGTCTTCGCAGAGACGCTCTCCGCTGGCGGCCGATACAGGATCGTCACGGAGGCCGGCCCTGCGACACTGCACGTCGTGCCAACCATCATCGACCTCTACATCAATGCACCCGACATGAGCCGGCAGACGGCGGGCCGGGTGATCAGCCTCACCGTCGATCCCGGGCGTATGACGCTCGCGGCGGATTTCCGGGACGGGGAAAGCGGCGCGCTGCTCGCACGCGTAGTGGACAGGAAGCGGGGCATGGAAAGCAGCACCCTGCAGATCACGAACAGCGTGACCAACATCGCGGATGCCCGCCGTGCGATGAAACAGTGGGCGACTGCGATACGCGCAGGTCTCGACGCGGCGCGCACGATGACGCCGGCCGCGGGCGGTTGATGAATTTCTGCAGCCATTGCGGAGCGCCCGTCACCCGCAAGGTGCCGGCAGGCGATCACCTGCCGCGCGATGTCTGCGATCGCTGCGGCACGATCCACTACCAGAACCCGAAGCTCGTCGTGGGCTGCGTGCCGGAGGATGGCGGGCGGATTCTCCTCTGCAAGCGCGCGATCGAGCCGCGCCGCGGCTACTGGACCGTGCCGGCCGGTTTCATGGAGAACGGCGAGACGCTGCAGCAGGCTGCGGAGCGCGAATCACACGAGGAAGCGCTCGCGCGCGTCGAGATCGGTTCGCTGCTCGCGATCGTGCACGTGCTCTCTGCCCACCAGGTGCATGTCTTTTTCCGCGCGCGCCTCGCCGAGCCGGAATTTGGTGTGGGGCCCGAGAGTCTCGCGACGAAAATGGTGACGGAGGACGAAGTGCCCTGGGAAGACCTCGCCTTTCCGAGCATCACGTTCGCCTTGCGGCGCTATCTGGAAGATCGCGCGCGACGCGTCGAGAACCATCACTTCACGACGTTCGACTATCGGTCACGCTGACACGTTGCCTGCTACGCTCACCGGGCAACGCGTGGCAAAATGGCGGGCCCCCGGCTTCAGGATCTGTCATGGCTTTCGTCGTCACCGAGAACTGCATCAAGTGCAAGTACATGGACTGCGTGGAAGTCTGTCCGGTCGATTGCTTCCATGAAGGTCCGAACTTCCTGGTGATCGACCCCGACGAATGCATCGACTGCACGCTGTGCGAACCGGAATGCCCGGTCGAGGCGATTTTCTCCGAAGAAGAGCTGCCGGCCGATCAGCTCGAGTACAAACCCCTGAATGCGGAGCTTGCGCGCAAGTGGCCGGTGATCACGGAAAAAGGCGAGCCACCAGCCGATGCCAAGGAGTGGGAAGGCAAGCCTGGCAAGAAGGACCTGCTCGAGCGCTGATCAGCGACCGACGGTCTTCAAGTGATCGACCAGCATTGCGGGTGGCACGTAGCCTGGCAGCATCTCACCGTTGGCGAGCACGATTGACGGCGTGCCCTGTACGCCAAGTTCCTCGCCGAGCCGGTAATCCTTCGCGACTGGCGTCGGGCTGCAGGGCTTTGCCTTCACGGTCTCGCCACGCTTGGCGCGCGTGAGGGCGTCGTTGCGATCGGCCGAGCACCAGACGCTCTCGGCCTTGTGCCAGGACTCGGTATCGGGACCCGTGCGCGGATAGAAGAGGTAGCGCACGCGCACGCCGAGGCGGTTGTACTCGGCGATCTGGCTGTGCAGCTTGCGGCAGTAGCCGCAGTCGACATCGGTGAAGACGCTGATCGTGTACTTCGGATCTTTCGGCGAGAAGACCAGCGTCTGGCTGTCGGGCACGGCCGCGAGCATCTCCTTGCGCAGGTCGCGCCGGCGGGTCTCGGTCAGGTTCCTGTTCGAGCCCAAGTCGTAGAGGTCGCCGGTGAGCGCATAGCGGCCGTCCGGCGTGACATAGGCGATATCCCCACCCCGCCGCAGTTCGAAGAGGCCGGGCACGGGTGCAGGCTGCACGTCCTCGGCGGTGGCACCGGGAAATTTCTTCGCAATATCCGCCCGGGTGTCGGCCTGAACGGCCGAGGCGGCCAGCGTCAGGGCGAGGATGAAGGCAAGGGATCGCAGCATGATGGGCTCTTTGACCCGC
The DNA here is from genome assembly GCA_963204795.1 of Pseudomonadota bacterium. Lineage (GTDB taxonomy): Bacteria > Pseudomonadota > Gammaproteobacteria > Steroidobacterales > Steroidobacteraceae > CADEFQ01. The sequence goes on along the minus strand of CAUJHX010000042.1, from coordinate 473 downwards.
CACAGCCGGAATGGTTCGGCTGGCACGGCGCGGGTGCGCGGTATTCTATCAGCCCCTCGGGTGATGCAGGGCGTGCAGTTCCTTCATGCGCTCGCGCGCGACGTGCGTGTATATCTGCGTCGTCGAGAGGTCGCTGTGGCCGAGGAGCATCTGCACGACGCGCAGATCGGCGCCGTGGTTCAGGAGATGGGTCGCGAATGCGTGGCGCAACGTATGCGGCGACAGGTCACGTTCGACGCCCGCCTTGCGCGCATAACGCTTGATGATGTGCCAGAAGGCCTGGCGGGTCATGCGATCGCCACGGCGTGTCGGGAAGAGGTAGTCCGTCGTGCGGTCGAGCAGGATCTCGTTGCGCGGGCCGCGCGTGAACTCGGTCAGCCAGCGCACCGCTTCCTCGCCGAGCGGAATCAGGCGCTCGCGATTGCCCTTGCCGACGACCCGCAGCACGCCCTGGTTCAGGTTCACCTGGTTGT
>CAUJHX010000041.1 GCA_963204795.1 Pseudomonadota bacterium | reverse complement strand
ACCACTTCCCCGGCACGCTCGTCGGGCTTTGCAACGGCTGCCGCCTCGAGCACTCCGGGGTGCGTGACCGCGACGCCCTCGACTTCGTTCGGGTACACATTGAAGCCTGACACCAGGATCATGTCCTTCTTGCGGTCCTCTATATACACATAGCCAGCCTCGTCCATGCGGCCGATGTCGCCGGTGCGCAGCCAGCCATCCGGCAACATGACTTGGGCGGTTTCTTCGGGCCGGTTCCAGTACTCGCGCATGACCTGGGGGCCGCGCACGCAGATCTCGCCGATGCTGCCCACCGGAAGCGCGTCCCCCGCGTCATTGCGTATGGAAATTTCGGTCGATGACACAGGCAGGCCGATGGAACCGTTGAACTTGCCGGCACCGATCGGATTCATTGTGGCGATCGGCGATGTTTCGGTGAGCCCCCATCCCTGGCTCAGTACACAACCCGTTGCTGCCTGCCACTTCTCCGCGACCGCGGCTTGTACAGCCATGCCACCGCCGACCGTGCCGAACAACTGGCCGTGATCGAGCTTCTCGAATCCGGGTGTGTGGAGCAGGGCGTTGAAGAGTGTGTTGACACCCATGAAGAGATTGGGCGGGTACTTGGCGAGCGTCGCGACAAAGCCCTTGAAATCGCGCGGATCGGTGATCAGGATGCCACGCGCGCCGAGCAGCATGAACATCAGCGCGTTCGCCGTCAGCGAAAAGATGTGATACAGGGGCAGCGCGATGACATAGGTGGCGCGCTCGGGCATTTTCGATCCAAACCATGCCCTGCCCTGCAGCACGTTGGCCACCATGTTGCGGTGGGTGAGTACCGCGCCCTTGGAAACGCCCGTGGTGCCGCCGGTGTATTGGAGAAACGCGATGTCCTCCGGGCCGACCTGCACGGGTCGCAGTGAGAGCCCGCGCCCTTGTGCCACGAGCTTCTCGAACCGCAGCGCGCCCGGGATGCTCCAGTGCGGCACTTTCCTGTGAATGCGTCGTACGACGAAATCCACGAGTGCGCCCTTGAGCGTGCCGAGCATGCCGCCCACTGAGGTGACGATCACCGTCTTGAGGCGGGTATTGGGCAACGCGTGCTCGACTACCTGCGCGAAGTTCTCGAGTACGACGATGATCTCTGCGCCGGCGTCGTTGACCTGATGCTCGAGCTCATGGGACGTGTAGAGCGGGTTCACGTTGACGACGGTGAGCCCGGCGCGGATCGCACCGAACAGGGCGACCGGAAACTGCAGGACATTCGGCATCATGAGCGCGATCCGGGTCCCGGGAAGCGCGTGAGCCTCGTGCTGCAGCCAGGCCGCGAAGGCTGCCGAATCACGATCAAGCTCGCCGTAGCTCATCGCGCGATCCATCATCACGTAGGCATCGCGGTCGGCGTACTTCGCGCAGCTTTTCTCGGTGAGCTCCTTCAGTGAGCTGTACTCGGTGGGATCGATGGTTGCCGGCACGTCTGCCGGATATGACTTCAGCCAGTACTTGTCCACGCTTTCCTCCATCAACCGCCCAGCAGTGGCCGCAGCGCTGGCCAGACCGTGTCGAGCAACAGGGGCTGCGCCGCAGCGGTGGGATGCAAGCCGTCGGATTGCATCAAATCGCTCCTGAGGGCAACCTTCTCCATGAAGAATGGCACGAGCGGCACCTTGTATTTCTTCGCGAGCTCGACGTACATGCGGGCGAAGCCCTCGGCGTAGCGCGGGCCGTAGTTCGGCGGGATGCGCATGCCAAGGAGCAACACCTTCGCATCATTCGCCTGTGCCGACTCGATCATGGCGGCGAGACTGCGGCGCGATACGTCAAGAGGCAGCCCCCGCAACCCATCGTTGGCGCCGAGTTCGAGCACGAGCACGCGTGGCTTGTGCAGCTCGAGCGCGCGCGACAGCCTCGCGCTGCCACCGCTCGTCGTCTCGCCGCTGACGCTGGCATTCACGACGCGGTACCCGTAACCTTGGGACGCAAGCCGCTTCTGGAGGAGGGCCGCCCAGCCTTCCCCGGCCTTGATACCGTAGCCCGCACTGATGCTGTCGCCGAACACGAGTATCGTGCCGTCGGCAGTGCGCGCCGCAGTCGGCACCACGAGCAAGCAAAGACAAATGAGCGTTCTCAAGGCTGAAAACATCACAAAGGAGGTTACCAGCCCGGAAGGTCCGCTGACCATCGTACGGGAGTTGTCGCTCGAGATCGCGGCGGGCGAGTCGGTCGCCATCGTGGGGCCGTCCGGCGCCGGCAAGTCGACGCTGCTCGCGCTGCTTGCCGGGCTCGACACGCCGACCTCCGGGCGCGTGCTGCTCGCGGGTGAGGACCTCACTGCGCTCGACGAAGATGGTCGCGCCCGCCTGCGGGCCGAGCGCGTCGGCTTCGTGTTCCAGGCCTTTCATCTGATCCCGGCACTCACTGCACTCGAGAACGTGATGTTGCCGCTCGAGCTTGCGGGGCGACGGGATGCTGGGGCACTCGCCGCGCAGACACTTGAGCGGGTGGGCCTCGGCGCGCGCACGGGCCACTACCCGCGCCAGCTGTCGGGCGGTGAGCAGCAGCGGGTTGCGCTGGCACGGGCTTTCGTGACACGCCCCACCGTGCTTTTTGCGGACGAGCCGACGGGCAATCTCGATTCGGCTACCGGCACACGCGTCTGCGACCTGCTGTTCGGGATGAATCGCGATCTGAGTACGACCGTCGTGCTCGTTACCCACGATCGCGCTCTTGCCACGCGTTGCGGGCGAGTGCTGCACATGGACGCCGGGCGTCTCGCCTGAAGGCTGGCACGATGCGCGCACTGACGATCGCTCTGCGCACTCTGGCCCGCGAGTGGCGTTCAGGCGAGCTGGGCGTGCTGCTGCTGGCGCTCACCATTGCAGTCTCTGCTCTCACCGCGGTCGGTTTTGTCGTGAGCCGGGTGAGTGCGGCGGTCGATTTGCAGGCGAGTGAGGTGCTTGCCGCTGATCTGCGACTCGAGTCTCCGTCACCTCTTGCGTCGAGCTATCTTGCCGAAGCGCGACGACGCGGCCTCGCAACCGCGACGAGCGTCGGCACCCTTTCAGTTGTTTTTCACGGCGACGCCTCGCAGCTCACGGCGATTCGCGCCGTGAGCCCGCACTACCCGCTGCGCGGCACCGTGACGACCGCGTCGGTCGCGTATGGCCCCGCCACGCCGGCTACCGGCATTCCGGCACGCGGCGAAGTCTGGGCGGAGAGTCGACTGCTCGCGACGATTGGTGCGGCGGTGGGCGATGAGGTGGCGATCGGCGCCGCGACACTGCGGGTCAGTCGCGCGCTCGTCACGCGGCCGGATCAGGGTTCCTCGTTCACCGAACTCGCCCCGTCGCTCCTGATGAACGCGGATGACCTGGCCGCGACCGAGCTGATTCAACCGGGCAGCCGGGCGCGCTACGCAGCGCTCTTTGCCGGCGAGCGCGCAGCGATCGAGGCCTTCAAGTCCTGGCTTGCTGCGCACAAGCAGCGCGGTGAGCGATTGCTCGGCATCACCGAATCGAGTCCCCAGGTGAAGAGCGCGATCGACAGGGCAGGCCGCTTCCTCTCCCTGGCGAGCCTCGTGAGCGTGCTGCTCTGCTCGATCGCGGTCGCAATGGCGGCACGCCGCTACGTGCAACGCCATCTCGACGCTGTCGCATTGATGAAGACGCTCGGTGGAACTCGGGCGTTCATCATGGCGGTAAGCCTCCTGCAGCTGGGAATGATCGCGGTGATCGCGGCGACCGTCGGAGCGGCATTGGGCTATGTCGCCCAGGCCTGGCTCATTCATGCGTTGCGGGGCCTGCTCGCCGTGACCAGTCTGCCGCCGCCGAGTCTTGCGCCGATCGTCCTCGCCATCCTCACGGCGATCGCCGTGCTCGCCGGGTTCGCCCTGCCGCCGCTGCTGCAACTGTCGCGGGTGCCGGCGATTCGCGTGCTGCGCAGGGATGTCGGGCCGCCGCCGCTCGTCATCTGGCTCGCATTCTGGCCGGCCGCCATTGCCATCATCGGCCTCATCTACTGGGTGGTGCGCGATTTCGTGCTGATGGCTGCATTCGTCGCGGGACTTGCGGTATTCGTCGCAGTGCTCGCGCTGGGCGGCGTCCTGCTCGTGCGGGTTGCCGGCGCTGTGCGTGGCCGTGTCGGGGTCGCCTGGCGCTATGGCATCGCGAACCTTGCGCGCCGCCGCGCCGAAAGTGTCGTACAGGTGGTGGCCTTCGGCCTCGGAATCATGGTGCTGCTGCTGCTGGCGCTCGTGCGGCGCGATCTGCTCGAGGACTGGCGTGCGAGCCTGCCGACCGACGTACCGAATTTCTTCTTCGTCAACATTCCGCCTGGCGACCGCGAGGCATTCCTCACGTATCTGCATGAGGCCGGCGCCGAGGTGTCACGCGCGCTGCCGATGATTCGCGGACGCATGACTGCGATCAACGGTCGTCCGCTCGACGAACTCTCCTTCCCGAAGGAAGACGGCGACGGGTTCGCGAGCCGCGAGCAGAATCTCACCTGGTCCGCGACACTCGGCGCCGACAACGAGATCGTCGCGGGCCGGTGGTGGCGTCCGGAAGATGCAGGCAAGCCGCTCGTGTCGATCGCGACGGAGTATCGGGATTCGATCGGCCTGAAGCTGGGTGACCGACTCACCTTCGATGTTGCGGGCGAG
>CAUJHX010000040.1 GCA_963204795.1 Pseudomonadota bacterium | reverse complement strand
GGGCGAGGGCACCGTGGCGTCGTGCGTCGTTTTCGGGCCCGACGGGCCGCTCAAGAAAGAATACCGTCGCTTCAACATCGTGGGCGTTGCACCCGGGGACGACTACGGCGCACTCAGACAGGCGCTCGAGCGACGCTATGCACGCGTGCGTTCCGGCGAAGTGCCGGTGCCCGATCTGCTCCTCATCGACGGGGGCCGCGGGCAAGTGAACGAAGTGCATGCCACGCTTGCCGGTCTCGGCTTCGGGAACCTTCGGCTGGTCGGGGTCGCAAAGGGCGCAGACCGTCGGCCTGGACAGGAGCGCCTCTTTGTCTTCGGCGAGGAAGCGCCGCGAATCCTCGACGCCACTTCACCCGCGCTGCGCCTCATCCAGCGCATCCGCGACGAAGCGCATCGCTTTGCGATCACCGGCCACCGGCAGCGGCGCGCGCGCCGCTACAGCGAATCGGTGCTCGAAACGGTGCCGGGCCTCGGGCCCGCCAAGCGCCGCGCACTGATCCGGCATTTCGGCGGCCTGCAGGGGGTGCTCAAAGCTGGCATTGCAGACCTCGAGCGCGTTGCGGGGATCGGCCCCACGCTCGCCCAAACTCTATATGATCATCTGCACCCGGGTGCCTGATGGTCTGGAACTTACCCAACACGCTGACTTGGCTGCGCATCTTCGCGATTCCACTCGTGGTGGTGCTCTATACGCTGCCTTACCGGTGGTCGGATCCGGCGGCCGGTCTGCTGTTCGCGGCGGCAGGCATCACTGATTCGCTCGACGGCTACTTCGCACGCAAATTCGGCCAGACCTCGAAGCTCGGCGCGTTTCTCGATCCGGTCGCCGACAAACTCATCGTCGCGGTCGCACTCGTGCTGATCGTGAGCAAGGACCCGCGACTCGTGATCGTGTTGACCGCGATCGTGATCATCGGCCGCGAGATAGCCATATCGGCGCTGCGCGAGTGGATGGCCGAACTGGGCCAGCGCAAGAAGGTGGCCGTATCGCGCATCGGCAAGCACAAGACGATCCTGCAGATCACGGGTCTGTCGATGATGCTCTTTCGCTGGGATCTCCTGGGCTTGCCGATCTATCAGCTGGGGCTTGCACTGACGATTCTCGCCGCCGTGCTGACGCTCTGGTCGATGGCGAACTATCTGCGGGCTGCCTGGCCCGAATTGCGCTCGCGCTGATGCATCAACTGACGGGGCCAAGTCCTTGACTTGGGGGCGGCTCTCTCTACAATTCCCGCCCTCACCAGGGGCGCGGGAATAGCTCAGTTGGTAGAGCGCAACCTTGCCAAGGTTGAGGTCGCGAGTTCGAGCCTCGTTTCCCGCTCCAATCTTCCTCGGGTCCGCCGGCTAGGTGGCAGAGTGGTCATGCAGCGGCCTGCAAAGCCGTGTACGCCGGTTCGATTCCGACCCTAGCCTCCACGCTGAGTCCGTTAGTATGGGCCGATGCCCTGGTGGCGAAATCGGTAGACGCTACGGACTTAAAATCCGTTGACCGCAAGGTCGTGCCGGTTCGAGTCCGGCCCGGGGCACAGAATTCCGGTGAGGAGTATTCCTTTACTCATTGATATCACAAGATTTTATGTCTCGGCATTAGGTGCAGCGCGCGCATCACGTCACGGCACGCTACGATGCCGCCCCTCATGAACGATACGAGCGACAGGGACAAGCTGCTCGGGCAACTGCGCATCGATCGCAGCGAAGAGGAGCCGCGTGCGCGCAAGATCTGGATCGTCGCAGGAGTCGCGGCGCTTGCGATCGTGGTCGCTGCGGTGTGGTGGTGGAGCCGCGCGGGCGCGGCCTTTGAGGTGCAGATCGCAACAGCCGCCGCACCGGCCGCTCAGGGCTCCGGCGCCGCCGCCGTGCTTCAGGCCACGGGTTATGTGACCGCGCGCCGGCAGGCGACGGTGTCTGCGCAGATCACGGGCAAGCTCACTGAGGTCCTGATCGAGGAAGGCGAGCACGTCGAAGCGGGGCAGATTCTGGCGCACCTCGAAAACAGGTCGCAGCGCGCGCAGCTCGCTGAAGCGGACGCCCAACTTGGTGAGGCACGTGCGCGCGTGCGGCAGTTCGAGAGCGAACTCGGGCAGGCACGCCGCGACTACACACGCCAGCAGGATCTCGTCACGCGCAAGCTCGTGTCTGCGCAGGCGGTGGAGGCTGCACGAACCCAGGTCGACTCCCTGACGGCGCAGCTCGCTGCCCAGCAGGAAGCCGTGCAACTCGCGCAGGCGCAGGTGCGCAGCGCCCAGGTGCAACTTGACTACACGACCGTGCGCGCGCCGTTCGCCGGCGTCGTCATCGCGAAAGCCGCGCAGGTCGGCGAAATCGTTTCACCGCTTTCAGCCGGAGGCGGCTTTACGCGCACCGGCATCGGCACCCTCGTGGACATGGATTCCCTCGAGGTCGAGGTCGACGTGAACGAGGCCTACATCAACCGCGTCGTGCCGGGTGGCGCGGCTGATGCGGTCCTCGACGCCTATCAGGACTGGACCATTCCCGCGCACGTGATTGCCATCATCCCGACCGCCGATCGCGGCAAGGCCACGGTGAAAGTCCGTGTCGGGCTCGATCAGAAGGATCCGCGCATCCTGCCGGACATGGGTGTGCGTGTTTCGTTCCTCGCAGAAGAGAGACCCGGGAGCACGGCGTCGCCGCGGCCGGGGGTACTGGTGCCGACAACAGCCATCGTGCAGCGGGACGACAGGAACGTTGTCTTCGTCGTCGAGGGTGAGCGGGCGCGCACGCGCGTGGTAAAGCCGGGTCAGCCATTTGGTGACCTGACGCTCGTCGAAGGGCTCGAGACGGGTGCGCGGGTGGTGCGTGCACCGGTGCAGGACATGAACGACGGCGCGCGGATCAGGGAGGGTAGTGAGTGAGCGCACTGATTGAAATCCGGGATGTCAGCAAGGCCTACACCCGCGGGCGCCAGTCCGTCGAGGTGCTGCACCACGTGACGCTCGATATCCTGCAAGGCGATTTTCTGGCGCTGATGGGCCCTTCGGGCTCGGGCAAGACGACACTCCTGAACCTCATCGGCGGTCTCGACTCCCCGACAGGCGGCAGCATTACAGTCGGCGGCAAGCGCATCGATACGCTGGGCGGCACGGCGCTTGCCAAATGGCGCTCGGAGAACGTCGGTTTCATTTTCCAGTTCTACAACCTGCTGCCGATGCTCACCGCGCAGAAGAACGTCGAGGTGCCGCTCCTCCTGACGAAGCTGTCCGCCGCCGAACGCAGACGCAACGCGTCGATTGCGCTCACACTCGTGAACCTCGCGGATCGCGCCAGCCACAAACCGAATGAGCTGTCGGGCGGCCAGCAGCAGCGCGTCGCCATCGCGCGCGCAATCGTGTCCGACCCGACCGTGCTCGTGTGTGATGAGCCGACCGGTGATCTCGACCGTCAGTCGGCCGAAGAAGTGCTCAGGCTGCTGCAGGTACTGAACCGCGAGCATGGCAAGACCATCGTCATGGTCACGCACGACCCGAAAGCCGCGGAGCATGCAACGCATACGCTGCATCTGGAAAAAGGCACGCTGGTCGAGGCGGCCGCGTGAAATATCTGCATCTCGTCTGGGCAGCGCTCATGCGCCGCAAGACACGCACGGTGCTGACGATCCTCTCCGTGCTGGTCGCGTTCCTGCTGTTCGGTCTTCTGGACGGGGTGCGTGCGGCGTTCAATGCGGGCGAGACGCTGGCGGGTGTAGACCGGATGGTGGTGTCCTCACGCTTCTCGATCATCCAGCCATTGCCGGAGAGTCTCGTCGCGCGTGTCCAGGCAGTACCCGGTGTGCGCAAGGTGACCTGGGCCAACTGGTTCGGCGGCTACTACCAGGAGCCGAAGAACCAGTTGATCATCTTTGCGGTGGGACCCGATTACTTCGAGGTCTATCCGGACTATGGCCTGACGAAGCCGATGATCGCTGCTTTCGAGAGCACGCGCACCGGCGTGCTCGTCGGCGCGTCGCTCGCGAAGCGCTTTGGCTGGAAGGTGGGCGACAAGCTGCCGGTCAAGGGCTCGATTTTCCCGGACAAGGCAACCGGTGAGACCACCTGGATCTTCGACATCGTCGGCATCTACGAAGTGCCGACCGCGCAGTCGCGCGCGCTCGAACAGCAGGTGATGCTGCGCTGGAAGTATTTCGACGAAGCCAACGCCTACGGCAGTGGCAGCGTCGGCTGGATCATCGTGCAGGTGGCAAACCCGCAGGAATCTGCCACAGTCGCGCACGCCATCGACGCGCTGTCGGCGAACTCCGATCACGAAACGAAGACGCAGACGGAACGGGAGTTCAATCTCTCGTTCGCGAAGCAGATCGGCGACATTGGACTCATCGTCACGGCGATCATCGGCGCGGTGTTCTTCACGCTGATGCTGCTCACCGGCAACACGATGGCCCAGGCCGTGCGCGAGCGCATTCCGGAGCTCGCGACCCTGAAGACGCTCGGCTTCAGCGATCGCAGCGTGCTCGGACTTGTCTTCGTGGAATCGGTACTGCTGATCGTGATCGGCGGCGTGCTGGGTCTCGCACTTGCTTCGGTCCTGACCCCGGCCGTCAGCGCCGCGAGCGGCGGCATGCTCGAGCTGCCGCCGATCGGGCTCAGGTCCTGGCTCGTCGGCCTCACCCTGATGGTAGCGGTGGGCGCGATCGTCGGCGTGCTGCCGGCGCTGCGCGC
>CAUJHX010000039.1 GCA_963204795.1 Pseudomonadota bacterium | reverse complement strand
GGAGGACGCGGGCCTGCCCAGCGGCCTGCCCATCCGGGCAACTGGCCGGATTCAGGCAGGCTGAGGCAGATTGGGTCGCTACACCCGGGTGGTTCCACGAATCAGGACGGCGCTGCGGGGTGCTTTGAACTTCCTATCCGCGCCACCCGCAGCAAGCGCGGAAGGAATGCCGTCGCGATCGGCTCGAGTTCCACGTCGCGCCGCGCCGATGCCACCAGGAACCACACGGCCTGGCAGGCGGCGAGGAGGTGCCAGAAGTTCATGCCGACGCCGCGGCGCCGGGGCGCCAGCCCGGCCCGGCCAACAACAGGTGCGAGACACCGATGGAGCGCTCGCGGAAGCCGCCTTCGCAATAGGCGAGATAGAACTCCCACATCCGGATGAAGCGCTCGTCGAAGCCGCGTGCGCGTACCGCTGATACCTTCGCCAGGAAGCGCCTGCGCCAGGCTTCCAGGGTGAGCGCGTAGGAGCGGCCGAAATCCTCCTGCGCGATGAGAGTGAGGTCGCAGCTGCGCGTCTTGGCCGCGAGCATCGCGTTGAGCGATGGAATGAAGCAGCCCGGAAACACGTGGCGCTTGATGAAATCCACCGACTTCAATGCCTGTGCGTAGCGGTGGTCCTCGATGGTGATCGCCTGCAGCAGGGCCAGTCCATCGGGTTTCAGAAGGCGGCCGAGCTGGCGGAAATACGTGTCCAGGTACTCGGCGCCAATGGCCTCGATCATTTCAATGGACACCAGCTTGTCGTACCGGCCGTCGAGATCACGGTAGTCCTCGAGCAGCACATGCACGAGATCACCGAGGCCCGCGGCCGCCACACGCTCGCAGGCCAGTGCGTGCTGCTGCCGCGAGATCGTGGTGGTGGTGACGTGGCAGCCGTAGTGTCTTGCCGCGTGCAGCGCGAAGCCGCCCCAACCGGTGCCGATCTCCACCACGCGATCTCCCCGCTTGAGCTCGAGCTTGCGGCAGATGAGGTCGAGTTTGCGGGTGGAGGCGGCCTCCAGTGTGTCGTGCGGGCCGACCCAGTAGCCCGAGGAGTACATCAGGTCGTCCGACAGGAACAGTTCGAAGAAATCGTTGCCGAGATCGTAGTGCGCGGCGATGTTGCGCCGGCTGCCGTGGCGCGTGTTGCGCCGCAGGCCATAAGAGGCTCGCATGGCTAGGGCACCGAACCGGGCAAGTCCGCTCTCCAGGCCGTCGAGCAGGCTGCGATTTCGCAACAGCAGGCGGATCAGACCGACCAGATCATTGCACCGCCAATGGCCATCCATGTACGCCTCGCCGGCACCCACGCTGCCGTGGGCCGCCACGGCGAGATAGAAGGACGGGTCGAGCACGTCCACACGCACGTCAGGATCGGCCGGTGCTGCGCCCGGATTGCCGAACTCCAGCGTGCCTTGCCCGTCGCACAGGCTCAACCGGCCGTGATCGAAGCCGCGTAAGTTGGCCCGCAACCGTTCGCGCAGGAATCGGTCGAGGCCACCAGGCGGTATTGCGGCATGCGCATCGACTATGGCATTCATGGGACGACTCGCTGACTTTGCGGGTGATCGTGGAAGGGCGTACGTTTCAGCCACAAACGCAACGCGTGCCAGTAGATCGCGCCGACCACCTGCGCAGTCATCAGCGGATAGCGCCACAGCACGCGTGCCAGCGCCGCGCCGGTGAGTGGCCGGCGTTCGAGCGCGAGATGCGCGTCGAACTCGCGCTCGCCATTTCGCAGTATGTCCATGTGCACGTGCAGCTGATCCCCCGGAACGTTGAAGCGCCAGTCGTATTGCCGGTCCATTTCCATGAACGGCGACACATGGAAGGTCTTGCGGAAGTCCCATCGCATCGCGCGGCCGTGCGTCACGGCGGTCTCGCGCGGCAGCACGTAAGCATGACGTTCATTCCATGGCGTGTTGGTGATCTCGGCGACGATGCATTCCAGTGTGTGGCCATCGGCCGCGTAGCAGTAATAGAAGCTCACCGGATTGAAGATGACGCCGCCGTAGCGCAGATGCGTCAACAGGCGGATCGGACCTCCAGGGCGGCGTCTGGTGGCCTGCTCGACGCGCAGGCGCACCGCCTCGGCCAACGGAAGATCGATGGGGCCGAGGTAATCACCGCGGCGGAACTCGGCAAGATTGCGTCGACCGTTCGACCACAACCAGCGGTTCGCGAAGAGCGCGTCGACCTCGTCGAGGTCGAGGTAGAGTTGTGCCATGCGGTAGCTGAATGCATGCGGACGCGGGGTCATCCGTCGATGCCGCACGATCCCTTCGTACACCGCGCTGTGCAGTTCCGCGTTCATGCGGCCAATTCCCTGTTGTATGACGACGCGGCGATCGGGCCTGCATCCCAGCGCACGCCCAGCGCTGACGCCACTTCCACTGCACTGCGCACGCCGTCCTCGTGGAAACCCCAACCCCAGTAGGCGCCGGCGAACCACGTGCGATTGACGCCCTGGATCTCCACCTTGCGCAGCTGAGCGGCCACCGACGCGTGCGTGTACACGGGGTGGTGGTACTCCATGCGACGCAGTACCTTGGCCGGGTCGATCGCTTCGCTGCGATTGAGCGTGACCACCAGGGGCAGAGGCGAATCGATGCCCTGCAGCAGGTTCATGCAGTAGCTCACGGTGCATGGTGAGGCTGGAGCGCGCGGAACGAAGGCGTTCCACGCTGCCCATGCCTTGGGCAAGCGCGGCAACAACGTGGCATCCGTATGCAGCACCACGTCATTGGACTGGTAGGGGATTGCGCCGAGGATAGCGCGCTCGCTTTCGCTGGCATCGGCCAACAGTGCCAGTGCCTGATCGCTGTGGCAGGCCAGTACCACCTCATCGAAGCGTTCCACACCGTCATCACTTGCGACCGTCGCCCCGCGATCGTCGCGCCGAACCGCACGTACCGGGCTGTTCAGCCGTTCGTTAACCTGCCAGTAGCGACGCATCGCGCGAACGTACGTGGCCGAGCCGCCACGCACCACGCGCCATTCGGGTCTCTGCTCCGCCTGCAACATCTGGTGATTCGCCATGAACTGAACGAGGTGGCGCGCCGGAAACGACTGGATCTGCGTGGCCGGCGACGACCACAGCGCAGACGCCATCGGCACCAGGTGTTCGTCGCGGAATGCCGTACCGTAGCGGCGCTCGGCAAGCCAGTCGCCCAGGGTGGGGCCCGGGCCCGTGCTGGTGAGCAGGGCCGGTGCCTCGCGATAGAACCGGAACAAGTCGCGCACCAAGCCGATGAAGCGTGGCGACACCAGGTTGCGGCGCTGGCAGAACAAGGTATCCAGTGAGGCGGCGTTGTATTGCAGGCCGCTGGCCTCGCTGTGCACCGAGAAACTCATCTTCGTCGGCTGCGAGGCCACGCCCAGTTCGTCGAACAGCCGTGTCAGCAGTGGGTAATGCACCGGGTTGTGCACGATGAAACCGGTGTCCACCGCGTGGTAGCGGCCATCGAGCTCGATGTCGTGCGTGTGTGTGTGTCCGCCCAGGTAGTCGTTCGCCTCGTACAGCGTCACCTCATGCCGGCGCGACAGCAGCCAGGCCGAAGCAAGGCCCGCAATACCCGATCCGATCACGGCAATCCGCAAGGTTTTCGCTCCGTCTTGTCGAGCCCTGGTCGAGACATCGGTTCAAGGCCGTTCCCGGTCGGGTCGAGTGATGTAGTGGTGTCCTATACGGAAGCGACAGCCAAACGGATGCATATCCGTGCGATGAGTTCGCGATGACGCGAGCCCTCGCGCGGGATCGCTGCATCCGATCGGCCTGGATTTTCGTATGACAGCTGAAAACAGCCGCCACGCCCCGGATTTGCCCTAACATGATCGCCCCCCGGACATTCGGATGCCTGTCGCCGTTCGAGGCGGCGCGAGCCATGTCGAGTACCGAACCCGACGAGAGAAATGCAGGCTACTGGGCGGGCCAGATGGTGTTGTTGGCTCGCCAGCGCGATCGCGCGTGCTTCATGCGCATTTACGACCACTTCGCGCCGCGCGTCCGGCTTTACCTGAAGGGGCTCGGATCGCCCGAAGCCGTTGCGGAAGAGCTGGCCCAGGAAGCGCTCTTGCGGTTGTGGCAGCGCGCCGAACTCTATGACGCCGGACGCGGCGGCTTGTCGACCTGGCTGTTCCGGATCGCCCGGAACCTGCATATCGACCGGGTGCGCAGCGAGCCCCAGTGGGTGCCGGTGCAGGACGCGCTGGAGAGAATGGGCGATCCCGAGGAGGCCGGACCTTCACAGGCTGAAAGTCTTGCCGAATACGCCGACCTCAGGCACCGCATCGAAAAGCTGCCGGCCATGCAGGCCCGCTTGATCCGCATGTCGTATTTCGAAGCCAGATCCCACCAGCAAATCGCCGACGAGCTCGGCATGCCGCTGGGAACGGTGAAATCCACTCTGCGGCGCGCGTTCCTGCGTCTGCAACTCGGCGTACGGGGAGCCGCATGACTCCACAGCATCATCTCAATGAAGCAACCCTGGTCAGTCTTGCCGCCGGCGCCTTGTCGCCCGAGATGACGGCGGTGGCAGCGACCCATGTCGGGGCGTGCAAGCACTGCCGCGGGCTGCTGGCCGATGCCGAACGTATCGGCGGCCTTTTGCTGGGCCAGCAACAGACCACCGGGTTGGATACGGCGCGGCAGGCGCGCCTGCGCAGTGCGATGCTGGATCGCCTCGACGAGTCGCCGCCCGGCCCCGGCGCGGCAACCATCGAGGCACATCCATCTGCCGCGCGCTCCACCGACCCGGATTGCTTGCCGCAGCCGCTGCAAGCGTACTTCGGCCGTTCATGGAACGCCTTGCGCTGGCGCTGGGTCGCACCCGGCGTACACATGATCCGGACTGCGCAGCCCGGCCGGGATACGTTGCTGTTGCTCAGGATCGCGCCGGGCAAGAGCGTGCCCCTCCATGGTCATCGAGGCACCGAGCTGACCCAGATCCTTCGCGGCGCCTACGACGATGTGCTGGGCCGATTCGGCCCCGGTGACGCGGCCGATCTCGACAACGAAACGGAGCACCAGCCGATCACCGCACCGGGCGTGCCGTGCATCTGTGTCGCCGCCCTGGATGCACCGTTGCGCTTCCGGGGCTGGCTGGCAGGCAAGTTGCAGCCGCTGGTTGGCCTTTGAACACGCGCCGGCTCAGCGCCAGTCGTCCGTCTGCGATCAGTGTGTAAGACGCGTGCCCGGATGCCGCGCACCGAACTGCTGCCACAGCGATATCACGCCCACGGCACCCGCCAGACCGAGGGCAATCCACGCGGCGATGTTCGCGCCCGGCAACGTCGATGCCTGTTGCTTGGCAAACACTCCAACCAGGCCCCATACGGCCGCCAGCGCATACCAGGGATTGCCGCGCAGGCGCACCGTCATCGTGAGCAACAAGATGGCCGCCAGCGCAAACAGAACCAGCGTCCAGGGCAGCATGTTCACTGTCGAGAACAGCCGGAATGCCACGACCACCTGGGCCACGTTGAGCAGGACCGCCAGCGACACCCAGCCTGCATGCAGTGACAACGGCAGCCATTGCCACCAGCGGCTGCGCGAGTGGTGTGCCGTATGCGAAACCTGCCACGCCGCGAACAGCATGCATGCGAGGCTTGCCCAGATGATCGCCAGCGCCAGCCAGAACCACTGCAGCGAGAACACGATCATCCACGCCGAAGTCAACAGGAAGCCCATCGCCGTCCAGGGCCGGATGCGTCGCAGCCGCTCGTCGGGGGCGCGATCGAGCAGCTGCCACGTTCCATACATCACATCGAGCAGGAAGATCGGCCCCCAGATCGCGAACGCGTAGCCGGCGGCCACGATCAGCGTCGGGTAGCGGTCGGAGATGGCGCCATTGGTGGGTCCGAAGACCCCCGTGTTGGCCAGCCACGCGATCACCGGCATGGCCCAGGCGAAGAACGCGACGAGGACTTTCATCGGCAGGCCTCCCTGAACGTCTGGCTGCCTGCCCCGCTTTCGGGCCGGCGTTCCGGCACTTTTTTGATACCGGCAGCCTCGTAGCCCATGGTCTTGGCGCGATCCGGCATGGCTGGATAGTCCTCATCCGAAACCTGCGGCGTGCGCGACATGAACCAAATATAGTCGCGCGCGTCGCGGACGACCATCACCTGGTTGAAGTCCGCATTGAGACGGACTCGAGACAGGCAAGTTCCCACGTCGTACATACGGGCGCGGGGAGAGTCTGGATCTCGCGCCATAACCATGCGCCGTTGGCTCGCATCAGCGCGCCGGCAATTCCCGCCAAACGTCGAGGGCTGCTTCCCGCGTGGCGGCCAAGTCAACCATCGGCGCGGGATAGCCGCACGCAGCCAACGCCCGCGGGTCACGCCAGGGCTCGTGCAGCAACTTCGGCGGCAACGTGGAAAGCTCGGGTAGCCAGCGCTTGAGATAGCGCGCGTCGGGATCGAACTTTGCGGCCTGCGAGTACGGGTTGAACACGCGAAAATAGGGCGCAGCGTCGGCGCCACAGCCGGCGACCCACTGCCAGCCCAGCGTGTTGTTGGCCAGATCCGCGTCGACGAGCGTGTCCCAGAACCAGCGGGCGCCGTGCCGCCAGTGTTGCCGAAGGTTCTTCGTGAAGAAGCTGGCGGTGATCATTCGCACCCGGTTGTGCATCCACCCGGTGTGCCACAGCTCGCGCATGCCGGCGTCTACCAGCGGGATACCGGTGCGGCCTTGCTGCCAGCGCTCGATCGCCGATGGATGGTCGTCGGCCCAGCGAAAACCGTCGAAACGTGGGTTGAAGTTGGCCTCCGGCGTTCCAGGGAAGTGGTAGAGCAGATGGTGGGCGAACTCGCGCCAACCCAGCTCGCGCAGATACGTCTCGAGATCGGGACGTTCGCGGGCTTCCTGCCGTGACGCGCAGGCCTCCAGTGCATGATGGATCTGGCGTGGGGTGATCTCGCCAAAGTGCAGGTGGGGCGACAGTCGCGAGGTCCCGTGGCGCGCGGGCAGGTTGCGACTGCCCGAGTAGTGATGCAACGCATCGTCGGCAAAGATCTCGAGTAGCTCCTCTGCGCCCGCCTCGCCGGGTTGCCAGGTCTGAGCGAAACCCGCATCCCAGGGAACAAGGGGCCGCAGTTGCAGCGCGTCCAGCGCCAGGCTGGCGGGCAGGCGCAGCCACGTGCGCGCGCGCGCTTTCGGCAACGGCGTCTCGGGCCGCAGTGTCGCGCGCAGCTTGCGCCAGTACGGCGTGAAGACGCGATATGGCTGGCCTGCTGATGTCGCCAGTTGCCACGGCTCGCACCAGAGATTGCCTGGTTGGCTGTGCACGGCGACGCCGTCGGCATGCAGCGCGCCCTTGAGCGCCGTGTCGCGGGCGATGGCGGCCGGTTCGTAGCGCCGGTTCCAGTAGACGGCATCGGCTCCGCTGGCACGGATCAGCGCCCGCAGTATCGTCAAGCTGTCACCGCGGGCTACATGCAGCTCGCCCCCCTGCGCCGCCAGCTGCTGCTGCAGGGCCGACAAGGAATGGTGCAGCCACCATCGGCTCGCGGCACCGGGCGACCACGGAGCCTCTTCCTGTGGGGCATGCACGTACACCGGCAGTACGCGCTCGTACTCGCTGCAGGCCGCAACGAGCGCGGGATGATCAGTCAAGCGCAGGTCGCGTCGGAACAGGACCAATGCCGTGCTCATTTGAGGATGATGCCAGTCGCGCTCACATCGTGTTCCCGGTCCGGGTGCTGGGCACGCCGTACCTCTCTGCTATATTGAGGCGGAGGCAACATGAATATCCTGAACTTGTGCGCCGCCGCGCTCCTGTTCGCGCAGGGGCCAATGCCTCCTGCGGAGAATGCCGGTCCCAACGCCAGCATCGTACGTCGCGCCGGCGGCAGCTATGCTTATACGACCATCAGCGATGGGCGGCACCGCGGCGAGGAGCATTTCCAGTTGGTGGTACACCCCGACGGCTCGCGCACGATGATGATCTGGCACGATCTGTCGGCGCGCAACGCGCAATTCAGCGTGGTGCTGCGTGTCGCGTCGTCGTTCCGGCCACTCGAGGCCTACGTGTCGTATTGGAACGCCGGGCAATTCAAGGGTAGCGGCATGTTTTCGGTCGATGCCGGCACACTGACGGCGCAGAGCCGTGGGCCGGCCGGGCCTAGATCCGAAACGATCGATCTGCCGCAGCGATTCTCGATCGGCACACACCCCGTCGCAGGCGACGGCTGGCACACCTGGACGTTCGATGCCGCCGGTCCGGCGAAGCAGACCTCGATGCTCTACGGCGTCGAGGCGAGCAGCGATATCACGAAGCCGGTGCTCGGAGCCCTGACGCCACTTGCCATCGAGCTTGTCGGGCGCGAGCGACTCTCGGTACCCGCCGGGACCTACGACACCACCCACTATCGCGTCGCCGGCGTCAACGACCTGTGGGTGACCGAACAGGACCGTCTCGTCGTCAAATCCTCCATCCCCAGCCGCGATCTCGAGTACGTGCTCGCGTCCGCGACGGGAAGCTGGCAGTAGCGGCCGCAAGGAGAATGCCCATGAAGTCATTGCGCAATCGTTCTGTCATTCTGCCCCTGCTCGGCCTCGCGATTCTGCTCGGTGGCGCAGTTCCGGCGCGCACCGAGCCGGTTGCGCAAGCCGAGCGAATACCGGTGGACGTGCGCCGGATCACGCTGTTGGTGCGCGACATCGACAAATCGCTGCCGCTCTATCGCGATGCGCTCGGCCTCAAGGTCATTTACGACGAATTGATCGGCGCCACGACCGATCCTGCCGGAAAAACCACGCCTCCCACGACACGACTGGTGCTGCTGCGCGCCAACGACACCTTCATTGGCGCCATAGGCCTCATGCAGCGGCTGAATGTACCGGCACCACCGCAGAAGGCCCGGACGAAGCCGATGGCGGGCGAACCCATCCTTGTGATCAATGCCAGCGATCTCGAAAGCCGATTCGCGCGCATTGCCGCTGCGCCGGGCGTGACAGTCGCGACCGCACCGGAACGCGTCGACTACCCGGCGCCGGGCGGCAAGGGAATCATCCCCGTGCTGTTCAGCGGCATCTACGACCCGGACGGCTATTTCATCGAGATCAACAAGCTCCTTGGCGCACCTGCAGGCGCACTGGAGCAATGAACGGCGGATAGCGCACAGCTGACAGCCAGAGGCGCGTCGGCGAGGCGTGGCGCGAGACGAGCCGCTCTGGCTGTCAGCTGTTCGCTGCAAGCTGTTCGCCGCGGCCGGCCAAGGCCGCGAGCGGCCTTGGCCGGCCGCGCATGCTATCCTGCCCGTTCCGATGGACGAACGTTACGACCCGGCTCGCGTCGAGCGCGCCGCGCAGGACTATTGGGACTCGCGGCAAGTGTTCGCGGCGCGCGAAGGCGCCCGCGGCGAGAAGTACTACTGCCTGTCGATGTTCCCGTATCCGTCGGGGCGACTGCACATGGGGCATGTGCGCAACTACACGATCGGCGATGTGCTCGCGCGCTTCATGCACATGCGCGGCCGCAATGTCCTGCAGCCCATGGGCTGGGATGCCTTCGGCCTGCCCGCCGAGAACGCGGCGATGGCCAACGGCGTGCCGCCGGCGCAGTGGACCCGCGAGAACATCGCGTACATGAAACGCCAGTTGCGCTCACTCGGTTTCGCGATCGACTGGGAGCGCGAGATCGCCACCTGCGATCCGGACTGTTCGGGATCGACATCGAGGCCTGTGCGCGCTGCGGCGGGAAGCTCAAGGTGATTGCCAGCATCGAAGAGCCGGCGGTCGTCGCGAAGATTCTGGCGCACCTGGAGAAGGCGGCGTCGGATCGGCATCAGACAGAACTGC
>CAUJHX010000038.1 GCA_963204795.1 Pseudomonadota bacterium | reverse complement strand
CTGGAGGAGATGAGGCATGGCAAGAACGACACGCAAGTCCGCCCCGGTGGTGGCGCCCATGATCGATATCGGCATCAGCGCGCGCGACCGGGAGAAGATCGCCGACTCGCTCGCACACGTGCTGGCGGACACCTACACCCTGTATCTCAAGACCCACGCGTTTCACTGGAACGTGGAGGGGCCGATGTTCAATACGCTGCACCTGATGTTCATGGAACAGTACACCGAGCTGTGGAATGCGCTCGATGAGATCGCCGAGCGGATCCGCGCGCTCGGATTTCCGGCTCCCGGCACCTACGCCGAATTCGCGCGCCTCACGTCGATCGAGGAACGCCCGGGCGTACCCGAGGCGATGGAGATGGTGCGGCGCCTCGTGAAGGGCCATGAAGCCGTCACACGCACGGTGCGCAAGGGGTTTCCGGCTGCGGAAAAGGCCGGCGACGAATCCACGGTGGATCTCCTCACGCAGCGCCTGCAGATCCACGAGAAGACCGCGTGGATGCTGCGCAGCCTATTGCAATAGCGCGTTGGCGTGATGTCGCAGGTGGTCCGCGACGAAAGTCGCGATGAAGTAATAGCCGTGGTCGTAGCCCGCGTGGCGGCGTAGCGTCAGCGGGTAGCCTGCTTCGTCGCATGCCGCCTCGAACAGCTGCGGCTTGAGCTCACGCTCGAGGAATGGGTCGGCGAGGCCCTGATCGATCAGGATCCGCGGGCTTCGGCCCGCCTCACCAAGCGCACGCACGATTTCGGTCGCATCGTGCAGCGCCCACGCGGCGCGGTCCTCGCCGAGATAGCCGGTGAAGGCCTTCACGCCCCAGGGGCACTGCATGGGTGCCGCAATCGGCGCAAACGCCGAGATCGAGCGATAGCGATCCCGGTGCGTGAGGCCGAGGGTCAGCGCGCCGTGGCCGCCCATGGAGTGACCGAAGATGCCGGCGCGCGTGCAGTCGGCGGGGAAATGCCCTGCTATCAGCGCGGGCAGCTCGTGCACGACGTAGGTCGCCATCCGGTAGTGGGCTGCCCAGGGTTCGCACGTCGCGTCGAGGTAGAACCCCGCAGCCACGCCGAAGTCCCAGTGCTCGCGATCGCCCGGCAACTCGATGCCGCGCGGGCTTGTGTCTGGCGCGACCAGCATCAGGCCGAGCTCTGCGGCAACACGCTGCGCACCCGCCTTCATCATGAAGGTCTCCTCGGTGCAGGTGAGCCCGGCGAGGTAGTAGAGCACCGGTACCGGCCGCTCGCGTGCCTGCGGCGGGGTGAAGACTGCCAGGCGCATCGGCGTGCGCGTGCTCGTCGATTCGTGGCGGTAGAAACCGACCTTGCCGCCGAAGGAGACATGTTCGCCCAGGGTTTCGAGGCTCATTGCACGCTCAGAACATGAGGACGCTGCGGATCGACTCGCCCGCGTGCATCAGATCGAACGCCTCGTTCACCCTGGCCAGCGGCATCACGTGCGTGATCAGCGGGTCGATCCGGATCCTGCCCTGCATGTACCAGTCGACGATCTTCGGCACGTCGGTGCGCCCGCGGGCGCCACCGAAAGCCGTGCCTTTCCAGACACGCCCGGTGACGAGCTGGAAGGGGCGCGTGCGGATCTCCTGCCCGGCCCCGGCGACGCCGATGATCACCGAAACGCCCCAGCCACGATGGCAGCATTCGAGCGCCTGACGCATCAGGTCCACATTGCCGACACATTCGAAGCTGTAGTCGGCCCCGCCGTCGGTCAGTGCGACGAGGTGTGCGACGAGGTCTGCACCGGCCTCCTTCGCATTCACGAAATGCGTCATGCCAAACTGCTCTGCGAGTGCCTTGCGCTGCGGATTGCGGTCGACGCCGATGATCATGTTCGCGCCCGCGAGACGCGCGCCCTGGATCACGTTGAGGCCGATGCCACCGAGACCGAACACCACCACGTTCGCGCCCGGTTCGACTTTCGCGGTGTTGATCACTGCGCCGATGCCCGTCGTCACGCCACAACCGATGTAGCAGGCTTTCTCGAACGGGGCGTCCTCCCGAATCTTCGCCAGCGCGATCTCCGGCAGCACCGTGTAGTTCGCGAAGGTGGAGCAGCCCATATAGTGGTGAATCTTCTGTCCGCCGATCGAGAAGCGACTTGTGCCATCCGGCATCACGCCCTTGCCCTGGGTCGCGCGGATCGCGGTGCAGAGGTTGGTCTTGCGCGAGAGACAGGATTTGCACTGCCTGCATTCGGGCGTGTAGAGGGGAATGACGTGGTCACCCTTGCGCAGGGACGTGACACCCGAGCCGACATCGACGACGACGCCCGCGCCTTCGTGGCCGAAGATCACCGGAAAGAGGCCCTCCGGATCTGCACCCGAACGCGTGAATTCATCGGTGTGGCACACGCCGCTCGCCTTGATCTCGACCAGCACCTCGCCGGCCCGCGGGCCCTCGAGCTGCACGGTCTCGATGGTGAGCGGCTTGCCCGCCTCCCACGCCACTGCCGCCTTCACGTCCATCGCACCTCCGGGGGAATGCAAAAAACAAGGCCCGCTTGCGCGGGCCCTGTAGCGTCTCAAAAAGACGTTCGGACGGGTAGCTGCTTACCAGCGACCGCCGCCGCCACCGCCCCCGCCGGAGCGGAAACCGCCACCACCGCCGCCCGGACGCGGGCCGCGACCGCCACCACCGCCCGGACCACCCGTGCGCGGCTTGTCCTGCGCTTCATTGACGCGCAGCGGACGACCGTTCATCGAGTACCCGTTCAGCGCACCGATGGCGCGCTGTGCGTCCGCCTGCGACATTTCCACGAAACCGAAGCCGCGCGGGCGGCCGGTCTCGCGATCGGTCGGCAGGGAGACGGACTCCACTGTGCCGTGCTTGGAAAACAGCTCGCGCACTTCGTCCTCGCCCGCCGTAAACGGCAGGTTTCCTACATAGATCTTGGCCATCGAAACAACTCTCTCAAAAGGTTTGTAACTCAAACACGGCAGGAACTTGCGATCCCTGACCCCTGATCGCAGTCGAAACGGGCTTGCAGACGGGACGCTCTCTGGCGCCGTAAATGCAGGTCGAACAGGCAACGATCGGCGCGCAGCATACCATAGGCCGGAAAAACCCCAAATTCCCGGGGGTTACCCCTCCCGGGGGAGGGGGTAGGGGGGGTCAGGATGAGGAGGCCATGTCGATGAACTGCAGGAATTCCGCGCGGGTCCGGGGGTCATCGCGGAAAGTGCCCGTCATGTAGCTCGTGACCATGGACACTGCCCGCTTGTGGACCCCCCGGGTCGTCATGCATTCGTGCGCCGCATCGACGACGACGCCCACCCCCCGCGGCTTCAGCACCTCCTCGATGCAGCTCGCGATCTCGGCGGTCAATTTCTCCTGCACCTGGAAGCGCCGCGCAAAACCCTCGACGACGCGTGCGAGCTTGCTGATGCCGACGACTTTGTCCGTCGGCAAATAACCGACATGCGCGCGACCGATGATCGGCGCCATGTGGTGCTCGCAGTGCGACTCGAACTCGATATTGCGCAGCACGATCATCTGGTCGTAACCGGCCACTTCCTCGAACGTGCGGCGCAGATACTCGCCGGGATCGATGGAATAGCCCGAGAACCATTCACCATAGGCCTCGACGACGCGCCGCGGCGTATCGAGCAGCCCTTCACGTCCCGGGTCATCGCCCGCCCACCGCAGCAGGGTTCGTACGGCCTCCTCGGCCTCCTCGCGTGTCGTCATCCGGCCTCCTTCCTGCCGATCATCTTAACGGCAAGTGCTAGCATTGCCGCATGAGTTACGATCAATACCACAAGCGACGCATCGGCGATCACGAGTTGCACCCGGAAACCCAGATGATGGGCTACGGGTATGACCCGCAGCTCTCCGAGGGCGCGCTCAAGCCTCCGGTTTTCCTCACTTCGACCTTTGTCTTCAGGACAGCCGAGGATGGGAAGGCCTTTTTCGACTACTCGGCCGGCCGCCGCGAAGCGCCTCCCGGACAGGGCACGGGGCTCGTCTACTCACGATTCAACAATCCGAATCTCGAAGTGCTCGAGGACCGCCTCGCGCTGTGGGAAGGCGGCGAGGCGGCTGCGGTTTTTGCCAGCGGCATGGCGGCCATTTCGACGACGATCCTCGCGCACGTGCGCCCCGGGGACGTGATCCTGATGAGCCAGCCGCTCTACGGCGGCACCGAGACACTGATCGAGAAGACGCTGCCCAACCTCGGCATCCGCTCCGTCGGGTTTGCCGATGGCTGCAGCGAGCGCACCGTGACGGAAGCGATGGACCAGGCCTTGCGCGTCGCGAAGGACACGGGCGGCCGCGTGGCATTCATCATGACCGAGACGCCCGCGAATCCGACCAACAGTCTCGTCGATCTCGCCCTGATGCGGCGCGTGGCCGACGAGATCGCGCGCCGGCAGGGCGGTGAAGCACCACCGGTCGCGGTCGACAACACCTTCCTCGGACCGGTCTATCAGCAACCCCTGAAGCACGGTGCCGACCTCGTGCTCTATTCACTCACGAAGTATGTCGGGGGCCATTCCGATCTCATCGCGGGAGGCGTCGTCGGCTCGAAGGCGCGCATCAGGACGACCCGATTGCTGCGCAGCGCGCTCGGCACGCAGCTCGATGCGAACTCTGCGTGGATGATCATGCGATCGATGGAAACGATGGCGCTGCGCATGCGCGCCGCGGGCGACAACGCGGCGCGCGTGGCCGGCTATCTCGCGCGGCATCCGCGCGTATCGGACGTGAACTTTCTCGGGCTGCTGCCAGACAACGACCCGCGGGCCCCGGTGTACCGGCGGCAGTGCGCGAGCGCGGGCTCCACCTTCGCGTTCAAGGTTGGCAGTGGCGAGGCGGACGCCTTCCGGATGCTCAATCGCCTGCAGGTGATGAAGCTCGCCGTGAGCCTCGGCGGCACTGAAACGCTGATATCGCACCCCGCATCGACCACCCATTCGGGCGTGCCGAAGGCGACACGCGATCGCTACGGAATCACCGACGCGATGGTGCGCATTTCGGTCGGCATCGAGCATCCCGACGATCTGATCGCCGACCTCGCGCAGGCACTCGGATAGAATACGCGCATGATTGAACGGTTCATCGAGCGACTGCTGTTCGCATCGCGCTGGCTGCTGGCGCCCGTCTATCTCGGGCTGTCACTCGCGCTCATCGCGCTCAGCATCAAGTTCTTCCAGGAGGCCGGCCATGTGCTGGCGCAGGTCCTCACCGTGTCGGAGGCAGACCTCGTACTGACGCTGCTCGCGTTGATCGACATCGTGCTCGTCGGCGGCCTGATCGTCATGGTGATGCTCTCCGGCTACGAGAACTTCGTCTCGCGCATCGACGCGAACCATGGAGAATCCCGCGAAGCGGCGCTCGGCTGGCTCGGCAAGCTCGACGCCGGCGGGCTCAAACTGAAAGTCGCCGCGTCGATCGTCGCGATCTCCTCGATCCATCTGCTGCGCGTCTTCATGAACACAATGCAGACGCCGAACGAAAAGATCCTCTGGTACGTGGTCCTGCACCTCACCTTCGTCGTATCGGCGGTGCTGCTCGCACTGATGGACCGGATCATGTATTCGGGAGCGAAGGCGAAGGGATAGCACGCTACGGGCTGCGGGCGGCGGGCGACGCGCCGGAGAGGCCTATCCAGCGCTCCAGGGCTTCGATACGCGAGCGGCTCACGGGGAACTGGCGGCCGCTCTTCAGGCGCAGCGTGTAGTCGCCACCTGCTTCGCGCAGCAGCGCGTCGATCCGGTCGAGCCGCACGATCGCCGAGCGGTGCACGCGCGCAAAATGGGCCGGGTCGAGCCTCTCTTCCAGAGTCTGCATGCGCTCGCGTACGAGCCAGGCCTTGTCGCCGACGTGCAGCTCGACATAGGGCCCGCTCGCCGTGATGGCCTCGATGTCCTCCACGCTCACCACCCGCACCTGGCCACGCGACTCGACCGCGATGCGCTCGAGATGGCCGGTCGGGGGCACATTCGCGCCTGTGGCGGCGCCGTCGAGCAGCGCCTTCAGGCGCGTCGACAATGCACCGATCTCCTCGAGCTCGATGGCACGGCGCGCACGCTGGAAGGCAAGCTCGAAGCGCTCGTCATCGAAGGGTTTCACGAGGTAATCGACCGCCGCGACGTCGAACGCCTTGAGCGCATACTGATCGTAGGCGGTGCAGAAGATGGTGGCGGGCATGTTCGCGGCACCAATCTCGCGCACGACCTCGAGGCCGGTTCGACCCGGCATCTGGATATCGAGAAACACGAGATCGGGCGCAAGTTCGCGGATCGCATCGACCGCTGCATTGCCATCATCGGCAACGCCGGCGATCTCCACGCTGGACTCGCGACCGAGCAGATCGAGCAGCCGTTGCCGGGCAAGCGTCTCGTCGTCGACGATCAGCACGCGCAGCACCTTCGGGCTCATACCGCCACCGCGCGCAGATCCGCACTGGTATGAAACGGCAGGGAGACCTCGGCGCGCATGCCGCCGTCCGCGCGCGGTGCAAGCGTGAGGTACTGCGCACCACCGTAAAGCTGCGCGAGACGCTCACGCGTATTGCGCAGACCGATCCCCTCCACCTGCGGCAGCGGCGCTGCCGCAGGCGGGCCGTTGTCCTCGACTGACAGCACGACCCTCGCGCCATCGCGGCGTGCGGCGATGGTGATCGCCCCGCCGTGCTCGTTCTTCGAGGTCCCGTGACGGATCGCGTTCTCGACGAGCGGCTGGAGCACGAGGTTTGGCACGAGCGCTTCACCGAGCCCGGGGTCGATCTGCAGATCAACGGCGAGCTGTCCCTGAAAGCGCACGCGCATGATGTCGAGATAGCCGTCGAGGAAGCGCAATTCCTCGCGCAACGGCACTTCCTGCTCCCGCGAACCTTCGAGTGTGGTGCGCAGCAGCTCCGAGAGCCGGGCGATCATGCGCCGCACACCGCGCGGATCGCGCTCGACGAGCGCCGACACCGCATGCAGCGTGTTGAAGAGAAAGTGCGGATCGAGCTGGCTGCGCAGCGCCGCGAGCCG
>CAUJHX010000037.1 GCA_963204795.1 Pseudomonadota bacterium | reverse complement strand
CCGAATACCGCGTATTGCGCGCCGTAGATGCGACCGTAGTGCCTGAGGCCGAAGTAGCGCGCGCTCAGGTAGGCAACGAGGTCGGTTTCAGCGCCCGACGCGAAGCCGACGAGCACGGCCGCAAGGACTGCCGCGCCCGCGCCGATGCCATGGTTCATCAGCAGGAGACACGCGATCGCCGGCAGGACCAGCATGGGGAAGACGACGCCGGGCGCCCAGAAGCGATCCATCATGAAGCCGGCGAACACACGGCCGAACATGATGCTGACGCCGACTGCGCCGGCGATCTTGCCGGCGTCGAGCGCCTGAAAGCCGCGGTCCTCGAGCAACGGAACGAGGTTCGTGATCGTGCCGCCGATGCCGGTGGCGACGAGCAGAATGGATGCGATCAGTACCCAGAACCGGTAGTTGCGAACAGCTGCGCCCAGCGTGACGCCGCTTTCCGCGCGGTGTGCCACGACCCCGCCATCTGTCACGGCGGTGTGCGCTGGCGGGTCGCGAAACCAGGCGATTGCGATCGGCAGTGCGATCGCGAGCGGCAGCAGCGAGATACCCACGAAAGCCATTCGCCAGCCGAAATGCCCGATCAGCCAGATCGTCAGGGCAGGAAGGAATGCGGCGGTGATGCCTGTGCCGAGCAGCGTGATGGCAAGTGCGAGACCCCGGTTGTCGACGAACCAGCCGTTGATCGCGCGTGTCCATGTGACGGGGGTCGATCCGCCGCCTGCGAAGCCTGTGATGAACCACATGGCATAGAAGACGGCGATCGACGCCGGCGTCAACGCGAGTGCGGCGAAGCTCAGCCCGAAAAGGGTCAGGGTGAGGATCGCCATGCGCCGCACGCCGAAGCGATCCGCGAGCGCGCCCACAATCGGCACAACCAGCACGACGGCAATGGTGAACCAGAGGATCGCAAGCTGGAACTCACCGCGGCCCCAGCCGAATTCTTCGGTGATGGGTCGGGTGAAAGGGCCGAGCGAATTGTAGGGGATGGGCGAGGCGCCGAAGGCGACACCGAGCGAGGAGGCCACCAGCACGGCCCAGCCGCGCCGGAACTCAGCAAGTGACCGGTTCATGTCGCTTGTACTGTGGGCCGGGGTCGAGCGCCCTCGCAAGGAGAATCTGCCAGCGACGCCGCTTGGCGGCGGGAGTGAGTCGGGCGTTCGCGGGGCTCGTCGAAGGGAGAGTCACGAACCAGAGCGACGCGATGCGCCGGGGCGCAATCCCGGGCAGCACGAGGCGCGTGAAGAGACGGTGCGCGCCTCCGCCATTGAAGGCGACAAGTGCAATCGAGCGGTGGCGCAGCAGCAGTCCACGGATGTCGTTGGCTCGCGCAGTCGCGGGTTCTATGGCGGCGTCGGCGCTTCCCGGACGCGTCGCTTCAGCGAGTACATCCCAGACGCATACGCCGGCAGCCCGCAGTGCCGCGACGCGTCGCGCATAGGGTGCGTCCACTCGCGCGCTGAACAGCGCGTCCATGATCGGCTAGAACTGGTTGCGCGGGTGTGCGTAGTACTCGCCTGCACGCAGCGATGCAATGCCGGGCAGGCTGCCGAGAATCAGGAGCCTTGGCCGCGCGCCGAGGATGGGTGCAAAGGCGTGAACACGCACTGGCCTAGATCGTGATGATTTCATTGAACCAGACCATGGCGGCAAAACCGGCGAGGAGGCTCGCGGTGGCACCACCTGACATCCCGCGACGATGCGTCTCCGGAATCACCTCCGCGCTGATGACATAGAGCATCGCACCGGCTGCAAATGCGAGCGCCCACGGCAGGAGGCCGCCGGCAAGCCCGACGGCCGAGGCGCCGACGATACCGCCGCCCGTCTCGATGAGTCCGGTGAGCACGCCGAGCCCGAAACTGCGGGCGCGGCCGAATCCGCCCGACAACATCGCCATTGCGACGACGAGGCCCTCCGGGATGTTCTGGATCGCAATCGCGGTGGCGATGCGCGGCGTCAGGGTGGGGTCTTGCGCCCCGATCGTCACCCCGACGCTGAGTCCCTCCGGAAAGTTGTGCAGGGCGATCGCCGTAACGAGGAGAAAGGACATCGAATGAGGGCGGTCCGCTCCATCGTGGCCCTTGAACTGGTGCTCGTGGGGAAAATGCCGGTTGGCCCACGAGACGCACCAGGCGCCGACACCGAGCGCAGCGAGCGTCAGCGGCGTCGCCCAGTGGCCGGGAACCCGGTGCGCGGCTTCGTGCAGCGCCGCGGGCAGCAGCGCGTAGACACTCGCTGCGAGCATCACGCCGGCAGCAAGGGATATGAAGTGGTTCGCCAGGCGCGGTGACAGCTCCCGGAGCGCAAGGACGGGCGCGGCGCCGAGCGCCGTCGCCACCGTACCACTCACGAACACGATCCAGAGCGCGGACCAGAAACTCATCGCCATCTCCCCATTGCGACCGCCATTATGTGCTGCGAGGCTTGGCACCCGGGCGGGAATTGGCTAGTTTTCGCGCCATGATCCGCATCCAGGTCAACGGAGTGCACCACACGGTCGACGTGGAGCCGGATACTCCGCTCCTCTGGGTATTGCGCGACGCGCTCGGTCTCACCGGCACCAAGTACGGCTGCGGTATCGCCCAGTGCGGTACCTGCACCGTGCACGTCGATGGGCAGCCCGCGCGAGCCTGTGTGCTGCCGGTAGGAAGCGTCGGCGACATGCGGATCACCACGATCGAAGGGCTGCATCCCGAGGGCCGGCATGCGTTGCAGCTGGCGTGGATCGCCGAGCAGGTACCGCAGTGCGGTTACTGCCAGTCGGGCCAGATCATGAGCGCGGCGGCGCTGCTGGCTGCCACGCCTCAGCCAACCGATTCCGACATAGACGCCGCCATGGCGGGGAACCTGTGCCGCTGTGGCACGTATCCGCGCATTCGGGCGGCAATCAAGCGCGCAGCCGGTCAGGGTGGCTCGTCCAAACGGCGGGCTGTGAAGGGAGCGGCGTCGTGAGTTTCGCCCGGCGTGAATTCCTCGCTCTTTCGGGTGCCTTGTGTGTCGGCGTTACGCTGCCGCGCGCCGCGGGCGCGGCGAAGTCTGTCGCTGCGGGGAGGTCGACAGCGCTCACCGCTTACGTCGCCATCGAGCCGGGTGGTTTCGTGCGCGTCCTCTCGCCCGCGTCGGAGATGGGGCAGGGCACGTTCGCTGCGCATGCTGCGATCGTCGCGGACGAGCTGGGCGTCGACTATTCGATGGTACGCGTCGAGACCGCGATGCCCGCCGATCCGTACCGGCATCCTGGCCCGGGCGGAGCGCCTGCCAGCCAGAGTACCGGTGGCAGCTGGGGTGTACGGCGCTGGCATGGGCCACTGCGCAAAGGTGCCGCGCAGGCGCGCGAGATGCTGATCGCTGCCGCGGCCGCGAG
>CAUJHX010000036.1 GCA_963204795.1 Pseudomonadota bacterium | reverse complement strand
GGGCGACCCTGCGCGCGCGAGGGTGAGCGTGACGTGACTGCCCGCCGGTCCGCGCATGCGCTCGATCGCGTGGTCGACGTCGGGACCGATCTTCTCGCCGTCGATCGCCACGATCAGGTCGCCGGAACGGACTCCTGCCCTGAACGCGGGTGACCCTTCGATGGGGCGCAGCACCTTGATTCCATCGGCCTCGGCCGCAATCTCGATGCCGACGCCGGGGTAGGACCCGGTGGTGCTCGCGCGGATCTCCTCATATTCGTTGGCGTCGAGAAAGGCTGAATGCGGATCGAGCGCGCCCACCATGCCGCGGATCGCGTTGTCCATCAGCGCGTGATCATCGACTCCATCGACATAGTCGCGCTTCACGCGCTCGAGCACCTCGGCAAGCAACCGGGCATCTTCCCAGGGCAGCACCGTGTCGGCTCGCCCGTCACCACCCCGCAGGTCAGCGAACACATTGCCGGTCAACGACGCGGAAAAACCGAGCACGGCGCCCGTGGCGAGGGCCAGCATGGTGCGGGAGCGGACCTGCATGGGCCGATTACTACACAGCCTGCGGCTGGCGGCAAGTTTCCACCCCTGAACCCCTAATGCAGGCTCATGGCCGGATCACCCGCCGGCTGATGGGTGAGCCGCGGCACGCGATCGAGCGCCGCGGGCAGGTCCGCGAGCACCTCAGTCAGCGGTACCGGCCGGCCGATCGAGAAACCCTGACCGTAGTCGACGCCGAGAGCCGCGATGCGCTCGCGGATCGCGTCGGTCTCGACGTATTCCGCCACCGTGACCATCTGCATCGTGCGCGCCAGTTGCGCAACTGCCTGCACCAGCGACTCGGAGCGGGGATCGTTCTGGATGTCGCGTACGAAGCTGCCGTCGATCTTGAGCATCGACACCGGCAGTTGCCGCAGATAGGCGAGCGAGGAAAGGCCGGTGCCGAAGTCATCGAGCGCGACGCCGCAGCCGAGCTTGCGCAGGCGGCGCATCAGCACTTCGGCGCGCGCGAGGTTCGCGATGGTCGCGCTTTCGGTGAGCTCGAAGCACAACGCCTGCGGCGGCAATCCGCTCGCTTCGATGCAGGTGATGAGCTCGTCCGCGAACTCGGCATCATTCAGCGACTGACCCGAGAAGTTGATTGCGAAGACCGCGCGCGTCGCCGCGATCGTCGCCGCGTGGGGTCGCAGCTGGGCGAGCGCGTGATGGATCACCCAGCGATCGATGCCCGGCATCAGCTGATAGCGATTGGCCGCGGACAGGAAGCGATCGGGTCCCACGGTTTCGCCGTCGTCATCGATCATGCGGAGCAGCAACTCGAAGTGCGGCGGATTGCCGTGCAGGACGTCGAGCGGCAGGATGAACTGTGCGTCGAGACGCAACCGGTCCTCCGCGATCGCGCCACGCAGCGCGGCGGCGATCGTGATGTCGGTGAAGCGCCGCACGACACTTTCGTCAGCGGCGAGGTAGGCCTCGGCGCGATTGCGACCGCGATCCTTCGCTGCCTTGCACGCCGATTCCGCCGCGGCGAGCGCGTGCGTCAGCTCGCCGGAATCGCCCGTGAGCTCCGCGACCCCGATGCTGAGTGAGGCGCGCGAGCGCTCGTCGCCCTGCACGGCCGCGAGCTGCACCGCAGTTTCGCACCAGGAGGTGGCCAGCTCGAGCGCCTCCTCGAGACTGCCGGGCATCACCATCGCGAAACGGTCCCCGGAGATTCTCGACACCACGGCGCCGGGCGGCAGGCGCCGGCGCATCATGTCGGCGAGCATCGCGAGCATCAGGTCGCCCACGTGCATGCCGAAGTTCTCATTGACGAGGTGCAGCTGGTCGACGTCGACATAGAGCACCGCAAAGCGCCTCGCGCCCTCCTTCCTTGCCAGCAGGTCGCCGACGCGCTGCTCGAACGCCTGGCGGGTCAGAAGCCCGGTCATCGCGTCATAGCTCGCTTCGATGATCATCGAAGCCTTGCGCGTCAGCACGTCGACCAGGCGCGCGTCGCGATCCGTGAAATCGGCGGCGCTGGCATGCCGGAAGAGCGCGAATATGCCGATGGGGCGGCCCGCGGTGCTGCGCAGCGAGCACGACAGGATCTTGTACGGCAGCGCCCCGAGTGCGGAATTCTGTGCGAGCCGGTTCATGATGAGCGGATCGCGGCGCACCTGCGCGAGCGACAGGAGGTGCCGGTGCGTCTGCGCGAGCAGCCGGCCGTCGGCCGGATTCTCCTGTGCCATCCGGAAGAGAACGAGACTCTTTTCCGGAACGAGCACTGCCGCGAGTGCGCAGCCGAGGTGTGCCACGGAGTTCTCGAGGATCACGCGCAACGCGGACGCATCGTCACCGGGCCGAATGCCGTCCCGGCTCGACACGGCAAGGACGAGTTCGAGGTCGCGATCCCGGGCGCTCAGATTCTCCGCGAGGAGATCGATGCTGTGACGCGCCACGAGCTCGCGGCGCAGGCATTCGAGAGCCGGGCGGATGAGCGCGTGGACGAAGGAGAATGATCGGTGTTCGCCGTCGCCACTCGCGCGACACTGGATTGCGACAATGGCCAGCAGTTCGCGCGAGTCATCGTCACGCAACCAGCAAAGGTAGAGCGGCATGTCGCCTTCGAGAACGCGCAGCTGACCAGCACTGGCGCCGTCGCCCGCGGCGTCCCGCGCCGATTGCTCGACGGCCTGCACGAGCTCGGGCCAGGTTGCGGAATCGTTCGACCAGCGCGGATTCGCGTTCGAATCGAACACCGCGATGCTCGACGCGCGCGGCAGCAGCGAGCGCACGAGCTGTGCATAGGGCTCGAGCGAGGTCCATTCGCCCGGGCGCAGGTGTTCGGCGGGTGTGGCCATCCAGCTTTCCCCTGAGTGTGGCCTGCACCATGTCACATTGCGGTTCACGGTGAATTGATCGAGTTGGCGTTTCGGCCCGGCGCGGACGAGGCGGGCATTCTGTCAGCGGCGCGCGATCCCGGTGCAGCCGGGAATCGGGTGCAAACCGCCCGAAATGTGTGATCGGGATCACAATGAACAGACGTGCGTCAGGGCTCCCGCGCCCGGAACCAGGGCCCGGGATCGATCGGCTTGCCGTTGCGACGGATTTCGAAGTAGAGCTCCGTGCGACTGCGCCCGCCACTATCACCGGCAGCGGCAATCGTGTCCCCCGGCGCGACGCGCTCACCGACCGCCTTGTAGAGCTGATCGTTGTGGCCGTAGAGACTCAGATAGTGATCGCCGTGGTCGACGATCACGAGCAGACCGAGACCGGGCAGCCAATCGGCGTAGGCGACACGACCACTCGCGACGCTGTGTACGGGCGCACCACGGCCGGCTGCGATCATCACGCCGTCCCACTTGATCGCGCCGGCACGCGCCGAACCGAAGGTCGCGACAAGCTTGCCGGCGACGGGCCAGGCGAGCTTGCCGCGCAGCTTCCCGAACGCGGCCTTGCTGTCGACGGGGTACTGCTCGAGGGCGCGCCGCAGGTCGCGCACCAGCTTCTCGAGACCCGCCTGCTCCCGGCGCAGCTGCTCGAGTGTCTGGGCGCGCGTGCGGGATTCGGCCTCGAGTTCCGCCAGCGCCTTGCCGCGCTCGGCACGAGCCGCTTCGAGCTGCGCGACCTGTGCCTTCTGTTGCCCCTCGAGATCGGCCAGCCGCTCTTCTTCCTCCCGCAGCTGCGCATCGAGCGCAGCAATGCCCGCCACATACGCCCCGATGCGCGCGATCCGGTCGGCGCGCGCGCGGCCGAAGTAGCTGTAGTAGGCAAACATGCGGCCCGCCCGCGCGGGGTCCTCCTGATTGAGGAGCAGTTTCAGCGGCTCCTCCCGTCCGATCAGATAGGCGCTGCGCAATTCGCTCGAGAGTTCACGCTGCTCGACGGCCAGAGCCGCTTCGCGTCCCGCCTTCTCGCGGGCGAGCTCCGCGCGCTTTTCGGCCCGTTCACTGCGCTCGCCCCGCAGGCGAGCGAGTTCGGTGCGTGCATCAGCCACCGAGACCTCCGCCGCACGCAGCTTGCGGGTGAGCTTGCTGCGGTCGACCGAATCGCGCCGGACCTGGGCCGCGATTTTCGCGATCTCGGCCTTGACGGCCTTCAGGTCCGCTGCGGCCCGCGCAGCCTCGCCGGCCGACTGGGCTGCGCTGATCCCGACCGGGAGGGCCATGGCGAACGCAATGCAGAATGTCAGGAAAGCCCGGGATACTGGCACCATTATGGCTAGTCTAACGCAGCGTCCCCGCTATAATTCGCGGCCCTTTGCAGAGGTTCGCAGCCCCATGGAGCAGTTGCTCGAATACACCGTCCGGCACCCGTGGCTCGTGGCTGCGACCGCTCTCGCACTCGTGATGGTGATCGCCTACGAACTGCGCGCCCGCGCGCATGCCTTCGCCGCGGTGTCGCCGCAGGAAGCCATCCGGCTGATGAATCAGCACGCGCTGGTGCTCGATATCCGCACGGCCGAACAATTCGGGGCGGGCCACGTCGGCGGCGCGAGGCACCTCGCGTCGGCGGAAATCCTGAACGCCGGCGAAACCCTGAAGAAATATCTGGAGAAGCCGATCGTCGTGTACGACGAAAGCGGTTCGCTCGGCGCCTCGGCGGCGCGGCAGCTCGCCGCGCAAGGTTTCAAAAAGGCCGTCAACCTGCGCGGCGGGCTTGCGGCATGGCGCGCCGAGAACCTGCCGGTGACGAAAGACACGAAGTGAGCGCACCCAAGGTCGTCATGTACGCTGCGGGTTGGTGCCCTTACTGCGCACGCGCGCGCAATCTCCTCGCTGGCAAAGGCGTCGAGTTCGAGGAGATCGACGTCGATGCCACCGGGCGCGAGGAGATGATCCGGCGCAGCGGCCGGCGCACGGTGCCGCAGATTTTCATCGGCGACATGCACGTCGGTGGATCGGATGACCTCGCGGCCCTCGAAGCCGCCGGCAAACTGGACCAGCTACTCGGGAGATCCCCATCGTGAGCATAGAGTCACCCGTTGCAAAACCCGACGAAGCCGGGCCGCAACTCGCCCTGCAGTTCGTCTACCTGAAGGACTGCTCCTTCGAGTCTCCGCAGGGCCCGCGGATCGAGGACAACTGGAATCCGCAGATCAACCTCGACCTCAACACCACCGTGAGCGTCATCAGTGACGAGGTGCGCGAAGTGCTGCTCACCGTCACGGTGTCGGCAAAGCAGGGCGAGAAGACCGCATTCCTCGTCGAAGTGAAGCAGGCGGGCGCATTCCTGATGCGCAACCTGTCTGACGACGACGTGAAACGGGCAATCTCGAGCGTGTGTCCGGGCGTGCTGTTTCCGTACGCGCGCGCCGCGGTGTCGAATCTCGTGATGCAGGGTGGCTTTCCGCAATTCCTGCTGCCGCCGGTGAATTTCGAGGCGCTGTACGCCCGTTCGATGGCTGACGGGCAACACGCGACGAAGAACTGACATGACGGCGGCCGCCACGCCGCGCGCGCCGATCGCTGTCCTCGGCGCCGGATCCTGGGGGACCGCGCTCGCGATCCAGTTCGCGCGCACCGGACACGGTGTGCGGTTGTGGAGCCGGGATGCGGCCTCGCTCCTGCGCATGGGCCGTGAGCGCCGCAATGAGCGCTACCTGCCGCAGGCCGCGTTTCCCGGATTGCTTGCGGTCGAGCCTGATCTTGCGCGTTGTCTGCAAGGAGCACGCGATGCCGTCATCGTCGTGCCGAGTCATGCGTTTCGCGAAGTGCTCCGCGATGTCGCGCGCCTCGCCGGATCGGGCACGGGGATCGCCTGGGCCACCAAGGGCTTCGAGCTGGCGACCGGGCTCCTGCCGCACCAGGTCGCGCGAGAATTGCTGGGCGCCCACCCGGATATCGCGGTCCTGTCGGGTCCCACGTTTGCGAAGGAGGTCGGGGCGGGCCTGCCCACGGCCATGACGATCGCCTCCCCTGACGAGGCATTCGCGCACCGGCTGGCCGAGGATCTCTCGTCCGAGAAGTTCCGCGCCTATACCTCCACCGACATCGTGGGTGTCGAGACGGGTGGCGCCGTCAAGAACGTGCTCGCGGTCGGTGCGGGCCTCGCGGACGGTCTCGGCTTCGGCGCCAATACGCGCATCGCGCTGATCACGCGCGGGCTCGCGGAGATGATGCGCCTCGGCGTCGCGCTCGGTGCGCGCAGCGAAACCTTCATGGGGCTCGCCGGGCTCGGTGACCTGGTACTGACCTGCACCGACGACCAGTCGCGCAACCGCCGCTTCGGCCTGCTGCTCGCGGGTGGAGCGACGCCGGACGCGGCATTGCGCCAGATCGGCCAGGTCGTCGAAGGCTACCCCGCGGCCCGCGCCGTGCTCGCAGTGGCGCAGCGCGAAGGCGTCTCGATGCCGATCGTCGAGGGAATCCACAAGACGCTGTACGAGGGAGTGCCGGCTGCGGAAGTCGTGCGAGACCTCATGACCCGCCCCGTCAGAGCCGAGGTGGATCGATCGGGCGCACCGTGACGCCGGCGCATCTGGCCCGCCGCCCGTAGCCCATCGCCCGTAGCCTATCCGCGTCTCTCGACGATCGCCGCGACGGCGATGTCGGCGGTGACGTTGGACACGGTGCGGAACAGATCCGGCACGACTTCCACGGCAAGCAGCAGTGGAAGCAGTTCGAGTGGCATGCCCATCGCGAGCGCGATGGGCACGGTACCCGTGAAGAAGGAGGTCTGGCCTGGCAAGCCCACCGAACTCAGACTGTTCGCGACGGCGACCAGTACGCCGGCGGCGAGCACCGCCAGTCCCACGGCAATTCCGTACACGTGCGCGACGAACAGCACGACCGCGAGATTCATCGCGGGACTGCTCACCCGAAAGAGCGTGACGGCGAGTGGCAGCACGATCGAGGTGACGCGCTCCGAAAGACCCAGTGATTCGCGCGCACCCGTGAGCATGGCGGGCAGCGACGCGAGTGACGACTGCGTGCTGAATGCAACCACCTGGGCGGGCGCCGCGGCACGGGCGAAACGCGCGAGAGGCACGCGCCCGAGCCACACGGCGCACGGATACGTGGCAAGTGCCAGCAACAGACCCACCGAACACAGCAGGGCAAGGTAGTAGGCAATCCCGCCGGCCGCGCTCAGCCCGCCCCGCATGCCGACGCCGAGAGCCAGCACGAACACGCCGACCGGCGCCGCCCACAGCACCCAGTGCACGATCACGAGCATCGCCTCGCCAATACCCTGAAAGAACGCGATGAGTGGCAGACGCCCCGTCGCTGGCAGGCGCGTGACGGCAAATCCGAAGAACACCGCAAAGACGACGAGCGGAAGGATCACGCCCGCCGCAGCACTTGCAAACGGGTTGACGGGAATGAGGGTCGTGACCCATTCGCCCGGCGGCGGCATGGCAGGCACCACCGACGCATCTGCACTGGCACCCGCACGCAGCGCGATGCGAGCCGGGTCGCCCAGGGGCCAGAGCGCGAGCGTCCCCTGCACGAAGAGGGCGCCGATTGCCACGGATACCACGTAGCCGACGAGAAACAGCAGGATGGCACGACCGGCGAGGCGACCCGTCGCTGCCGTTTCGGCCGCCGACGCGATGCCGGTGATGAGGAGCGCGACGACCAGCGGGATCACCGTCATGCGCAGCGCGTTGAGCCACAGCGTGCCGACGGGCTCGATCGCGCTGACGAGGGCCACGAGCCGCGCCGCACCACTCGCCGCGATGGCAACGCCGAGCGCCATGCCGATCACGAGCGCAAGCACGATCCATGCGCCATTCGGTTTCACGTTACCGGTAGCCACACTGCCTCCACGCTTCGTACACGACCACCGCAACTGCATTCGACAGATTGAGGCTGCGATTGCCGGCACGCATCGGCAGCGAAAGATGCCGCGTGGACGGGATCGCGGCAAGCGCGGCAGCCGGCAGACCGGCGCGCTCTGAACCGAAGAGGAACGCATCGCCTGGTTCGAACGCGGCGTCGCTGTGCGCCGTCGCGCCGCCTGTTTCGATCGCGAACCAGCGCGCCGCCTCGATCTGAGCACGGCAGGCGCCGAGATCCGCGTGCACGGTCACCGTCGCGAGATCGCCGTAATCGAGGCCCGCGCGACGCAGCGATCGCTTGTCGAGCGTGAAACCGAGCGGCCGGATGAGATGCAGCGCGGCGCCGGTGTTGGCACAGAGACGGATGATGTTGCCCGTGTTGGGCGGAATCTCCGGTTCATGCAGGACGATGTGGAACATGCGGGGCGACGGGCAGCGCGCGACGGGCGATGGGCGACGGGCTACGAGCTTAGGGCAAGAAGCGCTGGCTGTGCGCGCCGCGCAGTGGCGCGCTTTGGCCCGTTGCCCGTTGCCCGCAGCCCGTTGCCCGCAGCCCGCCACCCGGCGCCCTATAATGTCCACATGTCCCCCGCCAACCCCCTCGCTGTCGATTTCTGCGGCCTGCCATTTTCGTCGCCCATCGTCCTGCTCTCCGGCTGCGTCGGTTTCGGCGAGGAGTACACGCGCGTCGAGGGCTTCTCGAACCGCGACGCCGGTGCGATCGTGCTGAAGGGCACCACCGGCAAGGCGCGACTCGGCAATCCGCCGCACCGCGTCTGCGAAACGCCGATGGGCATGCTGAACGCGATCGGGCTGCAGAACCCGGGCGTCGATCACGTCGTCGCGAAGATCCTGCCGGACCTCGATTTCGCGGAGACCCGCTTTGTCGCGAATGTCTCGGGCTCGACGCTCGAGGAGTACGTGGAGGTGACGCGGCGTTTCGATGACTCCCCGATCGATGCCATCGAGATCAACATCTCCTGCCCGAACGTCAAGGAGGGTGGCGTCGTGTTCGGCAACTCGCCCGATATGTCGGCGCGCGTGGTGGCCGCCTGTCGTGCGGTGACGAAAAAGCCGCTCATCACGAAGCTCTCGCCGAACCAGACCGACATCCGCGAGAACGCGCGCCGCTGCATCGAGGCGGGGACGGATGCGTTGGCGGTGATCAACACCGTGATGGGCATGGCGATTGACGTGACGACCCGCCGCCCGATCCTGGGCAACGTGCAAGGGGGGCTGTCGGGGCCCGCCATCAAACCGATCGCGCTGCTCAAGGTGCATCAGGTCCACGAAGTCGCTGGCCCGCACCGCATTCCGATCATCGGGCAGGGTGGCATCGTGAATGCGAAGGACGCCATCGAGTTCCTGATCGCCGGAGCCACAGCGGTCGGCATCGGCACTGCGCTCTTCTACGACCCGATGGTGTGCAAGAAGGTGAATGCCGGCATCACGGACTACCTGCGCGCGCACGGTCTCGCTTCGGTGCGTGATCTCGTCGGCTCGCTACGCACAGGCCGCGAGGTGCTGGACGCGCCGGTTTCGGGGTGAGCCCGGTGCGCGGCACCGCGCGAGCCCTGCTCTGCGCCGCGCTGCCCGTGCTGCTTGCGGCCTGCCAGCGTGACGACGCGCAGCCGCTCGTCAACGTTTACAGCTGGCCCGGCTACGTGGCAGCCGACACGCTCGCGAACTTCGAAGCGCGCTACGGCATCAAGGTCAACTACAGTCTGCTCGACACGAATCAGGTCCTCGAGACCAGATTGCTCGCAGGCCATTCGGACTACGACGTCGTGGTGCCGGGAGCCGCCTACGTCGAACGCCTGGCGAAGGCTGGCGCGCTGCGCAGGCTCGACAAGTCACAGCTGCCGAACCTGCGCAATCTCGATCCGGCGGTCATGGCTGCCGTGCAGCGCGAGGATCCGGGCAATGCGTACGGCGTCCCTTATCTCTGGGGCACCAACGGCTTCGCCTGGAACCGGGAGATGATCCTCGCGCGCATGCCCGATGCGCCGGTGGACAGCTGGGCCATGCTCTTCGATCCCGATGTCGTGGCGCGCTTCGCGGATTGCGGCGTCGTCTTCTACGACACGCCGATCGCGGTCGTGCCGCACGTGCTCGCATGGCTCGGCCGCGATCCGAACAGCGAGGACCTCGCCGATCTCGCGCTGGCCGAGCAGGCGCTGCGGGCGGTGCGACCGTTCCTGCGCTATCTGTCGAATGTGCGACAGTTCGCCGACCTTGCAAGCGGTGGGGTGTGCCTCGCGTTCAGCGACAACGGCAATGCGATCCAGGCCCGCGCGCGGGCGAGGCAGACCGGGACGCCGTACACCATCGTCTATTCAGTGCCGCGCGAGGGCGCGCAACTCTGGTTCGACATGATGGCGGTGCCTGCCGATGCCCCGCACCCGGGCAACGCACTGCGGTTCATCAACTACATGCTCGAGCCGCAGGTCGCAGCATCGATCACGATGGCGACCGGCTTTGCGACCGCGAACGTACCGGGCCGGGCTCTGCTACCGCAGGCCTTGCGCGACGACCTGGACGTCTTCCCGCCCCCTGACGTCATGGCACACCTGTTCCCCGATCCGATGAAGCACGATGCCTACCTGCGCGAGCGCTTGCGCATGTGGACACGCTTCATGACGGGCTACTGACGGCGCCCTGTCCATCGACGATCTGTCGCTGGGTCGGATAGGCGAGCCCGATGCCACGCTGCGCAAATTCCGCGAGCAGCGCGAGATTGATCGCGTGCTGGGTATTCGCGAACAGCAGGTAGTCGGACTCGGTCACGAAGTACACGGCCTCGAATTGCAGCGCCCAGTCACCGAGACGCAGCAGGTGACAGCGATCGAAACGGGTCTTCGGCTGCGCGCGGACGATCGTCTCGATGATGGAGGGTATCTCGGCGAGGCGTTCCTGCGGGGTCTCGTAGGCAACCCCGACGCTGAACACGTAACGCCGCTCGCGCATGCGCTTGAAATTGCGCACCCGCGCCTTCAGCAGGTCGGCGTTCGAGATGATGATCTCCTCGCCATTGACGCTGCGCAGCCGCGTGCTCTTGATGCCGATGCGCTCGACGGTGCCGGTTGCGTCGTCGATCGTGAGCGCATCACCGACCTCGAACGGCTTGTCGAGCGCGATCGACAGCGATGCGAAGAGATCGCCGAGCACAGTCTGCACCGCGAGCGCGATCGCGATGCCGCCGATGCCGAGGCCCGCGAGCAGCGGCTTGATCTGCACGCCGAGGTTGTCGAGCGCGAGCAGCAGCGCAAAGGAATAGATCGCAAAGCGCGCGACGAACAGCAGCACCTCGAAGGATCCCGCGCGGGCGGCGTCCTCCGGCCCACCCCTGTGCAGCTGCCGGTCGAGGCTGAAGCGCGCGGCCTGCACGCCCCACATCGCCATCTGCAACCAGAAGGTGACGACGATCACGAATGTGAAGGCGTGATCGAGCCTCGGAGGCAGAACCAGAATACGAGTCGCGAACCACAGCGCGAGTGTCAGCAGGAAGATGCGCGATGTGCCTGCGACCAGCCGGGCAACGAAGTCCATGCCCGCCGGCAGCGGCTTGCCGAGGCGCGTGTATTCCGCGGCGCGGGCACGCTGACGACGCGCGGCGAGGCCCCGCACGGTCGGCACCACCACGAAGGTGAAGGCGAAGGCGAGCGCGGCGAGACCCCATGCACGCAGCGAATTGCCGAGGACAACGTGTTCGAGGTTTGCGAG
>CAUJHX010000035.1 GCA_963204795.1 Pseudomonadota bacterium | reverse complement strand
CAGGAGGTGCTCGGCGAGAAGTTCGACATCCGCGCGTTCCACGACGCGGTGCTCGCGACCGGGCCCGTGCCGCTGGATGTATTGACGAGCCGCGTCGAGGGGTGGATTGCCGCGCAGAAATGAGCGGCGGGCCGGACCGCGGTGGCGCATGACGCAAGATTCGTCACGTTCGACCGCTCCATCGTCTTCGATGCCGTTGTGGGAGTGCCAGGGCTGAATCTGACGAGAATCTGAATTGAATTCCGCCTATTGGCGCAAGGCGAGGTCCTTGCTGTAGACGACATTGAGCACATTGTCGTACCAGCCCGTGACGCGCGGACTGACCAGGTGCTTGTTGACGTAGAAGTAGAGGGGCACCAGTGGTGTGTCGGCGAGCATCGTGCGTTCTGCTTCCTCGAGCAGTTCGCGGCGCGCGGCCGTGTCGGCGGTCGACGAGGCGCGGGCGAGCAGCGCGTCATACGCGGGGTTCGAGTAGCGCGGCAGATTGATGCCGAAGTCGCTCTTGAGGTACTGCAGGAACGTATAGGCGTCGTTGTAGTCGCCACTCCAGCTCAGGCGGAACATCTCGACATCGCGCGCATCGATGTCCGCCATCAGCGAGCGGAACTCGACGGCCGTCAGCTGCGCTTCGACGCCGAGCGCCGCCTTCCACATCGCCGCGATTGCCACGGCGAGGCGACCGTGCACCTCGCCACTGTTGTAACGCAACTCGAAGCGCAGCGGCTTCGCCACGCTGTAGCCCGCCGCCGCGTACAGGCGGCGCGCTTCGGCCATGCGCTCGGTCATGGAGCGCCCCGCATAGTCGAAACGCTGTGAGGTGTAGTCGTGCACACCGGGCGGGACCCAGCCATAAGCGGGCAGCTCGCCGACCCGCAGCACAACCTGCGCAAGCTGTTCACGGTCGATCACGAGCGAGAGCGCGCGACGCAGCCCCGGCGCGTCCCTGAAAGGCGCGCGGTCGAGCGCAAACCCATAGTAGTAAGTGCTGAGCTGCGGGGAGACATGCAGCTCGGCGGCGTAATCGCGCTTCACGATGTCGTACTGCCCGCGTGGCACGACCGCGGTGACATGCAGGTCCCCCGCACGGTAGCGCGTGAATTCGGCGCTCTCGTCCGCGATCTGCAGATACTTCACGCCATCGAGCCGGGTCGCGGCGTCATTCCAGTACTTGCGGTTGCGAACCACCGAAATGGTGGAACCGGCCACCCAGCCCTCCAGCACGAAGGCACCATTCGACACCATGACGCCGGGCTTCGTGAAACGCGCGCCTTCGCGCTCGAGCGTGGGGCGATGCACGGGACAGGTGGAGGGAAACGACAGCAGGCCCGGCAGGTACGGCGCGGGCGCGGAGAGGCGCACCACCACGGTGGCGTCGTCGGGCGCTGCGACGCCGAGTGTGGTGGGTGCCGCGCGGCCCGCCACGATGGCAGGCGCGTTCTCGACCACATCGATCAGTTGCGCATACTGCGAGGCGGTCGCCGGATCGACCAGGCGCCGCAAGGCAAACACGAAATCATCACTGGTGACACGATCACCATTAGACCATCGCGCATTGTCGCGCAAATGAAACGTATAGGTCAGACCATCGGGACTCGCCTCCCAGGTCTTTGCGACCCCGGGCGCCGTACCCGCGTCCTTTGCGAGCGAGGTGAGGCATTCGTACAGGTCGCGAAGCACCACGTGCGCCTCGACGGAGCGCGCCTTCTGCGGATCGAGCGAATCGGGTTCCGGGCCGTTGCCGCGCAGCAGGATGTGAGCTGCACTCGCGACGGGCTCGCGCGCACAGCCGGCGGTGGCGCTGATGAGCCACGCGGCGGCGAGCACGACTGCCAAGCGCGCGACGGGCCCGACCGCAGCCTTCGCGCTACGCGGCGCGCCCACGTCGCTTCAGGTGAATCATCAGGATCGAGATCGCGGCGGGCGTGATGCCCGGGATGCGCGCGGCCTGCCCGAGCGTATCGGGACGCGCTTCGGCGAGCCGCTGGCGCGCCTCATTCGACAGGCCGCCCATTCCCAGATAGTCGAGGTCGGCCGGCAGTCGCAGTTCTTCACTGTCGCGCTGCCTCTCGACCTCGGCGCTCTGGCGTTCGATGTAGCCTGCGTACTTCGCGCGCACCGTCACCTGGGTGGCCACTTCGCGCGCGAGCCGCTCGTCCTCCAGGGCCGGGGGCATCCCGACGAGCGCCATCAGCCCTTCGTAGCTCACCTCGGGCCGGCGCAACAACTCCATCGCGGTCGAGCCGCGCACACGCAACCCTTCGAGGCGTGACACTTCAGCGTCGGTCGCCGCGCGCTTCGCTTCGAAGAGCGCCCAACGCGCGTCGTCGACAAGCCCGAGCTGCCGCCCGAGCGGCGTGAGGCGCAGATCGGCGTTGTCCTCGCGCAGCAGCAGCCGATGCTCGGCGCGACTCGTGAACATGCGGTAGGGCTCCGTCACCCCACGCGTGACCAGATCGTCGATCAGCACACCGAGGTACGCCTCACCGCGCTGTGGCAGCCAGGGCGCTTCCTCACGCACGGCGCGCGCGGCGTTGATGCCTGCCACGAGCCCCTGCGCGGCGGCTTCCTCGTAGCCGGTCGTGCCATTGATCTGGCCGGCAAAGTACAGGCCCGCCAGCGCCTTCGTCTCGAGGCTCGCGGCGAGGCCCCGTGGATCGAAGTAGTCGTATTCGATCGCGTAGCCGGGGCGGGTGAGGTGCGCGCGCTCGAGCCCGGCGATGGTGTGCACGAACGCGACCTGGGCATCGAACGGCAGGCTCGTCGAAATGCCGTTGGGGTAGACCTCGTGCGTATCGAGCCCTTCCGGCTCGAGGAAGATCTGGTGCGAGGCCTTGCCCGCAAAGCGGAAGATCTTGTCCTCGACCGACGGGCAGTAGCGCGGCCCCACGCCCTCGATCACGCCGGTGAACATCGGCGAGCGATCAGTCGCCGCGCGGATGATCTCGTGCGTGCGCTCATTGGTGGCCGTGATGTGACAGGGGCGCTGCGCCGGGTGGTCGCTCGCGCGGCCGAGGAAGGAGAACACCGGCGCCGGGTCATCGCTCCACTGCTCCGGCAGGCGCGAGAAATCGATGGAGCGCCCGTCGATGCGCGGCGGCGTACCGGTCTTCAAGCGCCCGACACGAAACGGCAGCTCGCGCAGCCGGGCGGCGAGGCGGTTCGAGGGCGGATCGCCTGCGCGCCCGCCCTGGTAGTTGTCGAGACCGACATGGATACGCCCGCCGAGGAACGTGCCGACGGTGAGGACGACTGCACGCGCCGCGAACACGATGCCGGTCACGGTGACGACGCCGCGCACGCGGCCACCCTCGACCACGAGATCGCCGACTTCCTGCTGGAAGATCGACAGACCCGGTTCGCGCTCGAGCGCCGTGCGGATCTCGCGCCGATACAGCACGCGATCGGCCTGCGCGCGCGTGGCGCGCACGGCGGGACCCTTGCTCGCATTCAGGGTGCGGAACTGGATACCGGCGCGATCGATCGCGCGCGCCATCGCGCCGCCGAGTGCGTCGA
Organism: Pseudomonadota bacterium; assembly: GCA_963204795.1. GTDB lineage: Bacteria > Pseudomonadota > Gammaproteobacteria > Steroidobacterales > Steroidobacteraceae > CADEFQ01. The sequence goes on along the minus strand of CAUJHX010000035.1, from coordinate 8,964 downwards.
TCTCGCGCACGAGGTGGCCCTTGCCGATGCCGCCGATCGCCGGGTTGCAGCTCATCGCCCCGAGCGTCTCGATGGCCTGCGTCAGGAGGAGCGTGCGCCGGCCCATCCGGGCCGACGCGAGCGCGGCCTCGGTGCCGGCGTGGCCGCCGCCCACCACGATGACGTCGAAGATTTCCATGGGTTTCAAGGGCTTGATGCCAAGCCCCTATTGTACGGCATATTGCGCGGATGACGGCCACCCACGATCCGGCTTGAAGCGCTCGATCGCGCGGTCCATGGCGCTGGCGATCGTGGCCGTGCCGGTCTTCGGGGGCAGCATGGCGTGCGCCGCCGATTTCGCCCCTTGCCAGCTCGTGCATCCGGCGGGAATCGCGACGGTTGCGGCGCAGTGCACGCACATCGCCGTGCCCGAGGACTTCACGCGCCCGCAGGGGCGCCGGATCGGGCTCTTCGTGGCGCGAGTGCCGGCGATCAGCGCGCGCAAGGCGGCCGATCCGCTCTTCATTCTCGCGGGCGGCCCCGGCGCCGCGGCGAGCGAGTTCTACGCCGGAGTCGCACCGGCCTTCGCGCGCGTCAACCGCGATCGCGACATCATCCTCGTCGATCAGCGCGGCACCGGGCGATCGAACGCGCTGCGCTGCGCATTCGATGACGAGGCCATGCTCGCGGCAGGTGAGGGCGAAATCGAGGCGTTGACCCGCCGCTGCCTCGCGGAAGTTTCGACGCATGCGAATCCGGCGTTGTACACGACGAGCGCGGCGGTTCGCGACCTGGATGACGTGCGTCGCGCGCTCGGCTACGAGCGCATCGATCTCTACGGCGTCTCTTACGGCACGCGCGTCGCGCAGCACTATCTGCGCCACCATGGCGGAAAGGTGCGCGCCATGATCCTCGACGGCGTCGTGCCGCCCGAACGAATTCTGGGTCCGGACATTGCACTCGACGCCGAAGCAGCCCTGCAGCAGGTGCTCGCACGCTGCGCGGCGAACCCGTCCTGTCGCGAGGCGTTCGGCGACCCGAGCGCGCGCTACCGCGGGCTGCGTGCGCAGCTCGCGGGACGCCAGGCGACGGTGCTGCTGCCCGCGCCGCGCAGCGGCGAGCGCGTGGCGCTCGCGTTCGGTGCCGCGCATCTGGCGACAGTGCTGCGCCTTGCGACCTATGGCGCCGAGCAGGCCGCGATCCTGCCGCTTGCGCTTCAGGAGGCGCACATGCACCGCAACTTCGTGCCGCTCGCCGCCCAGTACCTGCTGATGACCGATGCGCTCAGCGGCCAGATGGCCTACGGCATGCACCACAGCGTCGTCTGCACGGAGGATGCGCCGTGGTTCGGGAAGGCGCAGGTGGATCGCGCAGCCCTCGCTGCCACATTCATCGGTACGCAGCAGCTGGACGGCCTCGCGGCGCTCTGCCGTACCTGGCCGCGCGGCGTCCTCGACGCGGACCTGCACGCACCACTCGTGAGTGACGTACCCGCGCTGCTCCTCTCCGGCAGCGCGGATCCCGTGACCCCGGCGCGTGATGGCGCGCGCGCCGCCAGGGGGCTTTCGCATTCGCTCCATGTCGTCATCGAGGGCATGGGCCACGGCCAGATTGGCGCGCCGTGTGTCGATCGGCTCGTCGCGGACTTCCTGCGCACCGGAACCACGCAGGGGCTCGACCTCGCGTGCGTCGAGCGCGTCCGCCCGATGCCGTTTTTCACGACCCTCGCCGGGCCCGCGCCATGATCGCGGCCAAAGGCCTCGCAAAGTCGTTCGATGGCGTGCAGGCCGTGCGCGGCATCGCGCTGCGCGCTGAGGACGGCGCGATCACCGGCCTCCTCGGCCCGAACGGCGCAGGCAAGTCGACCACGCTGCGCATGCTGTGCACCGTGCTCGCGCCCGATGCGGGCGAGGCGTGGATCGATGGCGCGCACACCGTGCACGAGCCGCTCGAGGCACGCCGCCGCCTCGGCGCGCTGACACACGACTCCGGGCTCTACCCGCACCTCACCGCGCGGGAGAACATCCTCTATTTCGCGGAACTGCACGGCATGGCACGCGCCGCGCGCGAGCGGCGCGCGGATGAGCTGATCGAGTGGCTCGAAATGCAGGCCTTCGCGAACCGGCGCGCGAAGGGGTACTCGCAGGGTCAGCGCATCAAGACAGCGCTCGCGCGCGCGCTCGTGCACAGCCCGCGCAACCTGCTGCTGGACGAGCCCACCAACGGCCTCGATGTGATGGCGGTGCGCAACCTGCGCACACTGCTCGCGCGCCTGCGGGATGCGGGCCACTGCGTGCTCTTCTCGAGCCACGTGATGCAGGAAGTGTCGGCGCTCTGTGACGTCGTCATCGTGCTGGCACGCGGCAGCGTGGTGGCGCGCGGCACGCCTGCCGAGCTGCGCGCCGCCACCGGGTGCCATTCGCTCGAAGATGCCTTCGTGCAACTGATCGGCAGCGACGAGGGGCTCGGTTGATGTCGCCGCGCCGCGCGTTCGCCACGATCGCCACGGTCTGGCGCAAGGAAGTGCGCGAGAGCCTGCGCGATCGTCGTACGTTGATGTCGGCCCTGCTCTTCGGGCCGCTCTTCGGCCCATTGATCCTCGCCGCCTCCCTGCAGTTTCTGGTCCACCGCAGCGCCGAAGAAGCCGACCAGCGTCTCGCACTCGCCGTGCGCCACGCCGAACGCGCGCCGAATCTCGTCGCCTGGCTCGAATCGCGTAACGTCGCCGTGACGAAAGTGAAGCTCGATGACGACGCGACACGGCGCGCGGTACAGGATCGGACCTGGCCACTCGTGCTCTCGATCCCGGAGGACTTTGCGACGCGGCTCGAGGCGGCACGATCAGCGCCCCTGCAACTGTACAGCGACGCCTCTGCCGGGCGCGCCGATCGCGACAACGCGCGCATCAAGGCGTTGGTCGCGCAGTACGGCGCGAGCATCGGACGCCTGCGGCTTCTGGCCCGCGGTGTGGACCCCCTGCTGCAGGTGCCGCTCGCGGTGCAGGACATCGATGTCTCGACGCCGCAGAGCCGCTCGGTCGCGGTGCTCGGCATGCTGAGTTACCTCGTGCTGCTCGCGATGATCCTCGGTGGACTCTATCTCGCGATCGACGCCACTGCAGGCGAGCGCGAGCGCCATTCGCTCGAGCCGCTGCTCGCGACGCCGGTGTCGCGCGAGGCACTGATCTACGGCAAGATCCTCGCGTCCACGACGTTCATGCTGCTGTCCCTCGCGCTCACGGTGATCACCTGCGCCGTCGCGCTGCGCTTTGTCGATCTCGAGAATTTCGGGATGACGGCCCGCCTCGATGCCGGTGTTGTCATGCGAATCATGCTGGCGACTGCGCCGTTCGCACCGGCGGCCGCGGGCCTCCTGACGGTGGTCGCCTCGTTCACGCGCAGCTATCGCGAGGCGCAGGCCTGGCTCGGCGTCGTGATGCTCGTGCCCACGCTGCCGATCATGTTCGCAGGCCTCGCCGATCTGCAGCCGAGCCTCGCCCTGATGGCGGTGCCGTCGCTCGGTCAGCACTTCCTGATCACCGCGCTCCTGCGTGGCGATGCCATTTCGCCCCTCTCCGCCCTGGTTTCGGTCGCCGCGAGCCTCGCGCTCGGCGTGGCGCTCGCCTGGCTCGCCGGTCGTCTCTATCGGCGCGAATCCCTGCTGGGATGACGGTATTCTCCCCGGCATGAAGCTTGACCTGATCCAGACGGTGGCCTTCGCGGGTCTGGCGCTCTTTGCGGGTTACGGCTTGCGCCGCGCGATACCGCTGCTTGCGCGGCTCAATGTTCCCGCCCCCGTGATCGGTGGCCTGATCGTTTCCATTGCGGTACTGATCGCGCGCACGCAAGGCCCGCCGCTGCCGCAATTCGATCCGACGCTGCAGAAGCCACTCATGATCGCGTTCTTCACCTCCATCGGTTTTGCGGCGAGCGTGAAGCTGCTGCGCATCGGCGGACCGCAGGTCGCGGTATTTCTCGCGATCGGCAGCGTATTTGCGGTGCTGCAGAACGTGGTCGGGGCGGGCGTTGCCGCACTATTCGGCCTGCCGCCGCTTTTCGGCGTGCTCGCGGGCTCCGTCACGCTCACCGGGGGACCCGCAACCGGCCTCGCGTTCGCGCCCCTCTTCGAGCAGGCGGGCATCGAAGGCGCCGCCGCGATCGCCATCGCGACCGCAATGGCTGGCATCGTGATCGGCGGGCTCGCAGGAGGCCCGATCGCGACCTGGCTCATCGAGCGCTACGACGTGCACGGCCCGAAGCGCCGCGCGGGCCCACCACCGCCCGAAGCCATCGACATCCAGCCTGCAGATCCACCGCCGCACGCCGATGGCGACGACGAGTCGGCCGAGGCCTACAACGCCCTGAAGACGCTCGTGATCGTGCTCGCCGCGATGTGGGTGGGAGAGTGGATCAGTGCGCTGATCAGCGCGACGGGCATCACGCTGCCGGCTTACATTGGTGCCATGGTGGCGGCGGCTGCGATCCGCGGCATCGACGACTACACCGGCTGGCTCGGCCTCTCCCACCGCGCGATCGACACACTCGGCGCGATCGCGCTGTCGCTCTTTCTCGTGATGGCGCTGATGACACTCGACCTCACGCAGCTCGCGGGCCTCGCACTGCCACTGGTCGTGATTCTCGTCGTGCAGCTCGCGCTCGTGGCGCTCGCCTGCTGGCCGGTGTTCAAGCTCATGGGGCGCGACTACGACGCGGCGGTGATGGGCGGGGGTTTCGTCGGCTTCATGCTCGGCACGACCGCAAATGCGATGGCCGTGATGCGCACGCTCGTCGAGCGCTTCGGCTCGGCGCCCCGCGCCTTCCTGGTCGCGCCGCTCGTCGGCACCTTCTTCATCGATTTCACCAACGCGCTGATCATTACCGTCTTCCTGAATCTCTTCGCCTGACAGCAGGTTACGCGCGGCGATCAACCGGTGGTCTGCACCCATTCGAGGAGCGCATCGAGCGCGCGCTGCGCGCCCCCCGCGCGCTCGTGATTGACGATCGCGACGACGGCATACCGCCGTCCGCTCGCCGCGAGCACAAAGCCTGCAACCGCGCGTACGTCCTCGAGCAGCCCGGTCTTGACGTGGGCAGAACCCACCGCACCCTTGCGTTTCGCGGCGGTGCCGTCCACGCCGACCAGCGGCAGCGAGGCCATCAGCTCCGGCATCACCGGGCTGCGCCAGGCATCGGTGAGGAGCCGCGCGAGGCTGCCGGCGCTCACGCGCTCGACGCGCGAGAGGCCCGCGCCGTTTTCGAGCACCAGTTCCGGCATCGCGAGCCCGCTTGCCGTGAGCCAGGTGCGCAGCGCGTCGCGTGAGCGCTCGAAGCTCGCCGGCCAGCCCGCGCGCTCGGCACCGAAGGTGAGAAACAGGTGCTGCGCCATCACGTTGTTGCTGAACTTGTTGATGTCGCGCACGACTTCGGCGAGCGGCTGCGACTCGTGGGTCGCAAGCAGCGGCGCACCCGCCGGCACGATCCCGTCGCGCACCTTTCCCGTCCAGCTGCCACCGCTGCCTTCCCACAAGGCACGAAACACCGCGCCGAGATACAGGTCAGGCGCAAGCGGCGCGAGATTCCAGCTGCGCTCGCCGCAGTCGAGCGGGAAGGTGCCGCGAAAGGCCGGCGCGAATGGACGGGCGAAGTCCGCGCGCAGCTTGCCGCGCCAGTCGCCACAGGCACCGTCTGCCGCGCGCACGGTCAGCGGAGCACGCACACCTGCAGGCGGTGGCAGGATTGCGACTCGCACGGTGCGCGCGAGGGGGTCCGGCACGAAGCGATAGGCGATCGAATTGAAGTTCACCAGCAGCGCATCGGGTCCCACGTTGTAACTGCGCAGCGCATCGCCGTCGAATGCCGCGGTATCGTGCGGGGGCAGCTGAAACGCCGAGCGATCGAGCACGAGATCGCCGCGCAGGTCGCGCAGGCCGAGGCCACGCAACTGTTGCACGAGGAGCCACAACTGCTCGACGACGAGCGAAGGATCGCCACCGCCCCGCAGCGCGAGATCGCCGCGCACCGTCTCGCCGTCACGCGAGCCGGCCAGCAGCACATCCGTGTGCCAGGTATACGCCGGGCCGAGCGTGCGCAGCGCTGCATAGGTGGTCAGAAGCTTCATCGTGGAGGCAGGATTGCGCGGCACGTCGGCGTTGAGCGTGGCTTCGAAACCCGGCCCATCGAGCGGCGTCACGACGATGCTCGTGGCGCTCAGTGGAATGCCCGCGCCGCGCAGCGCGTTCACGACGACTTCCGGGGGCGCGGCGGTCGCGGAGTACGCCGGCCACGGCGCGGCGAGCGTCAGTGCAACGCTCGCCACCCTGATGCAGCCAATCATCGTCAGCCGTCGTCGCGGGGGTGGCGCTTCATGCATGGCGCGCCTCGCGAGCGGCCTGATGGCGCGCCAGTAGTGCGCAATAGCGGTGCCGATGATCCTCGGCGAATTCGCGTGCTTCGATTTCAAAGCGGTTGTCCCAGTAGCCGCGACGGAAGAGTTCGACGAGATACTTCCACACCGTGAGGCGCCGTGGCTCCCATTGGCCGAGCACATGGAAAAACTCGTGCAGCACCATCGCGGGATCGGCGAAGAAAGACGATGACGCGCCACGCAGATAGATGCGCCGTCGACGCGTCGTCGCGATGGCGCGCACGTGCAGGCGGGCGAACCACGAGTGTTCGATCACGCGCACCGCATCGATACGCTCGCCGAAGATTTCGGCGAGGGTGGCCTTCAGGGCATCGGGGACCGGCGCCTCCCGGCCGGGCCGCAGATACCGCTGCCATTTGGGCTTTACTGTCGTGATCATGGTGCGATATTCGCCGATCCTGCAACAAACTCTCCGGTAGGTCACGCCCGGTGGTTCAATACGAGAGCAAGCTCCGGAGTGCTTGCTGCTTTACGCGAGGGCAGACTGTCCACCCCATGAAGACCACAACTTCAAGCGATCCCCGGTGGGCCGCCATCGTCGCACGGGATGCGCGCGCCGATGGCCAGTTCTACTACGGCGTGCGCACCACGGGCGTCTACTGCCGACCCTCCTGTCCTTCGCGGCGTGCGCGCCCCGAGAATGTCGAGATCTTCACGACGCGCGAGTCTGCCGAACGGGGCGGATACCGCGCCTGCCGGCGCTGCAAGCCGGGCGAACCGTCCCTGGCTGGACGACAGGCTCACTGGGTCGCCGACGCCTGTCGAAGACTCGACGCTGCCGACGAGATTCCAGGCCTTGCGAAGCTCGCTGCACACGCTGGCGTGAGCCCGTTCTATTTTCACCGCACGTTCAAGTCGGTGACCGGTGTCACGCCAAGGCAGTACGCAGCGGCCCGGCGCAGCGAACGATTGCGGCGCGAACTCGCGCGGGGAGGTTCGGTCACCGCTGCGATCCAGGACGCTGGCTACAACTCGAACGGGCGCTTCTACGCCGAAGCCGATGACGTGCTCGGCATGACGGCATCGGCTTTCCGGGCGGGCGGCGCGAACACTGCGATGCGTTTCGCGGTGGGCGAGTGCTCCTTCGGTTCGATTCTCGTCGCGGCGAGCGCGCGCGGCATCTGCGCGATTCTTCTCGGCGACGATCCCGCCGCGCTCCTGCATGAGCTGCAGGACCAGTTCCCGAAGGCGGAGCTGATCGGCGGCGATGCCGACTTCGAACAACTCGTCGCCACGGTGGTCGGTTTCGTCGAAGCGCCGGCGATCGGACTCGACCTGCCTCTCGATCTGCGCGGCACGGCGTTCCAGCAGCGGGTGTGGCGGGCGCTGCGCGAGATCCCCGCGGGCTCGACGATGAGCTACCGCGAAATCGCGCAGCGCATCGGCGCACCGAAATCGGTACGTGCGGTGGGTCAGGCCTGCGGCGCCAATCGCATCGCCATCGCCATTCCCTGTCACCGGGTCGTGCGCACGGACGGCGACCTCTCCGGCTATCGCTGGGGGATCGAGCGCAAGCGCGCACTGCTGGCGCGCGAGGCGGCGACGCTCCAGACTGCGACAACAGGAGCCAACCCGTGAGCACCGCAACTGCCGCCCGTGACAGCAACACCGCGCGCAACATCGGCGCCGCGCGCGATGTATTCCGCCGCCTGCACGAGAGCGGCTGCTTCGTGCTCGCAAACCCGTGGGACATCGGCGGCGTGCGCCGCGCCGAGAAGCTCGGTTACCAGGCGATCGCCTCGACGAGCGCGGGCTTTGCCTGGTCGCTCGGGCGCGATGACAACGAGGTGTCGCGGGACGAAGTGCTGGCGCACCTGACGGCGCTCTGTGCGTCGACACATCTGCCCGTCAACGCCGATTTCGAAGACGGCTTCGCCCGAGAACCTGCGGCGGTCGCCGCGAGCGTGCGGCTCGCGATCGGTACGGGTGTCGCAGGCCTGTCGATCGAGGATCGCACGGGCGTCGATCTCTATCCGATCGCGCTCGCGACCGAGCGTATCCGCGCCTCGCGCGAGGCGATCGACCGCAGCGGCGAGAATGTCATGCTCATTGGCCGCAGCGAGGGATTGCTTCTCGGCAACACCACGATCGACACGACCGTCGAGCGGCTGCTCGCCTATGCCGCGGCCGGTGCCGATTGCGTGTATGCGCCCGGCATCCGTTCGCTCACCGATATCAAGGCGCTCGTCGCCGCGGTGGCGCCGACACCCGTCAACGTGTTGCTGATGGACCCGACAATGAAAGTGCCCGAACTTGCCGCGGCGGGCGTGCGGCGCGTGAGTGTCGGCGGACATTTCGCCAAGGCGGCGTGGACGGCTTACGAAAAGTCGGCGCGCAGCGTGATCGAACAGGGCCATCTGCCCTGAGCGCTCGTCCGGCGCGGCCTTAAGCAAAGCTGACGCGACCTTCAGAATTCCGGAACTCAAAGGCAGGGTCGCCCCGCCATCATGTGCCCCATGGACGGTCCGGCACCGGACCCAAGGAGGGCATCATGATCATCAATCTCTGGCGGATCTGGGACATCTGGTTCGAGGCGATGGCGCGTTCGCAGGACTTCTCGGC
>CAUJHX010000034.1 GCA_963204795.1 Pseudomonadota bacterium | reverse complement strand
GCGCCCGAGCCGCCCATTTCCTTCGGGATGTCCTTGAACTTGGGCAGGCCGTCCTTCATCGGCAGTCGCGTTTCCTGGTAGTGCACGTGCACGCCGGCCTCATGGCGGAAGCCCGGAATCACCGCCGCGTAGACATCGACGAGATTCCACTTGGGATGGTCGGTGAACAGATGCCCGCCGCAGATCTTGCACCACTTGCGGTAGCTGGCCTCGGTCTTGTGCCAGGTGCCGATGTGGTCCGCGCCCTTCGTGATCACGAGCGCCTCTGGCTTCCACAATGAGAACGCGTTCACCGGCCCGGCTGACCATGTGCGGCACGACTCGCAGTGGCAATAGCCCATTGCAGCCGGTTCGCCCGTCACCGTGAATTGCACCGCACCGCAGAAACAGCTGCCGTTGTACTTCCTGTCGCCCATGAGTTGCTCCCTCCTGGAACGTTGAATGGTGATGCTGCATCGACGCTCAGGGCATGACGCCCAGCGCGCCGGTTGAAGTGAACTCCGCGTTCTCGACCTCGCTCGCCGCCGCGCCACGCAACAGGCGATCGCGGATCGCGTCCCATTTGTCGTCTCCCGGCACTTCCTGTACGAGGATCTGTTCGCAGCCCGCCTTGTCGAGCGTGCGCAGGTTCGCGTAGAGATCGTGGGCATACGCGTCCGGGCGCCTGCCCGCATTGATCCAGGTGACCGACGGATAGGTCTTGAGCGGCAGACGCTGCGCGAGCACAGCGATGCGCCGACCGCCCTCCGATGCATCCTCGGCACGCGTATCGATCTCGTCGGCAGGTACGATCGTCATCGGCGTGGCGGGTGCGTAGTGCGACGGGGTACTGCCGGGGACACGGGGAGCTTCATTTGCCGCGCCGATCTGTACGTCTCCCACGACCTGGCGCAGTTGCGCGATCGTCACCGCGCCCGGGCGCAGCAGACGCACGCCGGAGGATCCACATGCGACGATGGTCGATTCGAGCCCCAGCTGCGATTCGCCGCCGTCGAGCACGACGCGCACCGCGTCGCCGAATTCTTCACGCACATGCTCGGCCCGCGTGGGCGACACCCGCCCGAAGCGATTGGCGGACGGCGCGGCGATGCCGCCACCGAAGGCAGTCAGGAGCTGCTGTGCCATCGGGTGGGCCGGCACCCTTACCGCGATCGTGTCCTGGCCGCCGGTGATGATGTCGTGCACATTGGGATTGCGGGGCAGGACGAGAGTCAGCGGACCGGGCCAGAAGCGCTCCGCGAGCGCCTGCGCAGTTTCCGGCACTTCGCGCACCCACCGGTGCAGATACTTCGGGCTGTCGAGGTGCACGATCACGGGGTGGGTCGTCGGGCGCCCCTTCGCCTCGAATATCCTCTGGACCGCGGCGGGGTTCTGCGCGTTTGCCCCGAGACCGTAGACGGTCTCGGTCGGGAAGGCCACGAGTTCGCCGTCACGGAGAGCCGTGACGGCCTCGTCGATTTCAGCCTGTGTTGCGCGGACGATGCGGACCATCCGCCTATTCTACTCTAGCGGGTAACGTTCCCAGCGATCGCCGATGCGCCGCAATTCATAGGCCGGCCAGTAGTGCTTGTCGAGTTTCAGCGTGATCACTTCGGGCGCGTTGTTCCAGGTGATGGTTTTCAAGCGCACGGGCGCCCGGTCGGGGCGGCCGGTGACCGCCTTCAGGAACGAATCAGCATCCGGCGTCGGCTGACCGTCGACCTCGACGATGCGGCGGCCGGGCATGAGCCCGGCGCGCGTCGCAGGCGAACCATACGCGAAGTACGCGACATAGATCCCTTCCGGCGCAATACTGCGCTGCGCGAGCATCGCGCGGTGCGGCGCATGCAGCGTCGCGCCTGCCCACAGCACGACGCGGGTGAGGCCCTCTCCGGAAAGTGCCGCCGTTTTCACTTCGATATTGCGGGCTTCTGCGCCGCGCCAGACCGTCACCTGTACCGTCGGCTTGTTGGCGACCGCCCGCTCCACGCCGCGGAAATGCGTCACCACCTCGCCGTCGATGGCGAGCAGCAGATCCCCCTGCTGCAGCTCGCGCGCTGCATCGGAGCCGCCGACGAGTCTCGTGACGGTGAGCACGCGTCGCGTGCCGGAGTCGGCTGATTCGAAACGCTTCACCCAGTCGTCGGTGAGACCGAGCCGGCGCGCAGCCGCAAGCGGCTGCGGAAACAGTTCCGCTTCGAGCGAGGTGATCGCCCGGCCCTCGTGCACGCTCGCGACCATGTCGGCCACCACGTCGATGGGCACGCCGAGATTCTGCTGCACGACCTCGCGGCCACTTTCCGATGCGAAGCTCGACCAGACGCCGGCGACATCGCCCGACTTGTCGAGCAGCACGCCATCGAAGTCCTGCGGACCGTTGACCAGCTCGATCGCTTCGAGGTTCGACTCGCGGAACTGCATCGTGCGGGAAAGCGGCAGCGCGACGGGATCGATATCCGCGACACTTGTCGTGCGCGACTTGATCCCCGTGTCGGGCGCGAGGCCCACGACCGTGACTTCGGCGCCCGCGCGCAGGGGCTTCCTGCCAAGCCTGGCGCTGCGCACGGGAGTCGTGCCGATGAGCGTCGGGTCGTATTGAACCATCGCGAGATTGTGCAGGGGGTGCACGAACACCACGCGCCCCGGTACTTCGAGCGTTCCGGCAAACGTGATCCGCACGTCGCCGAGCGAAACCGGCACGGTGTTGCGGTCGACCACGACGAGGCCTCGCGCGGCGTCGACGACGAGACCCGTGCCGTAATAGTGGCGCTCGGTGACTCCGGCAACGGCGTACGGCATGTCGAAGGTGACTGTGACGAGCGAGGGCACGATGCGCGCGACCTGCGGATCGCTCACGGTCTGGAAGACGGTGCTCCCGGCGACGGGCGCCTTCGGTGGCGGCGGATTGGCGAGCGCCCGGCAGTCCCAATACCCGGTGCCGTCATTGCGCTTGCAGCGCTGCGCGGGAAACCAGCGTCGGTCCATGCGTATCGATCGCAGCTGGCTGCCGTTCGGATCGTCGATCGTGGCGTAACGGATCGTCGTGCGATCACCATCACCCAGCTTGTCGACCGCGCCCTCGAGGTCGCCGATACCAGCGATCGCGGTCCCGTTCACCGCCGTGATCACGGCGCCGCGCGGTACGCCCGCCGAGCCGAACACATAGCCCGGATTCGCCACATACGCGCCGCGTACCGGCCGGTTGAAGTGTCGCGCCATCTGATAGGAGAGCGTGTTGACTACCGCGTCGCCGAATTCGAGGTACTCATCCGGTGTGATCGTGGTGAGGTCATCGACCTTCAGGCTCGCCGAAACGACCGCCCCTCCGCGCTGCAGCTCGAGCTCGATGGGCGCACCCACGCTGTCGTCGAGCACCGCGTTCAACGGCTCGAACTGCGTCAGGAATTTGCCGTTCACGCGCACGAGTACATCGCCCGGCTGCAGCACGCCCGCCGCGGCGCTGCCGGGCAGCACGTCGGACACCACCAGCATGCCGGTGTAGTCGGGAAATGCCTTGCGCACGGCAGCCTCGGTGGGAGGCTGCAGGCCGAGGCGACGCAGCTCGTCGAACGGCGTGTAAACAAAGGTGGTCTGCAGCGTGCCGCGCGCGACGGGCTTGCCCTGACGGATGAGATCGAGCGCGCGCTTCACGCGCGCGAGCGGCAGATAGAAGCTCGAGGCGGCCGCACTCGAGCCACCGGCATTCAGCGCAACCACCCGGCCCTGTATATCAATGACGGGTGAGCCCGACGAGCCTCCCGACGTGCCCGAGGCCGCCTGCAGGTAGAAGGTGTTGAAGTCGTTGTACTTGCCGATGCCGTACTCGGGCGCCTGGCGATCGAGTCGCGCGAGCGTGCCCGCCAGGATCGAGAGCTGTTCGCCGGCGTTGTTGCCGACGACACGGATCTCGCGGCCGATCTCGGCGCCCTCCGGATAGAGCGGCAGCGCCTTCGGCTTGATGAAGCGCAGCTTCGAGGGGTCGTAGCGATAGAGGCCGAAATCGTGCACCGGATCGCGGTACACGGGATAGAGCTGCACCTCCTCGCGGTTGAGGAAGGTCGCCTCGGCGATCACCGGGCCGGGCGTGACGACGTGGCGGTTCGTCAGAATGAGGCCGCGCTCCGCATCCACGACGAAGCCGGTCGCCTGCGCCGAAGTGTTCCACTCGGTGTCGAACGCTCGTGTCTGGTCGACTTCGATCGCAACTACGCTCTGCGCAATCCGCTCGAGCGTACGGGTCCAGCCACTGTCCGCCGGCTCGACGCTGACCACCGGTTCGGCCGCGACGGCAGTCCCCGCCTGTACGGGCGGAGCGGGCGCGATCTGCGCATGCGCCGCCGCTGCGAACGTGAGGACGAGCAAGACAACCCGTACGTATGGCTTCATCTCAGATTCCCCGCCCGAAACTCTCGCGGAAGCGCGTGTCGAAATCCGTGCGCGTGAATCGGTGGTTCTGCGTGCCGTGGTGCTCGATCTTGATCGCACCCATCAGCGAGGCGATGCGACCGGTCGTCGGCCAGTCGAGTTGGTGCTGCAGCCCGAACAACAGACCCGCGCGATAGGCATCACCGCAGCCAGTCGGGTCGGCGAGATGCGCGACGCGCGCCGTCGGAATTTCATGCACTTCGCCGCCCGCATGGATGCGCGATCCCTGGCCGCCGAGGGTCACGATCAGGGCATCCACCTTCGATCCGATCTCCTCGAGCGACAGGCCCGTGCGATCGCAGACCAGATTTCCCTCATAGTCGTTGAACGCCACCCAGGTCGCCTCGTCGATGAACTTGCGCAGGTCGTCGCCGGAAAAAAGCGGTAGACCCTGCCCCGGGTCGAACAATACCGGTATGCCCGCGGCCACGAACTGTTCCGAGTGCTGGATCATGCCCTCGCGGTTCTCGGGGGCGACGACGCCGATACGGATGCCGGCGTCCGCGGGCACCCGGTTGCGATGCGCGAACAGCATCGAACCTGGATGGAAGGCCGTGATCTGGTTCGAATCGAGGTCGGTGGTGATGTACGCCTGGGGTGTGTACTCGCTGTCCATGCGATCGATGTACTCGAGCGACAGGCCGTTGGCGCGCATCCACGCCTCATAAGGTCCGAAGTCGCTGCCGACGACCGCCATCGCGTGGCCCTCGCCGCCGAGGAGCTTCAGGTTGTATGCGATGTTGCCCGCGCAGCCGCCGAAGTTGCGCCGCATGCCTGGCACCAGGAACGACACGTTGAGCAGGTGGATGCGGTCGGCGAGGATGTGATCCTTGAACCGCCCTTCGAAGACCATCACGGTGTCGTATGCGACGGAGCCGCAGATCAGGGCTGACATATGTTTCCGGTTTTCCTCAGCG
>CAUJHX010000033.1 GCA_963204795.1 Pseudomonadota bacterium | reverse complement strand
GCAAGAGAGTTGGCTTGGTCGTCTCGGTGCCCGCAGCAGCATCACCAGCTTGCGCGGTGCGGTCGCATTGCGCTGACGCGTTGCGCGCGCCGGCTCTCAACATTCGGGGCTTTTCCGCGCGAGTGATTTGGCATTCGAGCTCGCGGGCCGAGCCCGACGATGGCGTTCTTCAAGCGACATGGTGGTCGTGCTCCGCCGGCGAAAGCATGATCAAGCGGTCAGATTTTCGGGAACGACGCATCGAAAATGCGCGGCAAGTGGGCAGAAATGCGGGAACCTTTCCGCCGCGCGCGCTCCCTCAACCTACCGCGCGCCGCCCGGTGCCGGCGACCTCTTCGAGCGCGCCCTCGAGCAGCTCGAGCCCTTCATCGAGCAGCTTCTCCCCGATTGTGAGCGGCGCGAGGAAGCGGATCACGTTCGAGTAGACACCACAGGAGAGCAGCACGAGCCCGCGGCGGCCCGCGGCCTGTACCAGCTGCTTCGTGAGGTCTGCATCGGGCGCGTCGGCCCGGCGGTTCCTGACGAGTTCCATCGCGACCATCATGCCGAGACCGCGCACCTCGCCAATGCAGGTGTAGCGGGCCTGGAGCGCCCGCAGGCGTGTGACGAGCCGCTCGCCCAGTGTCACCGCGCGCTCGGCGAGCTTCTCGCGTTTGATCACGTCGAGCACCGCGAGGCCTGCAGCGCAGCCGAGCGGTGAGCCGGCGTAGGTGCCGCCGAGGCCGCCGGGTACGGGTGAATCCATGATGTGCGCCTTGCCGATGACTGCCGAGATCGGCACGCCGCCCGCGAGACTCTTTGCGACGGTCATCAGGTCGGGCTCGATGCCCGCGTATTCCGTCGCGAACATGCGTCCGGTGCGCGCGAAGCCGGTCTGGATCTCGTCTGCGACGAGGAGAATGCCCTGCTGGTCGCAGATGGAGCGCAGCTGGCGCAGGAAGTCGGTCGGAGCGGCATAGAAGCCGCCTTCACCCAGCACGGGCTCGATGATGATCGCGGCGACACGGGCCGGATCGACATCGGCCTTGAACAGCTGCTCGAGCGCTGCGAAAGAGTCGTTGGCCGTGACGCCGTGGTAAGCGATCGGAAAGGGCAGGTGATACACCTCGGGCAGCATCGGCCCGAAGCCCGCCTTGTAGGGGGCGACCTTGCCGGTCAGGGCGCTGCAGGCGAGCGTGCGCCCGTGGAAGCCGCCGGAGAACGCGATCACGCCCGAGCGCTTCGTGTGATAGCGCGCGATCTTGATGGCGTTCTCGACCGCTTCCGCGCCAGTCGTCAGGAAGATGGTCTTCTTCGGGGTGTTGCCGGGCGCCAGCGCGTTGAGTGCTTCGGCGAGCGCCACGTAGCTCTCATATGGGGTCACCTGGAAACAGGCGTGTGTGAAACGCTCGATCTGTGCGGTGAGCGCAGCCTTCATCGCCGGATGCAGGTGACCGGTGTTCAGTACCGCGATGCCACTCGCGAAGTCGATGTAACGGCGGCCCTCGACGTCCCACAGCTCGGCGTCCTGCGCGCGATCGGCGTAGATCGCAAAGTTGTTGCTGACGCCACGGGGGACTGCGGCCTCGCGCCGCTTGTGCAGTTCGGAGTTCTTGCTCATGCCAGTTTGTGTCTCGCGATGGGGAGTGAACGCAGCCGCTGTTTCGTGGCCGCGAAAATTGCGTTGCAGACTGCTGGTGCCACGAGCGCCGTCGCCGGTTCGCCGATGCCGCCGGGCGGATTGTCGCTGCTGACGAGGTGCGTCTCGATGGCCGGTACTTCGTCAAGGCGCAGGACGCGATAGTCGTGGAAGTTCGTCTGCTGCACGCGACCGCCTTGCACGTTGATCTCGCCCCACAGAGCCGCCGAAAGCCCGAAAATGACCGAGCTTTCGACCTGCGCAGTGATGATGTCGGGGTTGACGGCCTGGCCGCAGTCGACTGCACAAACGATCCGGTGCACCTTGACCTTGCCGTCCGCGATCGAGATTTCCGCGACCTGTGCCATGAAGGTATCGTAGCCTTCCATCACGGCGATGCCCTGGAAGCGGCCTTCGGCAGGCTTGTCATGGCCAGCGCGGCGCAGTGCGACTTCGAGTACTTCGAGATAGCGCGGCTGTTTCGCGAGCAGTGCGCGGCGGAACCCTGCCGGATCCTTGCCTGCGGCGTACGCGAGTTCGTCCATGAAGCTCTCGGCGACGAAGCAGTTGAGCGCATGGCTCACCGATCGCCAGTAACCGACATCGAGGCCCACTTCGTGGCGCACCCAGTCGACCAGGATGTTCGGTACGTCGTAAGGAAAATTGGCCGCGGCCTCGACGCAGAACGGATCGACGCTGCCTGCAGGAATGGCGCCAGGGAAGACACGGGCGGTGATCGAGGGGCCCGTGAGGTGCAGCTTCCAGGCGACGAGCCTGCCGTCACCGTCGAAGCCCGCGGCGGCCGTATCCCAGGCTGGCGGACGATAGGCATCGTGTGTCATGTCGTCTTCGCGCGTCCAGAGCAACTTTACCGGCTTGCCCGCCTCCTTCGAGGCTTCGACAGCGGCGCCGATCACATCCACCTCGAGGCGGCGCCCGAACCCACCCCCGAGGAAGGTTGTGTGGACATTCACTTGCCCGGGCTTCAGGCCTGCGGCGGCGGCGGCGGCGGCCTGCGCTGCGCCCTGCGACTGTGTCGGTATGTACAGGTCGCAGGCGCCGGCGCGCACGTCGGCCGTGCAGACCTGCGGTTCGAGCGTGGCGTGTGCGAGCAGCGGCAGCTGGTATTCGGCACGCACGACGCGTCGCGCAGACTCGAGCGCGGCGTCTGCGTCGCCGACCTGTCGTGCGACGAGACCCGCACCGCTGGACGCCTGCTTCAGGCCACGCAGGATCGAGCCGTCGTTGAGCGCGGCGGTCGCGCTGCCATCCCACTCGATCCTGAGCGCATCGCGCGCCTTGCGGGCCTGCCACCAGCTGTCGGCGACGACCGCAACGCCGGAACTGGTGCTCACGACGTGACGCACGCCCGGCATCCCTTTCGCAGCCGTGTCATCGAGACGCCTGACCTTGCCGCCGAGCATCGGCGGTTGCGCGAGCGCGGCGTGCAGCATGCCTGGCAGCTTCACATCGATGCCGAACGTCGCCGAACCGTCGACCTTCGCGGGCGTGTCGAGGCGCGCAAGAGGTTTGCCGATCCACTGGAACTCTTCTGCGTCCTTGAGCGCGACGCCCTGCGGAACCGGGAGAGCGGCGGCGGCTTCGGCGACCGCCCCGAAGGTGAGGCGCTTGCCGTAGGGCGAGATGATGACACCGTTCTCGACGCGGCACGCGTTGGCCGTAGTGTCCCATTTCCTGGCCGCGGCGCTCTTCAGCATTTCGCGCGCTTGCGCGCCGGCGAGGCGCAGCTGCTTCCACGCGTCGCGCACGCTCGTGCTGCCGCCGGTGACCTGGGCGCCGATCAGGCTGTTCCTGTAAGCCTCTCCCGCAGGCGCAAATTCGATTGCGATGCGCCGCGGATCGACGCCGAGCTCCTCGGCGAGCAGGGTAGGCAGTGCCGTGTAGACGCCCTGACCCATTTCCGAGCGGTCACACAGGAAGGTGATCGAATTGTCCGTGCCGATGCGCAGCCACGCATTCATGGATACGGGCTTGCGTTCGCCGCCCGCGCTTCCCGGTTTCGTGCAGCCTGCGAGGCTCACCGCGAGGATGAGGCCGGTACCGGCCGCGCCTGCTTTCAGGACATCGCGCCGTGTGAGTGCGCCGGGAGCAAGGATCGAGCTCACGGCTTTTCCCCTGCGATCTCGCTCGCGCGGTGGATCGCTGCACGGATGCGCTGATAGGTGCCGCAGCGGCAGATGTTTCCCGACATCGCCGTATCGATCTCGGCATCGGTCGGCTTCGGGGTTTTCGCCAGCAGGGCCGTCGCCGACATGATCTGACCGGACTGGCAATAGCCGCACTGCGGGACGTCGAGTTCGATCCAGGCCCTCTGCACGGGGTGGCTGCGATCCGGCGAGAGGCCTTCGATGGTCGTGACTTTGCCCGTCCCGATCGACCCCACGGTGGTCGTACAGGAGCGGATCGGTTGACCATCCAGGTGGACGGTGCAGGCACCACAAAGCGCCATGCCGCAGCCGTACTTGGTGCCGGTGAGTCCCACGGAATCGCGCAGGACCCACAACAGGGGCGTATCGGGATCGACGTCCACAGAGCGATCGGTGCCATTGACGTTGATCGTGAGCATGCAAACACCCCGCGAGCCACCGGTGGTCCGCGCCTAATATAGTCCGTCCCGGTGGCCCCGGGCCAACAGGCTGCTAGAATTTCCCGCAGTCCACAGGGAGTTTCGTTTGAACGCGATCTCAGCGGAAGTCGTCATCATCGGTGCGGGCCCTTGCGGCCTCTTCCAGGTTTTCGAACTCGGCCTGCTCGGCATTTCAGCCCACGTGCTCGACTCGCTGCAGGCTCCGGGTGGCCAATGCACCGAGCTGTACCCCGACAAACCGATCTACGACATCCCCGCGCTGCCCGTCTGCGGGGCGCAGGAATTGGTCGATCGGCTGATGCAGCAGGCGCACCCCTTCAATCCGCAGTTTCATCTCGGCGCGGAGGTCTGCGAGTTGCATCGCCTCGAGTCGGGGCGCTTTCACGTGAAGAACACCGCCGGGACGACCTTCGATGCAGGTGCCGTCGTGATTGCCGCCGGAGTCGGCTCCTTTCAGCCGCGGCGCATCGGGATCGAGGGTGCTGAGGTCTTCGAGGGCCGACAGATCCACTACCGCGTGCGCAGCGCCGCGGACTATCTCGGCAAGCGGCTCGTGATCTTCGGTGGCGGAGATTCTGCGCTCGACTGGGTGAACGACTACGCCGGCAAGGGCACGCCGGTGACGCATGTGCACCGGCGATCCGAGTTCCGTGCGGCACCAGCTTCCGTTGCACGCATGCGCGAGCTGGAAGCCGCCGGCAAGCTGCGGCATATCGAAGGGCTCGCGCAGTCGCTGATCCAGGATGGAGCAGATCATGCGGCGACATTGCGCGGCGTGCACGTGAAGGGCGCCGACGGGACGCTGCATGTACTCGAGGCGGATCACCTCTTTGCGTTCTTCGGTCTGCACCCGAAACTCGGGCCGATCGCGGAGTGGGGTCTCGACCTCGAGAAGAAGGCCCTCAAGGTTGATACGGAGAAATTCCAGACTTCGGTGCCGGGTATCTTCGCCGTGGGCGACATCAATACCTATCCCGGCAAGAAGAAGCTGATCCTTTCCGGATTCCACGAGGCGGCGCTCGCGGCTTTCGCCATCCAGCACCACCTGTATCCGCAGAAGAAGCAATTTCTGCAATACACGACCACAAGCCCGGTCATGCACAAGCGCCTCGGCGTCACGGGTTCCTGAGCATTGGACGCGCGTCTGACCGACCTGCTGCGCCAATTCGAGCTCGAGCGGCTCGAGGTGAATCTCTTTCGCGGCATGAGTCGCGATGTCGGTTCGCCGCAGGTGTTCGGCGGGCAGGTGCTCGGGCAGGCGCTGATGGCCGCGTACGAAACGGTCGAACCCCGCCGCGAAGTGCACTCGCTGCACGCCTATTTCCTGCGCCGCGGGGATTTCAACGCACCGATCGTCTATGACGTCGACCGTGCGCGCGACGGCCACAGTTTCTATGCGCGGCGCGTGGTGGCGATCCAGCATGGCCAGCAGATCTTCAACATGTCGGCGTCCTTCCAGGCAAGCGAGCCGGGGCTCGATCATCAGGTGCCGATGCCGCAGGTCCCGCCTCCCGAGCAACTGGCCGACAGCGGCAGGCCGCCGCGCGAGTTGCTCGAACAGCTGCCCGAGAAGCTGCAGCGCCTGTTCGGTACGCAGCAATCCTTCGAGTTTCGCATGGTCGAGCCTGTCGACTACCTGCACCCGCAGAAGCTGCCGCCCTGGCAGCACATCTGGATGCGCGCCGTCGGTCCGCTGCCCGATGACGAGCGCCTGCACCGTTGCCTGCTCGCCTATGTGTCGGACTACAACCTGCTCAGCACATCGCTGCGGCCGCACGGGGCCACTTTCCTCGCGGGAGGGCTGGCCACGGCGAGCATCGATCACGCGATGTGGTTCCATCGACCGCCGCGCGTCGATCAATGGCTGCTCTATTCGGTAGACAGCCCGAACGCTTCGGGAGCGCGCGGGTTCACGCGCGGCACGCTGCACACGCGCGACGGCACGTTGATCGCAAGCACCGCCCAGGAAGGGCTGATCCGGATCTCAAAGCCGCCAGGATGAACGTGTGGCGGCCCCTCGCTCTCGCAGCGATTGCGGTCGGTATGTTCGGGATCGCCAGTGCTGCCGCGGCCGATGATGTCGCCACACTCGCTGCCTGGTGGCCGGGCATCTACGACACGTCGGAACAGCTCGTGTTCTCGAACCGGGGCGAGGCGGGGCGGGCCGCAGGCTCCGAGTTGCGGGTGCGCACGCTCGTTTCGCGCATCGCACTGCCCTGGCTCGGCGACAACGTGCTCTACGCCGAGGAGTTTCTGCAGGACGACCCGGAGGACCTGCGTCGCCAGGTGCTGCTGCGGCTCGAGCCGCGCACCGGGGGCGGCGTGCGCGTGCGCCAGTACACGTTGCGGGATCCCGGGCGTTTCCGCCACCTGCACCGCTCACCCCGCCTCATCGCGAGTCTGCGCGTCGATGATATCGAAACGATCTCCGGTTGCGATCTGGTGCTGCGGCGGGAAGTCACGCAGTTCGTCGGTGGCACCGAAGGGAACGGCTGCCGCAGCGATGCTCCGGATGCAGCCCTCTATATCGACTACCGGGTCCTGATCGGCCAGGACCTGTACTGGTACCGCAAGCGGCATGTGCGTGTCGTCGACAACGTGGTCGTGGACGAGACGGCGGGCTACACCTGGTTTCAGCTCTACGAGGCGCGCCTTTTCGCCTGCCAGGTGCGCTGGTCGCCGACCGGGCGCCGTGCGGACCTGCACGACACCCTCGCTGTCGACATGCATGATCAGGGCGGTCGCGCGCGTTTCCAGACACCGGACGGGCGCAAGCTCGAGATCGAACTGCATGCCGGGGACTGGCCATTCGCGGGCGGCCGGGATGCGCTGATCCTGATCCTCGACGAACCGGGCCGGAACGAACCGCTCGGGACCTCGTGGGCGAGCACAGCTGCAGATGTGATCGTGCTTGACCTCGGCTGGCTGGATGTCCGCTGCGTGGCGGTGGTTCCTCAGCCGCGCAGCACGGTAGTTTCCCTTAACGTCCCGTTCAGGCAGGGTCGGTAGAATTCTCTGCAGTCCTGCCTGCCCGAGGAACGCTGATGTTGCGCATGCTGCTGTCCGTCACGACCTTGTCCTTCATTCTCGCGTCCCACGCGCTGGCCGCGGGCACAGCCCCGACCGAGGCGCAGCTGAAGCGCGGCAAACTGTTGTTTACGCAGTGTCAGGCCTGCCACCAGCTGAAACCCGGGGCACCCTCGGTGCTCGGCCCGAATCTCGCGGGCCTGATGGGCCGCAAGGCCGCTACCGTGTCGGGCTTCAGATATTCGCCTGCGCTCAGGAAGGCGAACCTCACCTGGGATGCAACGACGCTCGACAAATGGCTGCAGCGCCCTGCCGCGCTCGTGCCGGGCAATACGATGGCATTTGCGGGCCTGCCGAAGGCCGATGATCGTGCCTCGCTCATTGCGTGGCTCGCGGCCGAGACGGCGGCTCCAAAGAAATAGCGCGGGGTGCTGCGGGGGCCTGGCGCCCCGGCGCGCCCTGTGGCGTCAGGCGAGCCAGCGCGTGAGGGCGATCAGCCCCAGTATCGCGAGGACGAGCGTCACGACAGCCATCAGCACGATCGCAAGCGGCACGACCACCAGCATGAGACGGGTTCGCCGCACCGTGCGCGCGGGGTCGGCTCGCCAGCGATCGAGCAGTGCCAGATTGCGAAGGTGCGGCTTGAACGCGAAGTCGAACAGGTCGCCCGCAAGCGGAATGGCCCCGACCGCAGCATCAAGGCCGACATTTGCAAGCATGCGTGCCTGGAGGGCGAGGGGTGCGCCCATCTGGCGCGCGACCAGTACCCCGTAGGCGCCGAATATTGCGCCGACAAAGTCCCCAAGACCGGGAATGAGGCCCATCAGTCCATCGAAGCCGAAGCGAAAACGCGTGCCCGGTACCCGAAAGGCGCTGTCGAGCATCCCGCTGAGACGTGCGTAGCGCGCGTAGTGCGTTGCGTCGCCCGCCGGGCCGTTCAATGGCCGCCCTTCATGAATGTGGCGATGCTCTCGCGCAGCCGCGCATCGAAGCCTGCAGGATCTTCCATCATCAGAAAATGGCCTCGACCCGCCATGACCTGCACCCGAAACGCGGGAGCGAGTCGGCGGATCCGCTCGAGATCGGCCGGCCCGTACAGGTCGGTTTCGATGTCGACGATGGGGACATGGAGATCCGCCAGCACCGGGCCGTAGTCGTAGTCGAACAATGCGCGCAGCGAGGGTATGGCGACTTCAGGCGGTGCGAGCGCCATGTCATCGGCGACCCGGCGTGCCAGCACGGGGTCGCCGTCCTTTGCGAAGAGCTGCGTCGTGACGAACTCGCGCGTTGCGCCGATATAGTCCGCCCGCAGCCGCGCCATCAACTGGTCGGCGAACTCGCGGTTGGCTGCGCTGTGGGTGGCGCCGATATCCTGAAATGCATCGGCGCCGACGATGCCGATGACTCGATCAGGCATGAGCCGCGCCGCCTCGAGCGCCACTGCGCCTCCCATCGAGTGGCCGACCAGCACCACCTTGCCTTGCGGCAGGGCGGCCAGCACCGCAGCAACGTCGGCACCGAAAGCCGCGATCGTCCAGTTCCTGCGATTGCGTTCCGATGCACCGTGGCCCGCGAGGTTCACGGCGACGACCGTATGGGATGTCTTCAGGTCATCGATCTGCGCGCGCCAGTAGTTTGCGTCGCAGGACCAGCCGTGGATCAGCACGATGAGCGGATCGCCCTGGCCGTAGACGCGATAGTCGATATGCACGCCGTCCGGTGCGAGCGCGATGCGCGGCGCACCTTCGGCAATGCGGTCTGTGGATTGCGTAGCCGGCGGTGGCGTCGCAGAGGGCGCCGGCGCCTCGGCGTGGCGGCTGCAGGCCCCGATCGAGAGCAGGGCAGCACAGGCCAAGGGAATGCGCAGTGGGTGTCGATGGCAGGCGCTCACGGGGCCACCTTGAGCACCTTGCCCGGGTTCATGATGCCGTTGGGGTCGAGCGCGCGCTTGATGTCCTGCATCAGCTCGATCTCCACGGGTGGCGCGTAGCGCACGAGCTCGTCGACCTTCAGGCGCCCGATGCCGTGCTCGGCGCTCACGCTCCCGCCAAAGGAAGCCACGAGATCGTGCACGACCCGCTGCACTTCGTCGGCGTGCGCCACGAAGCGCAACGGATCGGTGCCGGCGCGGGCGTTCACATTGAAGTGCAGGTTGCCGTCGCCGAGGTGGCCGTAGGCGACCAGCACGGCATCCGGCAGGTTGGCTGCAATCCACGTGGAGGCCTCCTCCACGAATCGTGCCAGTTTGCCGATCGGCAGCGCGACATCATGCTTCAGGCTCGGGCCTTCGATGCGCTGCGCCTCCGGAATCGATTCGCGCAGGCGCCAGAATGCGGCGCGCTGGCGCTCGTTCTGCGCGAGTGCGGCATCGTCCAGCAGTCCGCCGTCCATCGCATCGCGCAGCGCACTTTCGAGCATTGCGTCGAGCGCGTCCGCGGCGCGCGAGGAGCTGAGCTCGCACAGCACGTACCACGGGAACTCGCCGGCAAGGGGCTCGGCGATGCCCGGAATGTGCCGTGTCGTGAGTTCCACGGCGATATGCGGGATCAGCTCGAATGAGCTCACCCGGTCCCCGCTCGCCTCGCGCAGCAGGTTCAGAAGGTCGACGGCCGCGGCGATGCCACGTACGGCGACGAAGGCCGTGGCAATGGCGCGCGGTCGCGGCAGGAGCTTCAGGCTCGCTGCCGTGATGACCCCGAGCGTGCCCTCGGCGCCGATGAACAGCGACTTCAGGTCGTAACCCGTGTTGTCCTTGCGCAGCTCGCCGAGCGTGGAGAGCACCCGACCGTCCGCCAGTACCACTTCGAGACCGAGCACCAGGTCGCGTGCCATGCCGTAGCGCAGGACGTTGAGGCCGCCGGCGTTCGTCGAGAGGTTGCCGCCTATCTGGCAACTGCCTTCGGAGCCCAGACTCAAGGGAAAGAAGCGGTCGACGGCCTCGGCTTCGCGCTGCAGGTTTGCGAGGATGCAGCCCGCTTCGGCAACCAGTGAATAGTTGGCCGGATCGATCCGGCGCACATGCGCGAGGCGCGCGAGCGACAGCACGACCTGCCGGCCCGACTCGTCGGGAGTGGCGCCGCCGCAGTAACCCGTGTTGCCTCCCTGCGGTACGACGCCGATGCGCGTGCCATTGCAGAAGGCGAGCAACTGCGCGACTTCCTCGACTGACCCTGGGCGCAGCACAGCGAGCGCTGCGCCCTCGTAAAGCTTGCGGTGATCAGTGAGACAAGGCGCCATCGCCTCGTGATCCGTGAGCACGGCGTCCGCGCCCAGGATGCGGCGGAAGCCCGCGAGCGCGACCCTGGACGTGACTTCGGTTGTCATGGGCCGTGGATCCGGCGCGGCGACCGGTCGCGCGCGGCGACGGGTACGGGTTTCAGGTCCCAGATGATGCCGAGCCAGGACAGCAGCTTCAGCAGGTAGAAGGTGATGTCGACTTCCCACCAGTAGAAGCCCTGGCGCGCGGCGCTCGGGTAGTGGTGATGGTTGTTGTGCCAACCCTCGCCAAGCGTGACGAGGGCGAGCAGCCAGTTGTTGCGGCTCGAATCACCCGTACGGTAGCGCTGGCGGCCAAATACATGCGACAGCGAGTTGATCGTGTAGGTGCCGTGGTAGCACGCGACCGTCGAAATGAAGAAACCCCAGATGAGCATCTGCCAGCCGTTCGTGCCGAGGTACGGTGCAACGTCTTGCAGCAGCACGCCGAGGCCAAACATGCCGACCGCAAGCAGCAGGGGTACGAGGATGTCGAAGCGATCGAGCCAGCGCAGCTCGGGGAACTGCAGCAGGTCGCGGACGCGCTTCAGATCGGGCACGAAGCCGCGCTTCGAGAGGAACCAGCCCATGTGGGAGCGGATGAAACCGTGCTGGATCGGGGAGTGTGCATCCTCCTTGCGATCCGACCACGCATGGTGGTGCCGGTGGTGGGCCGCCCACCAGAGCGGGCCGCGCTGCACGGCCGCGGCGCCCAGGACTCCGAACACGAACTGGCCGACGCGCGAGGTCTTGAATGAGCGATGTGAGAAGTAGCGGTGGTAGAAGCCGGTGATCGCGAACATGCGCACGAGGTAGGCGATCGCAGCGACGAGGACCGCGACGGGCGACACGCCCACGACGAACGCGAAGAGGCAGGCGAGGTGCACCCCGACGAACGGCAGGATGCGTGCGAAGTCGATCCGGTCGCCGTCGCCGTCGCCGATCGCAGCGTGGCGCGGCGTGGTCACCGCACCCGAATCGATCCAGCGCAGCAGCGAGGGCGCGAGGCGTGCCGTGCCGCGTGGCGTGCCCGAACTGCTCGCGGCATGCGTGCAGCGGTCGGTCATCGCCTCAGAGGCGCGCGTTGCGCAGCGCCGCGATCCGTTCATCGAGGGGTGGGTGGCTCATGAACAGCCGCTTCAGACCCGCACCCGGCCCGCCCGCAATGCCGAAGGCCGCCATCTGCGAAGGCAGCGGCTGCGGGTGCGCGGCCTTCAGGCGCTCGAGCGCGCCGATCATGTTGGCGGTGCCTGCGAGGTGTGCGCCACCCGCATCGGCACGGAATTCGCGCTGCCGCGAAAACCACATGACGATCATGCTTGCGAGGATGCCGAGCACCAGTTCAGCGACCATCACGGTGGCGAAGTAGGCCATGCCACGTCCGTCCTCGCGGCGGTCGACGAGTCCGCCGATCACGCGCGCCAGGAAGATCACGAAGGTGTTCACGATGCCCTGGATCAGGGTGAGAGTGACCATATCGCCGTTCGCCACGTGGCTCACCTCGTGGGCGAGCACGGCTTCCGCTTCCTTCTGGCTCATCGAGCGCAGCAATCCCGAACTGACGGCCACGAGCGCGGCGTCGCGCCGTGCGCCGGTTGCAAAGGCGTTCGGCTGCGGCGAGTCGAAGATTCCGACTTCCGGCATGCCGATGCCGGCCTGCTCGGCCTGGGCGCGCACCGTGTTCACGAGCCACTGTTCGGTCGGGTTCGCAGGCTGGGTGATGACACGCACGCCCATCGAGCGCTTGGCCATCCACTTCGAGATCGCAAGTGAAATGAGCGCACCGCCGAAGCCGAAAAGGGCAGCGAAGACGAGCAGGCCGCCGAGGTCGCCGCCGCGTGCCGTCATGTACTGGTCGATGCCCAGCAGCCTGGCAACGACCGACAGCACCAGCACGACGGCAAGGTTCGTGACCAGAAAAAGGAAGATTCGCTTCATTTCGTGCCTTCAGGCAGGGAGTGGAGAGGGGAAAATCGGGGCGCGGAACCGGCTTTCAAGCCCCGCGTGCGCCTGACCGCGATGCTCCAGGGGATCAGCGGTCTTCGTCGTCCTCGTCGTCCTCGTCGTCATCATCGTCCCAATCGTCGTCATCATCGTCATCGTCATCTTCATCGAAATCTTCGTCGTCGTCGTCGTCATCATCATCATCGCGGTCGGCCCAACCCTCGGGCTCGCTGGTCTTGTCGAGATCCATCTCGTGCCAGGTTTCGAGATCGACTTCCTCGATCTCGCCGTCGAGATACTCGATCTCGACCAGTTCGGAGTCTTCGTCGACCGTGAGCACGCGAAAGGTCTCCTCTTCCTCGACGTTCTCATACCACTGGCCGGGGGTGGGTTCGTAGTCTCTGCTCATGCGTCTAGTATGCGGTCCCTCCCGGGCCGAGGCAACGCGGTCATACCGTATACTCGGCCCGTTTATGCAAACCAGACGAACGGTCGCGCCGGCCTCGCCGCTCACCCAATCCCGTCGCATCGTCGTCAAGGTGGGCTCGGCCCTGCTCGTTGACGACGCCACTGGCCGCCTGAACCGTGCCTGGCTCGAAACACTCACGGAGGACCTCGTCAGGCTGCGCAAGCGTGGTCAGGAGATCATTCTCGTCTCCTCCGGCGCGATTGCGCTTGGGCGCCGCCATCTCGGTCTGGCGCCGGGGGCTCTGCGGCTTGAAGAGAGTCAGGCCGCGGCGGCGGTAGGGCAAATCCGCCTTGCTCACGCCTACAAGGAATTGTTCGAGGCGCACGGCGTCACCGTGGCCCAGGTGCTGCTCACGCTCGAGGACAGCGAGCGTCGGCGACGCTATCTCAACGCCCGGGCAACGCTGCGCGGGCTGCTCGCCCTGGGCGCACTGCCCGTCATCAACGAGAACGATACGGTGGCGACTGCGGAAATCCGCTATGGGGACAATGACCGTCTGGCGGCGCGCGTCGCGCAGATGGCCTCCGCCGATTGTGTGCTGCTGCTGTCAGACGTCGACGGTCTCTACACCGCCGACCCCAGAAAGAATGCAGGCGCGACATTCATCGATCGCGTGCCGCGCGTGACGGCCGCGATCGAGGCCATGGCCGGCGCCGCCGTGTCCGACGTCGGATCGGGAGGCATGGCGACGAAGATTGCGGCCGCAAAAATCGCGCTCTCGGCGGGCGCGCATCTGTGTATCGCCGCCGGTGCGCACAAGAACCCCGTGCGCCGGATTGAAGACGGGGCTCGTTGCACCTGGTTCGTGCCGCAGGGCAACCCCGTGACGGCACGCAAGCAATGGATCGCGGGCACCCTGAAGCCGAGCGGCGCGCTGGTGGTCGACGAGGGCGCGCGGCGCGCGCTGCGTACGGGCAAGAGCCTGTTGCCTGCAGGCGTGGTGCGCGCACAGGGTCGCTTCGATCGTGGCGATACCGTCAGCGTGCTCGCGCCGGACGGCCGCGAGTTCGCGCGCGGCATTGCGGCCTATTCGGACAGCGATGTGGTCCGCATCATGGGCAGGAAGACTCGCGAGATTGCGGAATTGCTCGGCTTTCGGGGCCGCGACGAAATGATCCACCGCGACGATCTGGTGATGCTGGGCGGCGAGGCAGGTGAATGATGAGTGCCGCGTCCGACATCCCCACTTTGATGACGCAGCTTGGCCGTGCGGCGCGCGCGGCGCGACCGGCGCTTGCGGCTGCCAGCGCCGCGCAGAAGAACGCGGCGCTCAATGCCGCGTCGCAGTCGATCCGCGCAGACGTTGCCGCCATTCTTGCGGCGAACGACGAGGACATGGCGCGTGCCCGCGCGCGGGGCCTCTCCGCCGCGCTGCTCGATCGCCTGCGCCTCGATGCGGCGCGTATCGAGGCGATGGCGCGCGGACTCGATGAAATCGCCGCACTGCCTGATCCGGTGGGCAGCGTGGCGGCCGAGTGGCAGCGGCCCAATGGGCTCCTCATCCAGCGCGTACGTGTGCCGCTGGGTGTCGTCGGCATCATCTACGAGAGCCGGCCGAACGTCACTGCCGACGCGGGCGCGCTGTGCCTGAAGTCCGGCAATCCCGTGATCCTGCGCGGCGGCTCGGAGAGCGTCGCCTCGAACCGCGCCATCCATGCCGCGCTCGTTGCGGGGCTCGATGCGGCGGGGTTGCCGCGCGAGTCGATACAGCTCGTGCCCACTACCGATCGCGATGCGGTTGGCTACATGCTCACTTCGATGCGGGGGCTGCTCGACGTGCTGGTGCCGCGTGGTGGCAAGGCGCTTGTCGCGCGGGTGCAGGCCGAAGCGCGCGTGCCGGTCATCGGGCATCTTGAAGGTGTGTGTCATGTGTACGTCGACCGCGATGCCGACCCCGACATGGCGCGCAGTATCGTGCACAACGCCAAGCTGCGCCGCACGGGGGTGTGCGGAGCGGCCGAAACGCTGCTGGTCGATCGCGCGGGCCTGGCGCTGCTCGGTCCGATCGTGCGCGACCTGCTCGACGCGGGCTGCGAGGTGCGCGGTGATGCTGCGACGCAGGCGGTCGATGCACGTGTCCGTCCGGCGGTGGAGGAGGACTGGTCCACCGAGTATCTCGACGCGGTGATCGCCGTGTGCGTGGTCGAGGGTGTCGAGGGTGCGATCGCGCATATCGCGCAGTATGGCTCTTCGCATACCGACTCGATCGTCACCGCAAATGCGCGTACCGCCGAGCGTTTTCTCGCGCGGGTGGACAGTGCGATCGTGCTGCACAACGCATCGACACAGTTCGCGGACGGTGGTGAGTTCGGGATGGGCGCCGAGATTGGCATCTCGACCGACCGGTTCCATGCCCGTGGACCGGTGGGCGTGGAACAGCTGACGAGCTACAAGTACGTGGTACGCGGCGCGGGTCAGACGCGCGCCTGAGGGGCGGCCGTCCGGTTGAGCGCTTCCGTGCCGCCGCGCAGCGAGAATACCTTGCCGATGCCACGTGCGCGTAGCGCTTCCGCCGCTGCATGGCTGCGCACGCCGCGCGAGCAGACGAGCAAGAGGCGTTCGGCCGGATCGAGCGATGTGCTCAGCAGTTCACCCATCGGTACCCGTCGCGCGCGGCGGGCCACGAGTGGCGACGCGGCGCTTTCCGCCGGCTCGCGGATATCGACGACAGCGTAGCCCGCCTCCTCGGCGAGAGTGATCGAGTCGTAACTCACGTCTATGTCGACGTCCACCGCTGCGACGGCGCGGCCGTGCGCCTCGTGATCTGCCGCCGGCCGCGCCTGCACGCGCCGGGTCGACAGCGACAGCAGGTCGAGCATCATCACTTCGCTCCCGAGACGGCCCGGCAGATCAAGCAGGATTTTCAGCACTTCGAGTGCCTGCAGGGCACCGAGGGTGCCGGGCACGGGTCCCAGGACACCCGCTTCGGCGCAGTTGCCGACGAGGCCGTCGCGTGTGGCGGCAGGCCATACGCAGCGCAGGCACGCGGTGCCGCGGCGCGGGTCGACGACCTGCAGCTGCCCCTCGTACTGGTACACGCTCGCAAATACGGCGATGCGCCCGAGCGCAAGAGCGGTGTCGTTGAGCAGGAATTTCGTGGTGAAGTTGTCGGTGCAGTCGACGACGATGTCATGAGGCTCGAGCAGGGCTGCGATGTTCTGCGCGTCGATACGGGTGACGTGCACATCGACACGCACGTCCGGGTTGAGCGCGACGAGCCGTGCGGCTGCGAGTTCGGCCTTGAACTCGCCACAGTCGGCCAGCGAGTACATCGTCTGGCGGTGCAGATTCGAGGGCTCGAGCCGGTCGTGATCGACGATGCCGAGCCGGCCAATTCCCGCGGCCGCGAGAAACTGCAGTACCGGCACGCCGAGGCCGCCTGCACCGACTACCAGCACCGATGCCGCACGCAACTTCGCCTGGCCGGCAGCTCCCACCTCGCGCAGTGCCATCTGGCGGGAGTAGTCGGGCGCCGCCGGCGCGCTGCGCGCGCCGGGGCTGCGCGCTTCGGGCTGCGGGCTGCGGGCAAGAGCGTTTGCCGGGTCGTGCGCGTGCGCGTGATCGTGTGCGTGATCGTGCGCGTGGGGTGCGGCGGCGCAGCGCTCGCAGTTCACCCAGCCCGAATCACCATCGACGTAGTGTTCTTTCTTCCAGATCGGCACCCGATGCTTCACTTCGTCGATGATGTAGCGACAGGCACGGAACGCCTCATCACGGTGTGGGGAGCTGACACCCACCCAGACAGCAAGATCACCGATGTCCAGTTTGCCGAGCCGGTGCACGCAGGTCGCCTTCGTTGCGCCGAAACGCTCGCCGGCTTCGGCGAGAATGCGCTCGCCTTCGCGCAGCGCGAGCGACTCGAACGCCTCATACTCAAGGCGCCTGACCTCTCGACCTTCGTTGAAATTCCGGACCCAGCCTTCGAACGCGACGTAGCCTCCCGATGCCGGGTCGGCGAGCATCGCGCCCGCGGCAGCGGTGTCGATCGGCTCTGGCGTGAAGCGGAAGCGGGACACGGCGCGCTCGTCAGCCGCCGGCGACCGGCGGAATGAATACCACGGCATCACCATCCGCGAGCGGCTGCGCCCAGTCGCCGAACTCCGTGTTGATGGCGACACGCAGCAACTCGGGCGGCAACGTGAACGGGTGGCGCGCTCGCAGCTCTTCGTACAGATCGCGCGGCGTGCGGGCTTGCGTCTCGAGCGCCTCCTCGCCGCGCCCGGCCTGCTCACGCAGGAGTGCGAAATACTGCACGCGAATGCGCAACGATCCGGAACCGGGTGCGAGTCTGTCCATGGTTGACCAATATTCCTGCGTCGCGTTCACATTGTCGAGAGCTGCGGGATCGAGCGGCTCGAGCATCGCGGTATCGGCGCCGATCAGGAACTTGCGTGGGCAGTGACGGCCCGCGGCCACTTCCGCGGCGAACGGTGCGTGGCTCGCCGGCTCCCAGATCGCGCAGAGCGGTTCGGGCAGGCCATCGTGCGCGCTGCGAAACGCGGTTGCGACTCGAGTGGGGTCGCGCCTTGCGACCAGATGCGCAAGGGTGTCGCGCCCCAGAAAGGGCAAATCGCAGGCGAGCACGAGCCAGGCCGCCCCGGGGCGCGACTCGAGCGCGGCGAGGATGCCGGCTGCAGGACCAGCGTCCGGCAGCGCATCGTGAATCTGCGGGTAGCGCGCGCGCAATGCGTCG
>CAUJHX010000032.1 GCA_963204795.1 Pseudomonadota bacterium | reverse complement strand
GGTCGGTGGCGCTGCGCAGTTGCGCGATCTGGCGCTCGCGGTACAGCAGGCGCTCGGCTTTGTGCCGCCACCGGCCGTGCCGCTGCTGGCCGCAAGGGCCGGAGTGGGACGTGCGAGTGTCGTGGAACTCATCGAGTCCGATGCGCAGCTGTCGTTCACTGCGCCGGGGCGCCACCGCGTTGCGATATGCCTGGGCAGGAATTGCAGCCAGCGCGGGGCGGCAGCGCTCGCCGAAGAGGCGAAGCGCACGCTTGGCATCGACTTCTTCCGCGTCACGCCGGATTTCGCCGTGCGCCTCGAGCCGTTCTACTGCTTCGGCCGATGCCAGCATGGCCCCAACGTCCGGATTGACACGCAGATTCATGGCGCCATGACGCCTCCGCGCCTGACCGGGTTGCTCCGCAGCGTCCTCGAGGCTGGCTGAGCCATGGCGAGTGCGGGCCCTGCGAGCGAGTTCTTCGAGGTCTGCTTTCTGCCCTCGGGGCTGCGGGGCACCGTGGCGCGTGGCACACCCCTGCGCGAGGCCGCCCGCAGCCTCGGCCTCGAGATCGAATCCCTGTGCGGAGGGCGCGCCGCCTGCGGCAAGTGCCAGGTACGGGTTCTCGAAGGCGAGTCTGCCGGTCACGTCTCGGCACTCAGCGATGCGGAAGCACGCGCGCGCGCGGCCGGGCGTCTCGGCGTGCAGGAGCGCTTCTCCTGCCAGGCTCGCGTCGAAGGCGCGCTTGCCATCTATGTGCCTGAGGCAAGTCGCGTCGGACGGCCCATCGTGCGCAAGAGCGCCAGCGAGCGCGAATGCGCGCTGGCGCCGGCGATTCACAAGTACTTCGTCGAGCTCGAACCCGCCAGGGTGGGCGAGCCGCGCGGCGACTGGGACCGGTTGCACGAGGAACTGTGCAGCCGCTTTGGACTCGATGTCGCATTGTCGGTGGACCCCGTCGCACTGCGCACCTTGCCGGAAACCCTGCGCGTCGGGCGCGGACAGCTCACGGTCACGGTGTGGCGCGGTCGTGAAGTCATCCGTTTCGAACCGGGCTTCCACGAACGCGCCCTCGGACTCGCTGTGGATCTCGGCACAACCACCCTCGGGGCGCTGCTCTGCGATCTCGCTACCGGTACCGTCCTCGCCCAGGCATCGACCCACAATCCGCAGATCCGCTGGGGCGAGGACATCATGAACCGCATCGCGAGCGCCAACCGCGAGGGGCAGCTCGCCCTCATGCAGCGCTCCGCGGCCGAGGCCATCGGTGAACTCGCGCGCGATGCGACGCTCGCCATCGGTGCCACACCCGCGGACGTGGTCGAGCTCGTGGTGGTCGCCAACACGGTCATGCACCACATCTTCCTCGGCCTCGATGTCCACTCCCTCGGCGTGGTGCCCTTTTCGCCGACCGTGAGTCGCCCGCTCGACATCAAGGCGCGCGAGCTCGGCATACCCGTGCTGCCGTCGGCCAACGTGCACCTGCTGCCGATCGAGGCGGGCTTCGTCGGCGCCGACAACGTGGCCGCGGTGCTCGCCGAGGCGCCGCACGAGACCGATGCACTCACGCTGCTCATCGACATCGGCACCAACGGTGAACTGGTACTCGGCAACCGGCGGCGACTGCTTTCGGCCTCCTGCCCCACGGGGCCTGCACTGGAAGGTGCGAACATCCGCTTCGGCATGCGCGCCGCGCGCGGTGCAATCGAGAAGGTGCGCGTCGATCCGGCAACGCGCGAAGTGCGCTTTCGCGTCATTGGCCAGCCACGCTGGAGCGACCGCATTTTACCGGGTGACATCGGCGCGCTCGGCTTGTGTGGCTCCGCGGTGCTCGAGGCGGTTGCCGAACTTTTTCGCGCCGGTGTCATCGACCGGACCGGTCGCCTGTACGCAGAGCAGCCCTGCCGGCGGCTGCGCCAGGGAACGGATGGGATGTGGGAGTTCGTGCTCGCATGGGCAGGCGAGACCGCGATCGGCAAGGACATCGCACTCACGCAGGCCGACGTGCGCGCGATCCAGCTTGCCAAGGCAGCGCTCTATGCCGGCAGCCGGCTGCTGCTGGAACGCTTCGGTGCGCCGCGCCCCGATCGTGTGGTGCTCGCGGGAGCCTTTGGCAGCGTGATCGACCTCGAGCGGGCGCTGGCCATCGGCCTCTTTCCCGATTGCGGGCTCGACAACGTGACGGCTGTCGGCAACGCCGCCGGTGACGGGGCACGCATGGCGCTGCTGAACGTCGTGGCACGCGAGGAAGCGGAGCGGCTCGCGCGGCGGATCGAGTACATCGAGCTCTCCACGACCCCTGGCTTCAACGACCAGTTCGTTGCCGCCACCCAGCTCCCGCATGCCGAGGACCCCTTTCCCTCGACCGAGCTGCGTTGGTCACCGCACGCAGCGCCCGGCTGAGCGCGGGGGAGTGATCCATGGACAACCTGCTGCGAGGCGCACAGGTCTCGGCCGCACTCGACGAAGTGAGCCGGCTGATCGGCTACCCGTCGCCTGGAAAGATGAGCCCGGCCGTGCGGGACGTATGCCTGCAGGAGCTCGCCCGCCTGCCCGACCTGTGCACTCCCTGGGGAACATGGCGCGACTTCGGACTGCGCGCGGTCCACGGATCCGGTATCGAACTGACAGAAGGGCTCACGCTCACCAGCCGGCGGCTCGCAAAGCTGATGCGCAATGCCCACTCGATGCGGCTGTTCATGGCCACGCTCGGTGAAGACGTGACACGCGAGGTGCAGCGGCTCGTGCACGAGGATTTCATGCTGGAGGCGATGGCACTCGATGCCGCCGCCACGGCGGCCGTGCATGCGCTCACGGAAGGGCTCATCCGGCGCACCTGCGATGAGGCCCGCACCCGGGGTTACGGCACGACGATCCGCTATGCTCCGGGTTACACCGGCTGGAATATCAGCGATATCTCCGCGTTGTTCGCCGCGCTGGAATGCGAGCGCATCCCGGTACGGCTGAACCCGCAGCTGATGATGTATCCCGGGAAATCCCTGCTTTCGATCATCGGCCTCACGAACGACGGACAGATCGCCGCGCCGCCCGAACAGTGCCGTGGTTGCGACCTGATCCACTGCAGCGCCCGCAAGGCCCCTTACCGCCCGTCACGCTGAGTGCGTGGCCCAGCACACAACGGACTTCAACCATGAGCAGCAATTATCTCTTCACTTCCGAATCGGTTTCCGAGGGCCATCCGGACAAGGTGGCCGACCAGATCTCGGACGCGATACTCGATGCGATCCTCGCGCAGGACCGCCACGCGCGCGTTGCCGCGGAGACTCTCTGCAACACGGGCCTCGTCGTACTCGCGGGCGAGATCAGCTCGCACGCAGTCGTCGACTACCAGTCGATCGCCCGCGAGACCATTCGGGACATCGGCTACGACAACACCGAGTACGGCATCGACTATCGGGGCTGCTCCGTGCTCGTCGCCTATGACAGGCAGTCCCCGGATATTGCCCAGGGGGTGGATGAAGATCGTGGGCTCGACCTCGGGCAGGGTGCCGGCGATCAGGGGTTGATGTTCGGCTACGCCTGCAGCGAGACGCCGGAACTCATGCCGCTGCCGATTCATCTCGCACATCGGCTCGTCGAGCGCCAGGCCGCGTTGCGCAAGAGCGGGCGACTGCCCTGGCTCCGACCTGATGCGAAGAGCCAGGTCACGGTGCGCTACGTGAATGGCCAGCCACACGAAATCGATACCATCGTACTCTCGACGCAGCACGCACCCGAGATCGGACACGGCGAACTCACGGAAGCGGTGATCGAGGAGATCATCAAGCCCGTGCTTCCAGCGGCGCTCTCCGGAGGCCCGATCCGCTATCTCGTGAACCCCACGGGGCGCTTCGTCATCGGCGGACCGCAAGGTGATTGCGGCCTCACCGGCCGCAAGATCATCGTCGATACCTACGGCGGTGCGGCGCCCCATGGCGGCGGAGCCTTCTCGGGCAAGGATCCCTCCAAGGTCGACCGCTCGGCGGCCTACGCCGCACGCTATGTGGCCAAGAACATCGTGGCGGCGGGTCTCGCCAATCGCTGTCAGGTGCAGATCTCCTATGCCATCGGAATCGCAAAGCCCACCAGCATCATGGTGACGACGTTCGGGACCGGGGTGCTCACCGATGAACGACTGGAGCAGCTCGTCGGGACGCACTTCGATCTGCGCCCCAAGGGCATCGTCGAGATGCTCGATCTGTTGCGCCCGATCTACCGCAAGACGGCGGCCTACGGGCATTTCGGGCGTGCCGAGCCGGAGTTCACCTGGGAGAGGACAGACAGGGCAGAGAGCCTCGCATCCGGGGGCGGAAGCAGGCGTCGCGCCTGATCCTCGAGGCTGCGTATCGACGCGGGCGTCTACTCGCCTCTCTCCCGATCGCTTTGCTCGCGCCCGCGCGCCACGACGCCTTCGCGCCGTGCAGCGAGGGTCGCGGCACTGACCGCCTTCGCCGACTCGGCGCCCACCGCCCGCTCGTAGCGCAACGCATCCGGCAAGTGCATGCCGAAGCCCGTATCGATCAG
>CAUJHX010000031.1 GCA_963204795.1 Pseudomonadota bacterium | reverse complement strand
CTGTGTCATTCCGACTATCACCAGATGACCGGTGCGAGCACGCCTTACCCGTTTCCGGTCATCCTCGGCCATGAAGGCGCGGGTGTGGTTGTGGAGTGCGGCGCCGGTGTCGAAACGGTGCGGCTCGGCGACCATGTGGTGCCCCTGTCCATCGGCGAGTGTGGCCATTGCAGCAACTGCCGCTCCGGCAAAACCAATCTCTGCCTGGAATTCTTCGCCGGGATGCAGGCTCCGCCCCATCGCTTCTCGATCGACGGTCACCCGGTCGCCGCTTATGCAAACAACGGGACCTTCGCCAACTTCATCGTCATGAAAGAACAGAACGTCGCCAGGATCCGCCGTGACGCACCCTTCGACCTGGCTTGCACCATCGGCTGCGCGGTCGCCACGGGCGTCGGCGCCGTACTCTACACCGCGCGTGTCAAGCGTGGGGCAAGCATTGCCGTATTCGGTCTCGGGGGCATCGGCCTGAATGTCGTGCAGGGTGCGCGGCTCGCCGGCGCTGCCGCGATCATCGGCATCGATGTGAATCCGGCCCGCGAATCGCTCGCACGGCGTTTCGGTGCCACGCATTTCATCAACCCGCAACTGCAATCGGGCGACATCGTCGAGCAGCTTCGTGCGCTGGCTCACGGCGGAGTCGACTACAGCTTCGAGTGTGTCGGCTCCACGAAACTAATGGCCCAGGCGCTCGAGTGCACGCATGCTGGCTGGGGCGTATGCACTGCACTCGGCGTGCCGCCAGATGGCGAGAAGCTCGCCATCGCGCCCTTCGAGCTGCAGCTCGGGCGAACGTTGAAAGGCTCCTTCCTGGGTAACGTCAAGACGCGCAGTCAGCTTCCCCAATTGTTGGATTTGTATGCAGAAGGCCAGCTCAACCTGAAGGATCTCGTCACTCATCGGTTGCCCGTCGAGCGCATCAACGAGGGATTCGATCTGCTGCGCGAGGGACGGTCGGTGCGGACGGTTGTGACCTTCTGAGAGGCCGCATCACTCGAGAGCGCGCCGGTATGCCGAAGGCGAGCGACCCGCCCACACCTTGAATGCACGCGTGAAAGTCGTCGCATCGCTGAAGCCCAGACGCGCGGCGACCTCGCCGAATGAAAGAGCAGGATCGCGCAACAGATCGAGCGCGAGTTCGTGACGGCAACGATCTTTCAGCGCCTGTATCGAGGTGCCCTCGTCGGTCAGGCGACGTTTCAAGGTTGCGACGCTGATAGCGAACTGGCTGGCAAGCTGCGAGATCGTCGGCAGCGCAGCCCGATGCGCGAGCGCGGTGCCGAAGATCGTGCGCACGCGTTCGGAGAGCGGCGCCGACCTGGACTGCTCGGTGGTCAAATCGAAAGGAAAGACTCGCAGCAACTCATCGAGCTCGGTGGCACTGCGAATCACGGGCTGACGCAGATGGCGGGCCGGGAAACCCAGAAAGTTGTCTGGTGCACCATATGTGATCGCGTGGGGTAGCAGCCACGCTGTCACCGCGTCGTCCAGCAGCGGGCGGTAGCAGACTCGCACGGTGAGGGGCTCGATATCCTGGCCGATCAGCCAGCCGAAGAGTCGGGCATAGGTCGAAAGGCCGGTGAGATCGGAAAGAAAGGCGCTGACATCACGCTTCTCGTGAAAGGTGTGCATGCGGAATTCCGCCCGCTCGCCGGCGGACTGCAGTGAGAGTTCACCGGCCCGGCCACCGAGCATGGCGCAGAAAGCGGCGGCGCGGTCGATCGCCTGCTGCAGAGTCGCGCAGGTGATGACGCAGTAACAGAGCAGATCGACTTCCGCCTTGTTCATCGCCGGTCGCCCGGCGCGGCGGGCCACGTGACCCTCGAGCACATCCGAGCAGTCGTGGTAGATCGCGGTGAACTGGTCGCGGGTGAGATGTCGAAGCCATGAGGAATCCGGCCTGACCAAGACGCCCGGCGTGATGCCGGCGCGTCGCAGGATCGCCGCCGCGTCGCCGCCGACTTCGCGCACTCGCTGCAGCAGCTCGCGCAGAACCAGACCCGGTGGGGCCGGCCGTGCCGGTTTGACGATGTGCCGGGTATTGGGCGTCGAAGCATCCCGCCGCATGACCCATTCTATCGGACCCTCGTCCGTATGAGGTAAGACGGCAACGCCAACCGTTGCTACGTTCGCAATGACGTGCGCATAGGACAGGTTGAACAAATCTGGCGCTACCCGGTGAAAAGCATGGGTGGCGAGCGGATTGCCGAGACCACACTGGTGACCGGTGGCCTCGCGGGCGATCGGCACTGGGCGGTGAAGGAGCGCCAGATCCGCACCGGCAAGCAGTGGCCGGCACTTTTGAAACTGCGCGCCCGCTACCTGCGCGAGCCGCGTGCAGAGGACCACGGTGAGCAGGTCGCACCGGTCGAGATCAGCTCGCCCGATGGCTCGAGCTGCCGCAGCGATGAATCCCGGATCGACGCATGGCTGAGCGCCCAATTGCAGAAATCCGCTCGCCTTGCGGCTCGACAACCAGCCAGTGCACGCGCCCATTATCTGCGGGCCTCGGCCATGACCGATGCCGAGATCAATGCGGAGATCGAACTGCAACCGGGTGAGGTCATGCCTTCCTACGACGACATACCCACCGATCTGCTCACGCTCCTCGGCACCTATTGCACGCCGCCTGGCTTCTACTACGACGCCTACCCGCTGCACCTCCTGAGCACCAACAGCCTGCGCTTTCTGGCCGAGCACAGTGGTCTCGACACCGATGTCCGGCGCTTTCGGCCGAACCTGCTGGTGCAGACCGACCAGGCGAGCGCCGCGCTCACCGAGTTCGACTGGATCGGGCACGATCTCGCGGTGGGTGAGGCCGTGCTGCGCGTCGAATCGCACACCATCCGGTGCACCATGCCCTCGCGTGCCCAGCCGCTCTTCGGCCTCGAAGAGCAGAAACCCATGACCCGCGCCATCGTCGATCACGTGAAGCGCGAACTCGGCGTCAATGTGCGCGTCGTGAAGGCCGGGCACGTGCGCGAGGGCGATGCCGTAACCTTGCTCGAGGCAAAATGAACATCCAGCACGTAAACCCTGACGGGCTCCTGTCCCTCCCTGAATACAGCCAGGTGGTGGTCAGCCCGCCCGGGCGGCTCGCTTTCATCGCAGGCCAGGGTGCCTTCGATCGGGAGTTCAATCTCGTCGGTGCAGACGACCTGCACGCACAGACGGTGCAGGCGTTCGTCAACCTGCGGACCGCGCTGGCCGGCGTGGGCGCCTCACCGGCACATGTGTTGAGCAGCACCATTTATGTCGTCGACCTGGACGAAGCGAAGACCGCCACTTTCGTCGCTGCGATGAAAGTCGCGCTCGATGACCAGCCCTTCCCGCCGAACGCCTCCACGCTGGTCGGTGTCACACGCCTCGGCCACCCGCAGATGTTGATCGAGATCAGTGCAATCGCCGCCCTCCCGTGAGCCCACATGGTCAATAAGGTCATCATCGCAGGTGCATCCGGGCTCGTAGGCAGCGCCGCGGTGCGCCTGTTCGCCTCGCGACGCGATTGGGAAGTGGTGGCCGTCTCCCGCCGCCCGCCTCGGGGTGTTCCCGGCTCC
Source organism: Pseudomonadota bacterium (assembly GCA_963204795.1). Lineage (GTDB taxonomy): Bacteria > Pseudomonadota > Gammaproteobacteria > Steroidobacterales > Steroidobacteraceae > CADEFQ01. The sequence continues at coordinate 9,082 of CAUJHX010000031.1, read as the reverse complement.
GTGCAGCACCTGTCGGTGGACCTGTGCGACGAGCAGGCCTGCGCGCGCGCTTTCGGCTCGATGACGGATGTCACCCATCTGATCTACGCCGCCGTGAGCGAGAACCCCGATGATGTCTTTGGTGGCTGGTCGGATCCGTCGCAGGTTGCAAAGAATGCGGCGATGCTGCGCAATCTCTTCGAGCCCCTCGGCAGCACGTCACGCCACCTTCGGCACGTCGCGCTCGTACACGGCGCCAAGGCCTACGGCCCACACCTGCCGCAGGTCAAGGTGCCCGTGCCGATGCGCGAGTGCCTGCCGCGAGTGCCGTACCCCAACTTCTACTACGATCAGGAAGACTATCTGCGCGCCAGGCAGCGCGGACAGTCGTGGAGCTGGACGGTACTGCGTCCCGTGATGATCGGCGGTGTCAGTACCGGCTCGACACTGAACTCCTTTCTCGTCCTGCCACTTTTTGCAGCACTGTGCAAAGAAGCGGGGCTCGATCTGCCGCTGCCGGACGGTGTGGGCATCGTGGCCGATGCAGCGGACGCCGACCTCATCGCCGAGGCGCTCGAGTGGGCGGCCGAATCTCCCGCGGCACGCAACGAGATCTTCAACGTCGCCAACGGCGATGCCTTTGCGCTTCATGAAGGATTCCCCGTGGTCGCAGAGTGCTTCGGGCTCACCCTGGGTAAGCCTCGGCGCTTCGACATCGTGGCCGAAATCCGCCGCATGGATGGCCTCTGGCGCGACATGGTGCGCCGCTACCATCTGAAGGCTCCGGAGGACGTCGAAACGCTCTTCGGCGGTTCGATGCAGATGGGCGGCAGCTGGTCGGCCGAGGCGCCCGAAGGCAATCCCCTGCGCTGGGGTCTGGTGAGTACGATCAAGATTCGCCAGGCCGGCTTCGATCGCTGCGTCGATTCGCTCAAGATGATCCGGAAATACGCACGCCGCTATCAGGAGCTCGGGATTCTGCCGCTCAGGACGGATTGAGATGGAATTCATCGGCAGTATCGGAGGCGTATGGAGATATCCCGTGAAGTCGCTGGCCGGCGAGCCGCTGGCACGGGCCCGGCTCGATGAGACGGGGATCATTGGCGATCGGCGCTGGGCCCTGAAGAACACACGCACGGGCGAGCTCGTGAACTGCAAGGTCCTGACCTCGCTGCTCACCATTGGCGCGTCCTACCGGGAGGAGCCCGTCGCCGGCCATGACGTGGCGCATGCCCGGATCACTTTGCCGGATGGCCGTCTGCTCATGACGAGCGACCCCTCGGTCAATGGCGCGATTTCAGCCATTGCCGGCCAGCCGCTCGAACTGTGGCCGCTCCTTCCTTCATCGAACACCGAGCACTACCGACTGCGCCGCCCGTTCACGCCCGAACTCACCCGGCAGCGCATGGGGTTGAAGCCTGACGATCCCTACCCCGACTTCTCGACCTATGAACCCGAGATGATCGCGGAACTGCAGCACTTCTTTTCGCCGCGAGGCTCCTACAAGGATGCGTATCCGCTCCATTATGTGACCTCTGCCTCGCTGGCGACGCTCGAGAGTTTCCATCCCGGTCTCGATGTCACGCCGCGCCGGTTCCGCCCGAACTTCTTCATCGAGGGTGTGGAGGGAGGCGGATTCCCCGAGCTCGCCTGGAGCGGCTACGATCTGGTGATCGGTGATGCGGTGCTGAGCTGTGGCGAGGAGACGGTGCGCTGCGTGATGCCGTCACAGGCGCAAATGGGGCTCAAGGCCGAGCCGCACATGGGCTTCGTGTTGAACCGGGTAACCCAGCTGAAGTTCGGCGCGTATTGCCACATCCGCAAGCCCGGGACGATTGCGGTGGGCGACGAGGTCTTCCTGGAACGGCGGCCGAAGTTCCAGCCGATCCGTTCGAAGCTCCTGCCGCTTCCCGAGACCATGGCACGCGGCGAGATACCCGCGCCCCCGCCGCTTGCGCCCTTCTATCGGGCGCGCGTGGTGCGCAAGCAGCGCGAGACGGCCGACACTGTGACCTTCGGCCTCAAGATGAAATCGGGAGAGTTGTTTCCTTTCCTGCCGGGACAGCATCTGATCTTTCGCCTTGCGCCGGCGAGCCACGCGCGACCCCTCATGCGCAGCTATTCGCTGATCAGCGCCGCCGGGGGCGCAGAGCCGCATCCCGCTGAGGATTACGCCATCACGGTAAAGCGCATCGGGACAGGTTCCGCATATCTTCATGACGAGGTGGAAGTTGGCGCTGAACTGGACGTCCGCTGGCCGAGCGGGCGGTTCTTTGCCGTGCCGGAGTCGGATACGCCCATCGCCCTCATCGGCAACGGCATCGGCATCACTCCGCTCTTCAGCATGCTGCGGACCATAGCTCGCGTGAACCCCACGCGCAGAGTGTTCTGGCTGCACGCGACCCGCAACTCGACCACCCATCTGTTCAGGCAGGAGGTTGCGAGCCTTGGTCGTGAGCTCGCCGGCTTTCACGAGTGGACCATCTACCGTCAGCCGCGGGCAGGGGATGTCGCGGGAAGGGACTACCACTCTTCCGAGCGGATCGCACCGGAGCATTTTTCCGCGCTCGTCAACCTCCCGGATCTCGAGGCGTTCATCTGCGGCTCCGAATCCTTCACATCCGGGGCGCAAGCGATGATGCGGGAGCTGGGTGTGCGCGCAGAGCGGATCCACACCGAGAAGTTTTTCAGCACGTTGCGGTGGAATGCGATTGATGATGGCAAGCGGGCGGACTCCAGGACCTTTGCCATCCGCTTCGAGCGCTCGGGCGTGGAGGCGCAGTGGAGCGAAGGCGACCCGACGCTCCTTGAAATTGCGGAGCAGGCGGGGATTTCGGCCGACTATGGATGCCGCTTTGGCGCTTGCCTCGCCTGCAGTACGCGGGTGGTGAAAGGCGCAGTGAAATATGCGGATCCGGAAATCGTGCCGAAGCCGGGCGAAACGCTGATCTGCTGCGCAGTACCGACGTCGGATCTCGTACTCGACCTTTGAATGCGACTCGCCTTGTCCCCGGATGTCAGCTGATCGAGGTCAATGCACGCGCCACGGTCCCGTGATAGACGCCCGCCGGACCGTTGCACGCAAACAACAGCCAATCGTCCAAATGGGGTAAGACAATGGCGTGGGCTGTTGCTAAGTTCGCGCCATTCAGCATGAGGGACCGTGGGTGATCCGCGCACTTCCGTCGAACAGGTCAAGCGTGACAAGCAGTTCTGGTCCCGACTCCCTCTCCATTGCCTGAGCAATTTCCAGCCGTGTCCGTTCGCACCGCTTGCGGTGTTCATCTCATGAGGATCGCTTCCATGAATCAGCGCCTTGTATTGCCTTCCCTGCTGCTGGCCACCATGGCCGCCCACGCACAGGACACCTCACCGACCAGCGCGCCGGCTGAAACGGCAAAGCTCGAGGAAGTGGTCGTCACGGCGCAGAAGCGTGAAGAGCGCCTGCAGGATGTGCCGGTGGCCGTCACCGCCTTCGCGGGGGCGCAGCTGAAGGCCCTCGACGTCGAGAGCATCACGGATCTCAGCGCGCTGGCTCCGAACCTGCAAGTGCAGCCTTCAGTCAACAACAACACCGGCATGATGATCGCGATCCGCGGTGCCGCGCAGCAGAACCCGGCCCTGTACTGGGATGCGACCGTCGGCCTGTACGTCGATGGCGTCTACGTCGGCAAGAACCTCGGGTCGGTCTTCGACATTCTCGATCTGCAGCGCGTCGAAGTGCTGCGTGGCCCGCAAGGCACGCTCTACGGGCGCAACACGCTCGCCGGCGCCGTGAACTTCGTCACCCAGCCGCCTTCAGGCGAACTCGGCGGCCATGCGAGCGTGAAGCTCGGCAACTACGATTTGCGCAGCGCCAAGGCTTCGCTCGATCTGCCACGCATGGGTATTGCGAGTATCTCGCTCGCGGCCCGCACCGAAAAGCGCGACGGCACCACCAAGACCCTCCCGGGCAGTGCGGTCAAGGAGCTCAATACGCGCGATTCCACGAGCGCCCGGTTTGCCATGGATCTCGACTTCACCGACACTTTCCAGGCCGCCTACCGCTTCGATTACAGCGACACCGACCAGGTGGTGAACCACTCCTACCTGTCGCGCGCGAACCCCGCGATCCTGCCCTTCCTGCAGCCGTACGTCACGAACGATCGCGATGCGCGGGTCGGCGTCGACAGCCCGGTCTTCGAGCACAGCAAGGTGATGGGACACGCCCTCACACTCACCTGGGACGTGAACGACCGCAACACCGTGAAGTCGATCACCGCCTATCGTGATCTCAAGTGGGATGACACGCTCGATCTCGACGGCTCACCACTGCCGGTGGCCGAGACGTCGCGCCTCTCGGACTACGACGCTTTCTCCCAGGAACTGCAGCTCGTCGGCAACACCGATCGCTTCAACTACGTCGGCGGCCTGTACTATTTCAAGGATGATGGCTTCGCCTTCAACCCGCAGACCTTCTTCTTCGGCACGGCGAACTACGACTCGCGCTATGGCTTCGGCACCAAGGCATGGGCTGCCTTTGGTCAGGTGGACTACAAGGCCACCGACGCCCTCACCCTGACGGCGGGCCTGCGTTACACGCGTGAGGAGCGCAACGGCGAGCGCTATCTCGCCTTCAATGACGGCAGCTCGCCCGCTTACTTCCCGATCGTCCCCCTGGGCACGAAAGGTGAGAAGACCTTCAGCGACACGACGCCCGTGTTCATCGTCGCCTACAAGTTCACGGATGCGGTGAACGCCTACGTGAAGTATGCAGAAGGATTCAAGAGCGGCGGCTTCAACGGCGAAGCCAATTCCCTGGCCGAATCCATTACCCCCTTCCAGCCGGAGAAGCTCAAGTCCTACGAGGCCGGCCTCAAGACGAGCTTCGCGGACGGGCGCGCCATCGTGAACCTGGCTGCCTTCCAGAACGACACCGACGACCTGCAGCTGTCGATCTTCACGGCGGCGGGAGCTTCTTCATCGATCATCCGCAACGCCGGCAAGGCGAAGGTCAACGGCTTCGAACTCGAAGCGATGTGGGCCCCTTCGGATGCGTTCCGGTTGCAGGGCAGCTATGGCTATCTCGACTCCAAGTACGATGAGTTCATCGACGAGGGTGTGAACCAGGCCAACAACCGCGCGGTCATCCACGCCCCGAAGAGCTCCTTCAACGTGCTCGTCGACGGGCGTCTCGCGCGTACCAGCTTGGGCGACCTGCGTGCTTCGCTCGACTACACCTGGACCGACGACTTCTACACCTATCCGTACCAGCTCGCCTCGAGTGGCCCGAACTACAACCCGCTGCGCCCGATCGCCGGCGACACCCTGGTCAAGAGCTACGGGGTGCTGAACGGACGTCTCGCGCTCTCCGACATCGATTTCGGAGGCGTGCAGGGTGAAGTCACGCTCTGGAGTCGCAACCTCACGGATGAAGACCACATCGTGAACTACATCGACTTCGGGCCCCTCTTCGGCAACCTGACGGACGCGTATTACCTCGAGCCGCGCACCTACGGTCTCGAGTTGAGCATCAAGTGGTAAGGAACGTCGCCATGAGCAACCCTGTCCGCAATTCCATCCTGGCTGGCGCAATGGCTGCCGTGCTCGTGCCCGCAGCGATGGCGCAAACGGCATCCAGCGATGCCTCAGCCGCACCGGTGCTCGAGGAGGTCATGATCACGGCGCAGAAGCGCACGGAGAACCTCCAGGACGTGCCGATCTCGGTGCAGGCAATCGACGCCGCCCGACTGGATGAGCGCAATGTCGTGAGCCTTTCAGGGATCAACGACGGATCCGTGCCGGGCCTGAACCTCGCGCCCTATCCTGGCAGTTCCGACTTCTATTTCCCGACCTTTCGCGGCATCACGACGAACACGGCATTCATCAGCGCGCCCGTACCGATCGCCGTGCACATCGATGGCGTCTTCGTCGGGCAGCTCGTCGGCCTCAACAACCCCGCGGCGGATCTCGAGCGCATCGAGGTGCTGAAGGGCCCGCAGGGCGTACTGTCCGGACGCAACGCCACGGGTGGCGCGCTGAACATCTACACGCGCCGGCCCGAGCTCGGCCAGTTCGGGTTCAAGCAGCAGCTCACCTTCGCCGATCGTGAGCAATTCATCACGAAGACCATCGTCAATGTACCTTTTGGCGACACGTTCGCCGCGAAGCTCGCCTATGCGTACACGACGCGCAGCGACGAAGGCATCGACAATGCCGCGCCCGGCGGCTACCAGTTCGGCAAGCGCAAGGCGGACGATATCCGGCTCGACCTGCGCTGGATGCCGGACGATACCGGGCTCACGGTCGACTACGGCTACGACCGCTCCCAGTCCAAGGGCTACGACACGCCGGCGCAGTGCCTGTATCCGGCGCCCGCCATTGTCGCCCTGGGTGGCACGGGCGATCCCCGCGTCGCGGCCTTCATCGCCGGATGCTCGCCGCGGAAGCTCGAGCGCCTCAGCGTGCCCTTCAGCATCCCGAAAAATGACAACCTGGTCGAGATGCACACCCTCAACCTCAAATGGGAGGTCAATCCGGCGCTGACGATCCGCTCGATCACCGGCTACCGGACCATCGACACGCGCAACGCCTACAACTACGGCGCGGATGCAGGCGGCACGGGCATACGCTCGGACAGCTATCCGCTGCTGGTGCCTGGCACACCGTTCGACGGCCAGAGTCACCCCGTGACGATGAAGAACAAGGCGTTCTCGGAGGAACTGCAGTTCCTCGGCGAGGTGGGCAACTCCGTGAGTTACACCGCGGGCCTTTACTACGCGAGCGAGGATGGCAACCAGCACTCCGGGCCCAATGTCGGCCTCATCTACCCGAGCGGCGTCATGAGTGGCATCGACTTCGTTGCCGTCGACCAGAAGGGCCTGAACTCGTCAAAGAGCGACTCGTGGGCTGTGTTCGGTCAGCTCATCTGGCGGCCTGAAATGTTCAACGGCAAGCTCGAGGTGGTCCCCGGCGTGCGCTACACGGAAGATCAGCGCAAGGCCGACGGCTACAACCTCGGCTGGACCACGGGTTATGGCGTGATCGCCACCACGCCGGGCCAGGGCATCCTGGCGTTCTCCTTCCCGATCGCCGCGCCCGATGTCGGCTTCGCGAGTTCGAGGGGCGATCTCACCTTCTCGAAGACCACCCCGTTCCTGTCGCTCAACTATCACTTGAACGATGCGGTCATGGGCTACGCAAAGTATGTCGAGGGTTACACGAGCGGCGGTTTCGACCCCGTGTCGGGACCCGCGACGGCCGCCCAGTTCGCACGGGGCTTCCAGCCCGAGACCATCAAGTCCTACGAACTCGGCCTGAAGGGTGAGTTCCTCGACCGGCGTCTGCGCACCAACCTCGCCATTTTCGAGAGCAAGTTCTCGAACGAGCAGAAGTCCGTGGCGCTCCCGAGCGGCGGCTGGCAGACGCAGAACGTCGCGGGCTCCACCTATCGTGGCGCGGAACTCGACGTGACCGCTGCGATCACCACCGGCCTGCAGTTGACGCTGAACTACGCCACGCTGGATCACAGCTACAGCAAGTGGATCGACCCCAACACAGGAGTCGACGTCACGAACCTGCGCAAGTTGATCGTAGGCAAGAACGACTACTCGGCCACGCTCGACTACCGCTTCCCGGACTTCGGGCTCCCCGGCAGCCTCAAGGGCATGGTGAGTTTCAGTCGCCGGGACCGCACCTCCACGCCGCTGAACCTGACCATTCCGGATGTCGAGCGCTACTCCACGACCCCGGCCTTCTCGCTGCTCGATGCACGTCTCGAACTGTCGGAGGTCAGCATCGGCGGCGGCAACCTGTCGGTCGCACTGTGGGGCAAGAACCTTGCCGACAAGGACTACCTGACACTCGCCTACCAGGGCTGGGTCACGGCCAGCTCCGGTACTTGGGGCGAGCCCCGGACCTTCGGCGCCGACCTGAAGTTCGAATTCTGAGCCTCCCGGCGGCACCATGAGATTCGGATTCCACATGTTCATGGTGCCGCCTGCCGAGCTGCAGGACGTCGCCCGTTGCGCCGATGAGGCCGGATGGCACTGTCTCCAGGTCGCTGACGCACCGTTCTTCCCGGAGACAACTTCCGTCCCCTACCCCTACACGCCGGATGGGAGCCGCTTCTGGCCGCTCGACATGCCGGTGCTGGATCCGTGGGTGGCCATCACCGCAATGGCGGTTGCCACGAAGCGCATCCGCTTCATGACTTCGGTGCTGAGGCTCGCCGTCCGCCAACCCCTGCTCGAAGCCAAGAGCCTCTTTTCGGTCGCGGCCCTCGCCGACGATCGCGTCACGCTGGGTGTGGGCCTCGCGTGGATGCCCGAGGAGTTCAAGTGGCTCCACGTGGACATGAAAACGCGCGGCGCGCGCCAGGACGAAGCTATCCAGGTGGTCCGCCTGCTGATGAGCGGCGGCATGCAAGAGTTTCATGGCAAGCACTTCGATTTCGATCGCCTCATCATGGCGCCGGTACCGAAGAAGAAACTGCCCATCTACGTCGGCGGCACAACCCCGCCGGCCATGCGGCGTGCCGCGCGCCTCGGCGACGGCTGGGTCAGCATCATCCACAACAAGGCGGATGTAGCAGGCGTAATCGCCGAGTTGAACGGTTATCGCCGCGAGTATGGGCGCGACAAGGAACCGTTTGACATCATGCTGCACTGCCCGGATGCCGACTCGGTCGACGACATCCGCCGCCTCGAGGATCTCGGCGTCACCGATCTTCAGGTCACGCCGTGGAGCGTGCCCGGCATCATGGCCGAGATGGGAGTGGGTACCCTCCTGCAGCAGCAGCCGCCGCTCGATGTGAAACGGGAGGCAATCCGGCGCTACGCGGACAAGATCATCGCGAAATTCCGCTAGCTGCGGCGCGCGGGCCATTCCGGGCGGCGTCCGCGGCCTGGATGACGGCGCGCGCCAGGCGCTCACGGTCCCCGAGCGTAGTCATGAGCGTCTGCTCGAGCAGGCGCGCGACGCCTTCAGGCATCGACGCTGCGGCATCGGCTTGATCCACGATGAACACATCCAGCAGATCGGCATAGCGGCGGGCCACAGCCCCTGCAGTCGCCTCGATTCCGAGTTCCCTCATCATCTTGGCCGTCGGGCCCTTTACAGCCTG
>CAUJHX010000030.1 GCA_963204795.1 Pseudomonadota bacterium | reverse complement strand
GCGTGGCCGAGCTCGTCGTTGACGAGTTTGAAGTGATCGAGGTCAGCCACGGCCAGCGCCAGCGGCCGGCCGGTCGCGCGTGACACGTCGATCTCGGTGGCAACGCGCCGGCTGAACGCGCGCCGATTCGCGATCCCCGTGAGCGAATCCTCCTGCGACTCACGCTCGAAGGCGCGACTGCGCTCGTCGAGCGCCGCGATCAGACGCTCCTTGTCGCGGTTCGCGCGTGCCAGTTCGTCGGTGCGCTCGGTGACCCGCTGCTCGAGATGCCGACGGTAATTCTCGAGTTCTTCGAACGCGCGCGCATCGACGATGGCAGGCGCCACCTGCTCCGCAAGGTTCTGCATCAGGTGCAGATCGGCGTCCGAATAGCTGCCAGGTCGTGCGTGGTGCACGGCGAGCAGGCCAATGGAACGCCCGCCCTCCTGCAGCGCAACTGCGATCAGCGAGCCGCTCGCATGCCCGGCGATGCCGTCTTCGACGAGCAAGGCACCCCCCTGGGCCACCACCCTGCCGAATAACCCGACATCGATCGGCAGGGTTTGCACCGGCAGCCGCTCACCGTGACGCTCGTGCACGCGCACCTCGAGCACGCTGCGCTCGCGATCGGCGAGCACGAGATGAAACTCGTCGAAGCGAAATAGCGCACGCGCCTCGGCGAGGATGCGATCGCCCAGTTCATCGAGGCGCCGCGCGCCACGCAGCGCGCGCCACGCCCGCGACAGCCTCGCAAGCGGGCTGCTGTCGGCATCGGCGGCGGCGAGCGCGCTGCCGATGCCGTTGAAGCTCAGCACGAATACGATCATCAGCAGCACGAACAGTGCGAAGGTCGCCGGCGCCGCGGTGTTGTGCAGCACGGCCGCAAGTACACCCGCGGGCACGAACACGAGGTCGACCAGTGAATACACCGGCTTGATGATGCGGCCGACGTCGCGGCCATCGAGACGGAAATAGGCCGCGAGCAGCACCACGTTCACTGCCTGAGCCGCAAGTGCCATCACGAGGAGCGGCACGATGTCCACAAGTCCCGGTACACCGATCGGGTGAATGCCCCCGGCAGCGAGATACGCGTAGCCCGCGACCAGCAGCATGAGCGAGTCCATCGCACCGTTGTGCACGGCCCGCAAGATTGCTGCGCGCGGCGAGCCGTGGCTGTAACTTCGGCTCAGCAGCGGCCAGAGGAACGCCGCACTGCCGCACAGCACTGCAGCCACTGGTGGCGAGAACACGAGCAGCAGGCCGATCTGTGGCACGCGCTCCATCGACGTGAGCCCGACACGCGGCACCGGAATGCCGAAGTGCCAGATCGCAAGGATCACGACGATCCAGGCGAGCGCAATCCACGGCGCGGGGAAGTCGGGCGCATCCCCCAGATCGAGGTACAGCCAGACAACCGCCACCGCCGCGATGGCGAGCGAATAGAAGGTCAGCGATCGGTAGCGGGACGCCATGCCGGGGCGTGTTCCGCGATCGCACGCCGCATCGCGGCGATCGTCTTCGGGTAGTCCTTCGAACCAAAGACTGCCGAGCCTGCGACAAACGTGTCGGCGCCCGCGGCGGCGATTGCGCCGATGTTGTCGACCTTCACTCCCCCGTCGATCTCGAGACGCACCGGGCGGCCCGAGGCATCGATGCGACGGCGCACCTCCGCGAGCTTCGCGAGCGCCGTCGGTATGAAACTCTGCCCCGCGAAACCCGGGTTCACCGACATCACGAGCACGAGATCGAGCTTCTCGAGCGTGTAGTCGAGCCAGTCGAGCGGGGTCGCCGGATTGAGCACGAGCCCCGGCTTCGCGCCGCATTCGCGGATGAGCGAGATGGTGCGGTCGACATGCTCGCTCGCCTCGGGATGGAAGCTGATGTACGAAGCACCGGCCTGCGCGAAGTCGGGCACGATGCGGTCCACCGGGTTCACCATCAGATGCACGTCGATGGGGGCCGTGACGCCGTGCTTGCGCAGCGCCTCGCACACGAGCGGGCCGATCGTCAGGTTCGGCACGTAGTGGTTGTCCATCACGTCGAAATGGATGATGTCGGCGCCGGCGGCGAGCACGGCGTCGACTTCCTCGCCGAGCCGGGCGAAATCGGCGGAGAGAATCGAGGGGGCGATCCAGGGCGATTGGCGCATGCGACAAGTGTACGCGAGCGCGGTCCGGCATCCCTAGCCGCGCATGCCGCGCGCCTCGCGCACCCGCTCCCATGCGACGATGATCTGCTGGGTGCGCTCTTTTGCGTGCTCGATCATCGAATCGGGCAGGCCGTTCGCTTTCAGCTTGTCAGGGTGGTGGCGCGACAATTGGCGCCGATAGGCCCTGGTGACCTCCGCGTCGCTCGCGCCAGCCGCGACTTCGAGCACCGCATAGGCCTCGTCGAGCGGGATCCCGGCCGCCGCCGCGGGGCGCGCGCCGGGACGGCCGCCCGACCGCAATGCCGCCTCGATGTGCACGAACTCGGGCGTGGAGATTCCGAGCATCTGCGCAAGTCGCTGCACATGCCCGCGCGTCGGCGGCGCGAGGTCGGTGCCGTCGAGCGCTGCGCGCATCTGGATCTCGAAGAAGATGCGCAGGAGATCCGGACGACCCAGGCAGGCACGGCGGATCGACTGGACAGCACCCGCAAAATCGAATGCCGGCTGCTTGCCGCGCTGGAAACACGCGATCGCCACCCGCACGCTCGCTTCATCCAGCCGCAGCGCGGCCATGACCGAACGCGCAGCGGCAATCTCGCGCTCCGAGACACGTCCATCGGCCTTGGCGATGTGGCCCATCACCTCGAAGGTTGCCGTGAAGAAGTGCGCACCGAAGTTGTTCGTCGCACCGACACCCGGCCGCGCTGCGCCCTGGTCGTACTGATGACCGAGGACCGCGCCCAGCGCTGCGCCGAACGGGCCGAGCGTGAAGAGGCCGATCAGGCCCCCGATGATCTTGCCCGTCCATCCTGTCGTCATGGGAAATGCAACGTTACACGATCCTTGACCGCGTCGCGCACGGGACGTCAAGATGCCCCGCCCTGCGCTGCGGCCCGAGACCATGACACCGCCGACTGTCCACACGACCGCCCTCAAGGGCCTCACCAAGACCCACAGCGGCAAGGTCCGCGACATCTACGCCATCGACGGCAGCAGCATGCTGATCGTCACGACCGACCGCTTGTCGGCATTCGACGTGATCCTGCCCGACCCGATCCCGTGGAAGGGCCAGGTGCTGAACGAGATCTCGAACTACTGGTTCGCGCGCACCGCGCACATCGTGCCGAACCACCTCACCGGCCGCCCGGTGAGCAAAGTCGTGACCGATCCAGGGGACCTCGCGCTCGTCGAAGGGCGCGCCATGATCGTGCGTCGCTTGCGCGCGCTGCCGATCGAGGCTGTCGTGCGCGGCTACCTGATCGGTTCGGGCTGGAAAGATTACATCCAGACAGGCAAGGTCTGCGGTATCGGCCTGCCGGCGGGCCTGCAGCTCGCCTCGAAACTGCCCGCGCCGATCTTCACGCCAGCGACGAAAGCCGAGGCAGGCGCGCACGATGTCAACATCCCCTTCGACGAAGCTGCGGCTCTCGTAGGCGCCGATATCGCCGCACGCGTGCGTGACATCGCGATCGCGCTCTACTCCTTTGCCTCGGAACACGCCGCGGCGCGCGGTCTCATCATCGCCGACACGAAATTCGAATTTGGCCTCGACGAAGCAGGGCGCATCCATCTCATCGATGAGGCGCTCACGCCCGACTCCTCGCGCTTCTGGCCAGCCGACACCTGGCGCGTGGGCGAAAGTCCGCCGAGCTTCGACAAGCAGTTTGTGCGTGATTATCTCGAATCGCTCGCGTGGAACAAGCAGCCGCCGGCACCACGCCTGCCCGCGGAAATCATTGCCCGCACCAGCGAGAAATATCGCGAAGCGCTGGCCCGCATCACCGGTCCCGCGCGCAGTTCGCATTAGGCCCATCCTGCATGTGGATTCGCGCGTGGAACTTCCTCGACCGCTGGCTCTTCGGCCCGCTGTCGCTCTCCCCGCGCCCCGTGGGCTGGCTGCTGCGCCTGCTGCGCTATCCATACGCCGTATTGCGCGACTTGTCGCAGGGGCAACTCAACCTGCGCGCGATGGGGCTCGTCTACGCGACTTTCCTGTCACTCGTTCCGCTGCTCGCATTCAGCTTCGCGATCCTCAAGGGCTTTGGCGCGCACCGCGACCTCGAGCCGATCATTTACGAGTTCTTCCGTCCCGTCGGCGCCGCGGCCACCGAGATCACCGCGCGGATCATGCAGTTTGCGGACAACGTGAGCACCGGCATCGTCGGCTCGGTCGGTTTCGCGCTGCTGCTCTGGACACTCATCGGCACGATCAAGAAGGTCGAGGACAGCTTCAACTACGTGTGGCACGTCGAACAGCCACGCAGCTTCGCGCGGCGCATCACCGAGTACGTGACGCTGCTGATCGTCGGACCGCTGCTCCTCGTGGGCTTTCTGGGCCTTGCGCATCGCGCGCTCGGCAGCGAGCCGTGGCAGGTCATCGCACACCTGCCGCTGCTGCGCAAACTGGTCGGGCTCGCAACGGGTCTCGAGCCCTATGCGATGGTCACCGCGATCTTCACGCTCGTGTACATGTTCGTGCCGAACACGCGCGTGCGCTGGCAACCCGCACTGATCGGTGGCGTCACGGCCGGCATTCTCTGGGCGGCAGTCGGCACGATCTTCACGGCCTTCGTCGTCTACTCGACGCGACTCACGATCGTGTACGCCGGCCTCGCGATCATCGTCGCGATGCTCCTGTGGACCTATTTCGGCTGGCTGATCCTCCTGATCGGCGCGCAGCTTTCGTTCTATGTGCAGAACCCCGAGTATCTTCGCATCGGGCTGCGCGAGCTGCGCCTCTCGAACGTCGAAGTCGAGCGCGTATCGCTCAAGATCATGTATCTCGTCGGGCGCTCGCATACGCAGGGGTCGACAACCTGGACGGTATCGGCGCTTTCGGCTGAGCTGGGACTGCCCGGCATCGCCGTCGCGCAGCTCGTTGCGACATTCGAGGCTGCCGGCCTCCTCCTCGCGACGGATGACGAACGCCTCCTGCCGGGGCGGGATATCAGCCACATCCGCCTGCAGGACATCCTCGACGTCGCGCGCAACCAGAAAAGCGGCCACGCGCCGACGCGCGATCTCGCACTCCCGCCGGTCGACCGGCTAACGCGGGCGCTCGACGACGCGTGGCGAAGCTGCTGCCAGGAGCGCACGTTGGGAGATCTCGTCGCGGAGAGGGGCTGAGGGCGGCGACGGGCGGTGAGCTATGGGCAACAGGCGGCGAGCGACGAGCACCGGGCAAGAGCGTTGGCTCGGCGTTCTCAGTGCCCGTAGCGGCTTCACCAGCATGCGCGTCGTGCGATCGCATTGCGTTGACGCTTCGCGCGCGCCAGCCCTCATCCCCCCGCGATCGTCATCTCGCCGACGAGTATGGAACCGCAGCGGATGGTTCCCCGCAGATCCACGTCGCTCCCGATGGCGTCGATCGCGAGATACATGTCGCGCAGATTGCCCGCGATCGTGACCTCCTCGACAGGGAATGCGTATGCGCCACCTTCGACCCAGAAGCCGGTCGCGCCGCGTGAATAATCGCCGGTGACGCCGTTCACGCCCTGCCCCATGAGCTCGGTGACGACGAGCCCCGTGCCCATGCGCGCAAGCAGCGCCTCGAACGTGCCGGCCTCCCGGCCGGTTTCGACCAGCAGATTGTGGACGCCACCGGCATTGCCCGTGGTGTTGAGCCCGAGCTTGCGTGCGGCATAGGAACCGAGCACGTAGCCCTGCAGCACCCCGTTCGCAATGAGCTCACGGTCGCGTGTCGCAACACCTTCGGAGTCGAACGGGCAGCTCGCGAGCGCCTTCGGGATATGCGGCCGTTCGTGCACCTGGATGAAGGACGGCAGGATCTGCCGGCCCGCAGCATCGAGGAGGAATGACGAACGGCGATACTG
>CAUJHX010000029.1 GCA_963204795.1 Pseudomonadota bacterium | reverse complement strand
CGGGCCGTCTTCGGCCGGTGCGCCCGCCAGTGCCACAGGCTCACCGGCGCGCCCTGCGCCCCCATCAGCAGCGAGGCCGTCTCGCTGAGCGGAAACAGCAGCGCCGCCGCGTCGGCAAACTCGTCGTTGTCTCTGACCGAATCGGCGCGCGTCTTGCTCTCCCACTCCAGGCGGATGCACAGCTCCGTGCCGTTGTGCGCCGCCTGCAAGCCCACCGCGTCGGTGTGACCGAACTGGCCGTCCTGCCACTTCGCCTGGATGTACTTGCCGGGTTGCAAGCCCATCGGCGTCGGCGTCAGCGCCACCTTGCGCGCCGCAAATCCCTCCCACAGCACCGCCATCGGTTCCCCAAGCCCCTCCGGGGCTACTTCAATCCGCTTCGCCTGCATCGCCCGCCTCCCGGGTTCAGAACGCGACCATGAAATCGACTCCGACGCTGCGCGGCTCGCCGTAGACGTTGCCGGCGAAGCCCAGGGCGCCGAAATCGACGCCGTGCACGCGATACTCCTCGTCCGTGAGGTTCCTGCTCCAGAGTGACACGGAGGCCTCGCCGCCGCCGACCTTCAGTTCGGACAGCGTGATGCGCGCGTCGAGAAGATTACGCGCCCCATCCGCAATCTCTTCGGTGAGCGGTGTGCCGACATGGGTCGGATAGAAGATCACGCTGCCACGATAGTTGTATTCGAGCCGGGCCGAGAGCTGCCCGATGCTGAAGCGTGGCAGCTTGTACTGCAGCGCCGCATTAGCGGTCGTTTCGGGGGCGTAAGTGAAAAAGGCGCTGCTCGCAACGTCCACGATCTGGTTGGTCGCTGGATCCAGAATCAGGAATTCCTTGTATTCGCGATCGACGTAGCCCACGGAGGCCGACAGTGTCAGCCCCTCGGTGAGCAGCGCCTCCATTTCCACCTCGAGCCCCTTGTACTCGGCCTTGCCGGCGTTCACCGTCACACTGGTGGCGCCCTGGCTGCCAGCCTGGAACTGCTGGATCTGCAGATCCTTGTGGTCCACGTAGAAGGCAGCCGCATTCAGGCGCAGCCGCTGGTCGAGCAACTCTGACTTCAATCCAAGCTCAAACGACGTGACATCTTCTGGCTCGAAGCTCTCATTTGCGGAGCGCGCATTGAATCCGCCGGACTTGTAACCCGTGGCGATGCGTCCGTAGGTCATCAGCTGGTCGCCCGGCTTGAAGGCGAGTGAGGCTGACCAGTTGAAATTGCTGTAGCTGCGCTCGAGTTCGCGCGGGAAGATCGCACGTTGATCGAGCTTCTTGTCGTCCTCGGTGTAGCGCACGCCGCCGGTGAAACTCAGCCGGTCGGTGAGATCGTACGTCGCCTGTCCGAAGACCGCTTTCGACTCCGACTCGTGATCGTAGTCGAGCAGCACACTGAGCGGCACCGCGACCGAGAGCGGCGCGACCACGATGGTGGGGAACTGCGGGTCCCGCTCATAGCTGTGTTCCTTGAAATAGAACGCGCCAGCGACATAGCTGAGCTTGTCACTCATTTTGCCGATGATATTGAGCTCCTGGCTGATCTGATGCTGGCGGCGCACATTGGTCGCCGTGAACAGACTGATCCGCTGCACCCCGGTCGGAATGAAGGCGGTGTAAGGCGGCGGCGCGAGCAGCAGCGGGCTCGCCGTGGCACCCAGGATGCCGCCCTGACCGTCGAACTCATCACCGCGATCGATGTTGTGCCAGTCACGATAGCCGGTGAGCGAACGCAGCAGGGTATCGGCGCCCAGATCGAATTCGAGGGTCAGCGTGTGTCCGGTCACCTTGTCGGTGAGCAAGCCGTCGTCGTCGAAGCGGACCTTGTCGAGCCGATTGCGTGATACGAGTGGAGGCATGCCGCCGAGCGCCGGCGAGCCATTGAGGTAGCCGAGCACATCGGGACGCATGACGGTTGCCTGGAAAGCCGCCGCAATGCTGCGACGGTAGTTGTAATCGAAAGTGTAGTCGGCACGGAACGCGCCCTGCTGATCGAAACTGAGTGCAAGACGCGCACCGTCGAGCTTGAAAGCGCCCGGGTCGAGATCATCCGGCGCAGTCAGGTCATCGACGTAGCCGTTCTGCTCACGGTGCACGTAGGAGAGTTTGGCGCGAACGCCGCTTGCGCCCCACTCACCCGTGTCGAAGGTGCTTCGCGTCTGCCATTGGTTCCAGCTGCCGTAGCTGAACTTCTGCCTGAAGCCGAGCTCATCAGCCGGCCTGGCGGTAATGAAATTCACCGCCCCACCGATGGTATTGCGACCATAGAGCGTTCCCTGGGGCCCCCGGAGCACTTCGATGCGCTCGAGGTCCACGAGATCGAACACGGCGCCGGTCTGTCGACCGACAACAATACCGTCGATATAGATACTGACCGGCGCGTCATTGGTAAGTATCGTCTCGCCGTTGCCGATACCGCGGATGAAGACTGTCGTATTGGTGGCGGAGACCGGAGAGGTGGTCACGAGGAGGTTCGGCGCGATGGAGGTGAGCGAGCTGATATCCGTCGTACCGCGCTGCTCGATGGCTTCGGCGGTGACGGCGCTGATCGCGATGGGTGTCTCCTGGAGGCTTTCGGCGCGCTTCTGTGCCGTGATGATGACCTCCTGGAGCACACCTGCGGCTTCTGCGGCGGCCGGCGGACTGTCGGCATTCTGCGCGAGCGCGGGCTGCGATGTCAGTCCGCAAGCGAGACAGCTCAAACCCAGCAGCCTGAAAGTATCAGTCATCCTCATGCACTTCTCCTGCGTCGTGATGGTTCGTGACGGTTGCCCCCGAAATACAATACAGCGAACCGTCCACAGAGCTTCGACTGTCCGCAGCCATTCCGGAAAGCTGCTTGACCAAACTCAAAGCATTTCACAATACGTACCGTCAATTGGCATCATGCGCACTCAGCGTCAGGGAATCGCCGATCTCGCCCGCTCGAGCGCCCGTGTCAGCGCACGTGTGGCATGAACCCTGAGCAGCTGGCGGCGATAATCCGCATCAGCATGCAAGTCATTCGTGGGATCGGCCTCGGGCACGTCGGCGCACGACTCCTCCAATATCGAGGGCGTGGGCAGGAGTCCGGACAGTCGCTGTTCAATGCTGCGGGCCCGGAATGGCGCGCCGCCGATGCCCGTGACGCCCACGGTCGATTCCTCAATGCGCCCGGCTGTGTCCAGCGTGATTCGGGCCGCCACTCCGGCGAGCGCCATCCCCGAGGCCTGCTGGCGCATCTTCGAATAGGCGGCACCCGATCTCCCGTCTCCCGCCGGAAATGTGACGTGCGTGAGAATTTCACCCTCGGCGATCGCCGTGGTCAGCACGCCTGTGAAGAAGTCCTCGCTCCGGACAGACCGTTCCCCCCGCGACCCTCGCAAGCACGCCACGCCACGCAGTGCGAGAAACACAGCTGGCCAGTCGGCAGCCGGGTGCGCCTGCGCGAGTGAGCCACCGAAAGTGCCGCGGTTGCGTACCTGGGGATCACCGAGAACGCCCGCGGTCTCGGCAAACACCCGCCATTCCGCCAGCTCCGGCGCAGCGAGCAGCTCCGCGTGCGTGGTGAGCGCGCCGATGCGCAATCGCCCCGATGCGCGCGAGATTCCCGCAAGCTCGCGCAAGCGCCCGATATCCACGAGCAGCGCAGGTGCCGCGAGTCGCAGCTTCATCGTCGGGAGGAGGCTCATGCCACCCGCCAGAATTGCGGCGGTGCCCGCCTCACAGTCTGCAAGCACTGCCACGGCGTCCTCGAGGGAGCGTGGCACGGCATACTCGAAGGCGGCCGGAATCACGCACGCGCCTCCTGGATCGCACGCCAGACTCTCTGTGGCGTGAGTGGCATATCGAGGTGCCGAACCCCGAGTGGTGCAAGCGCATCGAGCACGGCGTTCACCACCGCCGGCGGGGCACCAATGGCACCCGCTTCACCGATGCCGCGTGCACCGAGAGGATTGACCGTCGAAGGTGTTTCCGTCAGCTCCACTTCGAAGTGCGGCAGATCGGACGCCTTCGGGGTCGCGTAGTCCAGCAAGGATGCGGCGAGCGGCTGACCCGCCGAATCATAGCTTGCGCCTTCCATGAGCGCCTGGCCGATTCCCTGCGCGAGTCCGCCATGAATCTGGCCTTCCACAAGGGTCGGGTTGATCGCACGACCCGCGTCGTCGATCGCGATATATCGGCGGATCGCCGCCGCTCCGGTTTGCACATCCACTTCCACGGCGCAGACATGCGTACCGAAGCAGGTCGTGAAATTGGCGGGCTCGAAGAGCACCGCAGCTTCGAGACAAGGCTCCATGCCATCGGGCAGGTCGCGCGGCCCCGCAAAGGCATGTGCGGCGACTTCCGTGAGCGCAATACCACGCTGTGAATTGCCCGCATCGCGGAAGCAGGCACTCTCGAGCACGACCTGCCGCGGATCGATCTGCAGCAGATGTGCTGCCAGCCGGATCGCCTTCGCCCGCACTTGTTGTGCTGCAAGCAATGTCGCGCTGCCGCCGACCACGAGAGACCGGCTGCCCATGGTGCCGTTGCCCTGCGCCACCGCATCGGTATCGCCGTGGATGACCCGCACGTCCTGCGGCAGCAGGCCGAACTGCTGCGCCACGATCTGGGCCGTGGTCGTGACCACGCCCTGCCCGTGCGGAGAGGTGCCGATGACGACACGAATCTTGCCTGCCGCATCGATCGAGACCGTGGACTTCTCCCAGCCGCTCGTGACATAGCCCTTGCCGCCCGGCACCGAGGGGAAACCGGCCCGCCAGGCGTGGGTCGCGATGCCGATGCCCAGGTAGCGTCCCGCGGCGCGCAGCCTCGCCTGCTCTCGCCGCGTGCCCTCGTAGTCGAATCGTTCGAGCGCCCGGTCGAGGCAAAGCTGGAAGTTGCCACTCTCGTGCACGTGCCCGGTGGGTGTGGTGCAGGGAAACTCCTCCGGACGGATCAGGTTGCGTCGGCGCACTTCGAGCACATCGAGTCCCAGCTCGCGGGCGATCAGATCCATCGTGCGCTCGATGAAATAAGTCGCCTCAGCGCGACCGAAGCCCCGATAGGGATCGGTCGGTGTCGCATTCGTGAACACGCTGATGATGTCGGTGGCGGCGTGCGCAATCCGGTAGGCACCAGTCATCAACGCAGCGGTCATCATGGGGCCGATGTGCGTGATGGCGTGATAGTAGGCACCCATGTCGGCAGTCAGCCGGTAGTGCAGCGCCTGCACTGTCCCGTCGGCGCGAACACCCGCATGCACTTCGACGGCCTGTGCGCGGGCGTGACTCGTGGCGAGCATGTGCTCGCTGCGTTCCTCGATCCACTTCAGCGGCACGCCGTGTTTGAGCGACAGCGCCGCGGCGAGCAGTTCCTCGGCGTAGGGATTGTTCTTGGCGCCGAAAGCGCCGCCCACGTCGGGCGCGACCACCCGCAGCCGATGTTCGGGGAAGTCCAGGTAGCGGGCAAACTCACGCTTCATCAGGTGCGGTGCCTGGGTGGACAGCCAGACCGTCAACCGCCCTTCCCATGGCTCGAAGTGCGCCACTGCGCCGCGCGTCTCCATCGGACCGGGAATGACGCGTTGGTTGATGAAGCGCCCGCTGATGATCCGCTCCGAGGCTGCAAGCGCGGCTTGCGTGTCATTGCCGATACGCAGTTCGAAAGCCCGATTGCTGCCGATGTCATCGTGCAGCACGGGTGCCTGCGGCGTGAGCGCAACGCCGGGATCAGTCACGGCTGGCAACACGTCATACGTGACGTTGATCAGTTCCCTCGCGTCCCGGGCAATGTAGCGGTCCTGCGCCAGAACAGCGGCCACCCCTTCGCCGACGAATCGCACACGATCCACAGCCAGAACATGATGTGGCGGCGCATTGAAACCCTGCATGCCGCCGGCGCTCGGCACTGGCTTCAGGAACTGCGCCAGATCCCGCCCCGTATATACGGCGACGACACCCGGCAGCGCACGCGCCATGCTCACATCGAGTTCGCAAATGCGTGCGTGCGCATGCGGACTGCGCAGGATATCGAGCTGCAGCATCCCGGGCAGTTGCAGGTCATCGACGTAGGCGCCGCGTCCCGCCAACAAACGGGGATCCTCCACGCGCGGCACGCGCGCACCGATGAGATCAGGGGGCGCGTCGCGCCTCATGAACGTTCGCAGGCAGTGCGAACTGCCGCCACGATGTTCTGATAGCCCGTGCAGCGGCAGCGGTTGCCTTCGAGAGCAGCACGGATCTCGCGATCGTCCGGCACGATCGCCCGGCCGAGAAGCTCGAGGGAGGCCATGATCATGCCCGGGGTGCAGAACCCGCACTGCAGTGCATGCTGCTCCTGAAAGGCGGCCTGCAGAGGATGCAATTCACCCTCCGCCGCCAGGCCCTCGATGGTCGTGATGTCACAGCCATCGGCTTGCACCGCGAGCACGGTACAGCTTTTCACGGCGCGCCCATCGAGATGCACGGTGCAGGCCCCGCACTGGCTGGTGTCGCAACCGATGTGTGTGCCCGTGAGCCGCAGTCGTTCGCGCAGGAAGTGGACCAGCAGCAACCGCGGCTCGACCACAGCCTCGACCGGGCGGCCATTGACGCGCAGGGAGATGTTCACGAAATGGCGCCCATGTTTGTCACGGACTGATGCAGAGGTCGCAGCATTGGTTAATGACCATTTACCTGCGGGGCAGTATAGGTCTGGTCACCGGCAGCGGCAACCGCCCGGTTAATCATCATTTACCTGAATTCGTGGGGGTTATCTTCGCTCGCGCGATTGCGCCGCGGCCCGTATGGCACGCCGCTCGCGCTTCATGTAGGCGGCGAAGCCCTTCTCGAAATCGCGCGTCAGGGCCCAGGCGAACTTCTCGACGACACCGGCCGCGTCGCGCACTGCTTTGGCAGACAGCGGATTTGCGCCCAGCGTCTCGCGATGCAGTGCGGCCAGGTTGACATAGCCGATGATCAGGCTGTTGAAGGCCATGAAGTGCGCGGGGTTTCGTGCCAGCTCCCGGGCCGAGACGATGTGACTCCTGCGCAATTTGTGATTGCAGTGCCGGTAGAAAGGGTCGAAGACCTTCTCCACGACGACCCGGCGCTGCTCTCCGCCTGCGAGCGTGGCATGCAGGGCGATGCGTGCGAGCGCGGGATGCTGCGCGTGATAGCGGAAGTGGGCATTCGAGAATTCAGCCGAATTGATGTCAGGATCGAAGCTGTCCAGTACGGCCAGAAAGTGTCCGGCCAGCCTCTCCACCACGGCCCTGTACAGGGCCATCTTGTTGCGATAGTGCTTGTAGATGGCGCTGGCACTGATGCCGACTGTTGCGGCAATCTCCTCGAGCGGGCTCACATCGTAGCCTCGTCCGGCGAACGCGTCCTCGGCTGCATCGAGCAGCCTGTCGCGCATTCTCTTCGGCCTGACAGCGACCATCCCCCCCCTCCTTCGCCCTCGTGCTCACGATACCGTGCAAGGCACGGTGATCGTCAAAACATTCCTGTGTGCAGGCGTGCAGCATCGGACATCATCGACGCGTCCCATGGTGGGTCAAACACGATCGTGACCTCGGCGCAGTCCACCGTGGGGATGGCTTCAACCTTTTCCCGAATATCCTGCACGATGATTTCGCCCATGCCACAACCCGGGGCTGTGAGTGTCATCTGGATGGCAACGACACGCGCCCCGTCGGGTTGCGGAACAACCCTGCATTCGTAAATGAGGCCGAGGTCGACGATGTTGAGCGGAATCTCGGGGTCATAACAGGTGCGCAGGCGATCCCAGACGAGCCGTTCGATATCCTGTTCGGTGATGTCCGTGGGCAGCTCAGGCGCAGGATCGACATTCCTGCCGATGGCGTCGGCATCGTCTCCCGAGACGCGGAACAGGTTGCCTTCGATCTCCAGCGTAAAGCTGCCGCCGAGCGCCTGGGTGATGTAACCGGCCAGACCCGGTACGAGCTTGACCTCGATGCCGGCCGGGACCATCAAGCTCGTGACTTCGCGCTGGATGACGACCGGATCGCGTTCGCGCGGTCGTTTGATCACGGCGCGATGCCGCGCAGCAGCGTGGGCTGCGGGGCACTCGTACGGCGCCCCGCGGCGAGCACGAGCCCCTGCAGCAATGCGTTGCGCAGCTCGCGCGGGTCGATAACGTCGTCGTAGGCGAGCCGGTCGGCGACATGGAAGGCACCCCCGGCCTGCTCGGCCGCGATTCGCGCGCGCGTCGCCTCGTCGAGCTTCGCGGCCGCGGCGCCGCTCGCCGCGGGCATCGAGCCGAGCGTGATCGCCGGAAAGGCGAGCGAGAGCGTCTGCCCGTCGAAGGGATTCATGGCCATGATCGAGGAGCCGAAGCCGAAGGCCTTGCGCAGTGTCACGTGCAGCTTCGGCACCTGCAACCGATGCTGCGCGACGAACATGCGTGCCGCGTGACGCAGCGCGCCCGATTTCTCGGCAACCGTGCCGGCCATCACGCCCGGGTTATCGGTGAGGAACACCACGGGCAGGTGAAAGGCATTGGCGACGTCGAGAAAGTGCGCTGCCTTGTCGGCTGCGGCGGCGTCGACCGCTCCGGCGTTCACGCCCGGGTCGTTGGCGACGATCGCAACGCTGTGCCCGCCGAGGCGGGCAAGGGCCGTGATGATCGCTGCGCCATGGCGCGGCTGGATCTCGAGGAGACTGCCCTCGTCGGCAAGGAGCTTCAGGACAGCACTCATCCTGAAGGCCACGCGCGGGTCGGGGTCGATGAGATCGAGAATGCCATCGAGACGTCGCGGCCCGGTGTCGGGGCCCTCGCCGCGCGGTGGCCACTCCCAGGCGTTGAGGGGAAGATACGAGAGATAGCGGCGTGCGAGCGCAATCGCCTCGCGATCATCGGCGGCGAGGTTGTGAGCCACACCTGACTGCGCGACGTGCACCTGAGGGCCGCCGAGCTGCTCCTTGGTGACCACCTCGCCCACGGCCGCCTTCACGATCGGCGGTCCGGCAGCGAACATCGAGGAACCCTCGCTCATCACCACGAAATCCGACAGTGGCGCGGCGAGCGCGCCGTGACCGGCGGAAGCGCCGAGCACGAGACAGACCATCGGCACGAGGCCTGAAAGCTCCGCAAGCCCCTGCAGATCATTCGGGCGGCGACCCGCGTGCTCGTTCGTCAGCCGGTGACCGGCGCCCTCGAGCATGAGCACGAGCGGCACGCGCTCCTGCGCGGCGAGCTGGGTGAGCCGATAGCGCTTGTCAGCGCCGCGATCGCCGATCGAGCCGCCGAGCACGGTGAAGTCCTCGACCCCTGCCAGCGCCGGGCGGCCCTCGATGAGCCCGAAGCCGGCGATCAACCCATCGGCCGGTGCGGGCGTGTCGCCCTGCTCGCTCAGGCCACCCGCGAAAGCGCCGAGCTCGACGAAGCTGCCCGCATCGAACAACTCCTGCGCGCGCTGGCGCGCGTCGAGCTTGCCGCCATCCCGCTGGCGCTGCACACGTTCGGCGCCACCCATCTGACGATTGAAGGCGCGGCGGCGCTCGAGCTCGCCGAGAATCCCCTGCCATCTTCCGGAGCCGGATGACATCGCCCGAACCAGCCCTGCGCAGCGACGCTGAAGCTATCGACTAGATCGCAAGACCGATATGCGCACCATGCTGCGTCGCCTCCGCCATGCGGCGGGGCAACCATGCGGCTCCGGCGAGGAACAACTGTGGGCCACCACCCTCCGCCTTGAGCTGATCGTACAGTTCCGGCTGTGCCACGGCGCCGTACACCAGCACCACGGTGTCGAAGCCCTCGTGCCGATATGTCCTGCCGCCAAAGACAGACTCGAAATCGAGGCCCCTGGCATCGATCTTCGTCAGCGTCACATTGGGAACGGTCGTGACACCGAGGCTCTCCATGCGGGCGAGCGTCATCCCGACCGAATACCGGGCAATCTCCTTGCCGATGTGGGCGCCTTTGAGGAAAACGGTGACCTCCTTGCCCTTGCTCGCGAGGAAATCCGCGACGCCGGGCGTCTCGTAATAGTCCTCCTGCGAGACGATCGCCACGCGCTTGCCGGCCTGCACCTTGCCCTTCATCACGTCCCAGCCGTACACCACGTGCGGCAAATCGAGGCCCGACACGTCATGTGGCACGCGCGGTACCGCGCCCGTCGCGATGACGACCACGTCGGGCTTCAGCGCCTTGATGGCTGCCAGATCGGCCGTGGTCTCCAGCCGCACCTCGACACCGGTGCGCGTCATCTCGTTCTCTTCAAAATACACCTGGTCCTCGAAGGAATCGCGACCGGGAGCTTTCGAGGCGATCAGCAACTGACCGCCGAGCCGCTTGCCCTGCTCGAGCAGGGTCACCTTGTGGCCACGCTGCGCTGCGATTCGCGCGGCCTCGCAACCGGCCAGGCCCCCGCCGACCACGACGACGCGCCTGGCCTTCGTGGCGCGCTTGTACTCCTTCTCCCAGCGCAGCTCATTACCGATGACCGGATTGATCGAACATACGGGCGTGTACGGGATGTAGAGCGATTCCGACGCCTCGTCGATGCAGCGCGTGCATGCGATGCAGCGGCGAATCTCGTTCAATCGCCCCTCGCGCGCCTTGTTGGCGAACTCGGGATCGGCGATACCTGCGCGCACCATGCCCACGAGATCGCAGTAGCCGCCCTTGATCAGCTCTTCGGCCACGACCGGATCATTGATGCGTCCGGTGAACATGACGGCGACCTTCCTGTCGAGGCCGGACAGGTCGGCCTTCGCAGCCTTGCCGGCTTCGCGATGCTCCGCATTCGGGTAGTAGGAGTTCGGTACGTAGGACGGCGCGCCCCAGCAGTGCCCGGTATCGATATCCGCAAAGTCGATGAGACCGGTCTCCGCGATTGCGTAGAGCATCTCGCGCATTTCCAGGTTGTCGTAGCCGCCCTGGCGAAACTCCTGCGCGCCAACACGGATGCCGATCGCGAGCGAATCCCCGATGCGCGCGCGGATGCGCTTCAGCACTTCGACGACGAAGCGGATGCGCTCCTGCGGACCGCCGCCCCACTTGTCGGTGCGCTTGTTGCTGACGGGTGAGAGGAAACTGTGGCCCATCGTTTCGTGGGCGCAGTGCATCTCGATGCCGTCGGCCCCGACGGCTTTCGCCACCTCGGCCGCATCGGCATAGACATTGATGCAGAACTCGATTTCCTCTTCGCCGAGCACGTGTGGTGTGTACGACTGCGGGCCCAGCATCGGGACTGCCGAGGGTCCCCACGCCGAGGTGAGCTGGGTCAGCTGCACGATCGCCACGGAGCCGGCCTTGTGGACCTCATCGACGAACTTCTTCATGCCCTCGGCAAAAGCCGGGTACTGATACGACGTGGTGTGCGCCGCGCATCCGATGGAGAGGCCCACTTCGTCCGGTGTCTCCGGCGGGAAGGGCACGTTGAGCAACCAGGTCTCGCTGCCGATCCAGCCGGTGCCTCCGCGGGCCTTGGCACCGTGATGCGCGATGAAGTGCTCGTCGATCATGCCCGGAGTCATCGACGAGTTGATCGTGTTGGTCGTCTCGCAGATCCGGTTCGGCACCCGCATCGGCCCCACCTGCAGCGGCGTGAACAGGTGCTCGAAATGTACTTGGCTCATGCTGCGTTCCTCTGCTCAGGCGGGACCGGTCGGCGTGAGAATCTTGACGGCAAAGGGCCGCTCGGTCTGCATCTGGAAGTAGCCCCAGGCCGGGAACGTCTTGACCAGCGACGGCCACAGCGCCTTGCGCTCCGCGTCGGTGGCGTCGCGCGAGACGGCGTGGTACTTGTCGAAGTCGAGTTGCACTTCACACTTCGGATTGGCATTGAGGTTGAGCACCCAGGCCGGATGCTGGTCATAACCGGCGAGCGAACCGACGACGACCAGATCCTTGCCGTGCCGCATGAACACGGCCGGTGTCGTGCGTTTCTCGCCCGATTTGCGTCCGATTGTCGTCAGCAGAAGAGTCGGAAATCCGCCCTGGGCGTTCTGGCCGGTCGATCGGCCGGCGGGGCTCGCAAGGTAAGCCTGGACGTCCGCCTTGGCATCCGACACGATCAATTCCACCGACGCGGTGCGCTCCTTGAACCAGGCCCATTCCGCGTCGTTCATCCAGTCGGGCTTCTGCATCTTGTCGCGATCTGTCATGGTCAGCCCCTTCAGCAAGTGTATCGATGTGGCAATTGCGCCTTTTGCGGTGGCGGTAACCGGCCGTCAACCCTCATTTGAGGTAGAGCCGCCCGAAAGGCGGCGCTGTCATGCGTCATTGCGGCGGCACCGCGTAGCCATCCACCACGGGCCGGTGCTCTGCCGTGAAGTAGGCGGCAAGCGTGTCATGCAGGCCATCTGTCGACCACTTTCCGCCTTGCGGGTTGTCATAGAACACGTCGAGGCGCGGCCGCTGCACGATCGTCACGCGTGCACCCCAGACGACGAACACCTCGCCTGAAATATGTGCCGCCCGGGGAGAGGCGAGGTAACCGACCATCGGCGCCACATTCGCCGGGCTGAACACGTCGAAGCCTTCCTTCGGCGCAGCAAACAGATGCGCGTGCGGCATGTTCTCCGTCATCGCGGTGCGCGCCCGCGGCAGGATCACGTTGCAGGTGACCCCGAGCTTCTGCATCAGCGTCGCGGCACCGATCGTCAGTGCAACGATACCCGCCTTGGCCGGCGCATAGTTCGGCTGCCCCGGCGCCGCAAACAGCATCGCTTCCGACGAGGTGCTGATGAGTCGGCCATAGACCGGACCGGATTTCGCCTTCTCTCGCCAGTACTGCGCGGCATTGCGCATGTTGACGAAGTGCCCGCGCAGGTGCACGCGCACCACGGAATCGAACTCCTCGTCGCTCATGCCGTAGAGGGTCTTGTCGCGCGTGAAACCGGCGTTGTTGACCATCACGTTCACGTCGCCGAAGGTCTCGAGCGCAGTCTTGAACAGCTTCCCGGCATCGGCCGAGTCGGCACAGTCGCCGAGCACCGCAATGGCCTCGCCCCCCAGTGACTTGATCGCGGAAACGACTTCCTCTGCGCGTTCCCGCGCGGCGGGAATGTCGTTCACGACGACACGCGCACCCTGCCGCGCCAGCTGCAATGCTTCCTCACGACCGAGCCCCGCGCCGGAACCGGTCACGATGGCCACCTTGCCTGTCAAGTCACCCATGCTGCCTCCCACGTCCGGACCTGGCGCTCAGAGGCGCTCGATGATCGTGCCCGTGCCGACGTGCGCTCCGCAACACATGGTGATGAGTGCCGTCGCCTTGTCCTGCCGCTCGAGTTCGTGCAGGGCCGTGCAGATGAGGCGCGCGCCGGTCGAACCGACCGGATGTCCGAGCGCCATGGCGCCGCCGTTGACGTTGACCTTGCTCATATCGGCGTCGTACACCTTCGCCCAGGACAGTACCACCGAAGCGAAGGCCTCATTGACCTCGAACAGATCGATATCGCCCATCTTCATGCCGCTGCGCTTCAGCAGGCGTGCGGTCGCATCGACGGGACCGTCGAGGCCGTAATACGGATCGGCGCCGACAAGGCAATCCGTGATGATGCGCGCGCGAGGCTTGAGGCCGCGCTTCTTTGCCTCGGCGGCGCTCATCCACAACACCGCCGCCGCGCCATCGGACACCTGCGAGCTGCTGCCCGCCGTGATGATGCCACCGGGCACCATCGTCTTGAGCTGGGCCAGACCCTCCATCGTGGTGTCTCGCAGCCCCTGGTCGCGGCTCACGAGTCTGATTGCACCGGTCGGTTTGCCGTCCTCGCCGAGCACCGGTGCTTCGACCTTCACCACCTCGCGATCGAAGCGCCCCTCGGCCCAGGCGATCTTCGCCCGGCGTTGCGACTCGCAGGCGAGTGCGTCCGTCATCTCGCGCGTGAGACCGCGGTTCTTCGCGATACGTTCAGCCATCTCGAACTGCGTCTGCGGCGTGTCCCAACTCCATCCCGGCGGGATGAAGTAGCCCGGTCCATTCATGACATTGGCGCCGAGCGGCACGTGGCTCATCATCTCGACGCCGCAGGCAATGCCGACCTCGATGGACCCGGCGCCGATGAGGGCCGAAATCTGGTGATTGCATGCCTGAGCGGAGCCACACTGGGCATCGACGGTATAGCCGCCGGTGTCGTAGTTCCTGCCCATGGACAGCCACGAGTGGCGCGTAATGTTGTTCGACTGCTCCCCCGCCTGGGTGACACAGCCGCCGGCCACCAGATCGACGTCCGCATAGTCGATGCCGGCGCGACGCACCAGCTCCGCGAAGGTCGCCGACAGCAGTTTCGTGACGTGCAGACCCGAGAGCTCCCCGACGACGGGTTTGCCCCGGGCGATCGGAGTGCGGCAGGCTTCTACAATGACGGCTTCTGGCATGGGAAAACTCCGCTTTCGTTCGACTCAGGCTCCGGACACCCGGTATTCGTAGCAATCCTGCGAGGTCAGCGCTCGCTGCACGCGGCCCTGTTCGAGCAGGTACGCGAGGTGCGCCATCGTCTCGCCGATGGCCAGCACACCATCGAGTGCACTGCGACGCCCGGAGAACAGGCGGCGCGACAGCCCAAGGATACTATCCGGGCGCTCCGTGCACAGCGCCAGCACGCGCTCGAGTACGCCGAGGTGGTGACGCTGCAGCTCATCGGCCCGCGTCCGCAGGCCATGGAAGGGCAGCTCATGCGCGGGCAGCACGAGAGTGTCCTCCGGCAGTTCGCCGATGCGCTTCAGGGAAATCAGCCAGTCCTTCAGCGGATTCGCCTCGGGCTCGAACGGCAACACGCCCACGTTCGGGCTGATGCGCCCGAGCAATTGGTCACCGCTCAGGAGGACGCCGAGGTCGCGGCTGTAGAGCGAGATGTGCTCGGGCGAATGCCCTTCACCGCCGCGCAATTGCCACTCGTGATCGCCGATGACGAGCGCCTCGCCATCGCGCAGCCTCCGGTATGCACGCGCCGGTGGCGATCTGTTGACGAAAAGCTGCAGGGCCTTCGCCAGCTCACCGATCTCTGCTTCCGTCAGGCCGGCACGCCTGAAGTACGCGCTTTCCTCCCAGGATTCGAGCGCCGGGTCGCGCAGCAGGCGCATCGCAAAGTATTCGGCGCGGCTCATGTAGAGTGGCACGCGCAGCTTCTCGGTGAGCCAGCCCGCAAGCCCGCTGTGATCGACGTGATGGTGCGTGCAGACGATGCCGGTGATCGCAGCACCGAGGCGCGGCAGGATCTGCTCCCACAGCCCGCGTGTCACGGCGTTGTCGAACCCGGTGTCGATCAGGCGCCAGCCCGTATCGTCGCGCACGAGATAGAGGTTGATGTGGTTGAGCGCCATCGGCAGCGGCATGCGCAGCCACCTGATCTGGCCGGGCACGACCTCCACCAGCTCGCCGTTGCAGTCGGGAGCTTCAAACGGATACCGGAGCGGCGCCATCAGCGACCTGCCTTGGGCATACCCAGCCCGA
>CAUJHX010000028.1 GCA_963204795.1 Pseudomonadota bacterium | reverse complement strand
GATGAGCGAGTTCTTCGGGCTGGCGTATTACGCCGAGATACCGGCAGTGATCTTCGACGTGCAACGTGTCGGCCCTTCGACCGGCATGCCGACCCGTACCCAGCAGTGCGATATCCTGATCTGCGCGTACGCATCGCATGGTGATACGAAGTACGTGTGCTTCTATCCGGCGAACTCTGAAGAATGTTTCTATTTCGCGGTGGCAGCGTTCGATCTTGCCGAGCGCCTGCAGACGCCCGTGATGGTGCTCTCGGACCTCGACATCGGCATGAACGACTGGATGTGCCGCGACCTCAAATGGGATGACGCCTGGCAGCCCGATCGCGGCAAGGTGCTGCCGCTCGAGGAAATCGTCAAACTCGAGAAGTTTCATCGCTTCCTCGACAAGGACGACGACGGCATCCCGTATCGCACCCTGCCGGGCGTGCATCCGAAGGCGGCCTATTTCACGCGTGGTTCCGGTCACAACCAGTACGGTGGGTATACCGAGGATTCCGCCGAGTACCAGATAGTCGTCGATCGGCTGGTGAGAAAATTCCACACGGCGCGCAGCCTCGTGCCGCGGCCCGTATTCGAGCTGGCGGGCGCACGCACCGAGGTCGGCATCGTCGCCGCGGGCAGCAGTGACGGCGCCGTGCGCGAAGCGCTCGCGGTGCTGCGCGGCATGGGAATCAGCGCGGATTACATGCGCGTGCGTGCTTTCCCGTTCAACGATGAAGTCGACCGCTTCCTCGACAGTCACACGCTGATCTTCGTGGTCGAGCAGAACCGCGACGCCCAGTTGCGCTCGCTGCTCACGCTCGAGACACCGGTCGAAAAAGCGCGGCTGCGCTCCCTGTTGCATTACAGCGGCCTGCCGATCTCCTCGAGCTTCATCATCGAGGGCGTGCTGGCCGAGGTTGCGCCGAAGCCGCTGCGCTCGGTCGGCCCCGCACACGCAGGAACACCATGACCTACCTTCCGAAGCCGAAAGTCCGCCACCCCTCGTTGCCGCGTAACGCGCTCGGCCTCACGCGACGCGATTACGAAGGCGCGCTGTCCACTCTTTGCGCAGGTTGCGGCCATGATTCGATCACGGCGGCGCTGACTGAAGCGATCTGGAGCCTGTCGATCGAGCCGCAGAATGTTGCCAAACTCTCCGGCATCGGCTGCTCGTCGAAGACCACCGCCTATTTCGTAAGTGGCGGGCATGGCTTCAATTCGGTGCACGGACGCATGCCGTCGATCGCGATGGGCGCGAATGCCGCGAACCGCAATCTCCATTACATCGGCGTGTCGGGCGACGGCGATACGCTATCGATCGGGCTCGGGCAGTTCTGCCATGCGATCCGCCGCAACGTGAACATGCTCTACCTGATCGAGAATAACGGCGTCTATGGCCTCACCAAGGGACAGTTTTCCGCGTCGGCCGACATCGGCACGAAGGCGAAGAAAGGTGATGTGAACCAGCAGCCACCGATCGATCCCGTGCTGCTCGCCATGAATCTCGGAGCCTCTTTCGTTGCACGCAGTTTCTCGGGCGACAAGGCCCAGCTCGTGCCGCTCATCCAGGCGGGCTTGCGCCACCGCGGTTTCGCACTGATCGATGTGCTCTCGCCCTGCGTGACATTCAACGACCACGAGGGTTCGACGAAGAGCTATGCCTACACGCGCGAGCACTACGAGCC
Source organism: Pseudomonadota bacterium (assembly GCA_963204795.1). GTDB lineage: Bacteria > Pseudomonadota > Gammaproteobacteria > Steroidobacterales > Steroidobacteraceae > CADEFQ01. The sequence goes on along the minus strand of CAUJHX010000028.1, from coordinate 32,536 downwards.
GGCGGTGAATGCCGACTTTGTGCCGTTCGAGCGCGAAATCGTCGCCGACTATGCCGAGGGCGAGACGCACCCGGTGGTGATGCACGACGGCAGCCGGATCCTCCTGCGCAAATTCGCGAAAGACTACGACCCGACTGACCGTGTGGCCGCGAGCAGCTATGTCCAGGAGCGCCTGCGGCAGGGCGAGTTCCTGACGGGGCTCCTCTACATCGACGAGTCACAGAAGGAATTCCACGAACTGAACGCCACGCCCGAGGCACCGCTCAACAGCCTCGTGCTGCCAGCCTTGTCGCCCGGCTCGAGGGGGCTCGAGAAGATCCTGTCCCGGTACCGGTGATCGGCGCACGCGCGCCTGCTAGACTCGCGCCCCTTGCAACACAACGGGAGTGCTTTCATGGGCAAGGGTGATGGCCGCAGCCGCCGCGGCAAGATCTACAAGGGCTCGTTCGGCAAGACGCGCCCCAAGAAGAAGCCGGCCGCGAAGAAAAAGGCCGCCAGGAAGTAGCCTGGTTACGTCGCGCGCGTGATCTTGCGCGCAGCGACTTCGTGGATCAGCTGCACCGCCGTGCGATCGCAGGGTGGCAGTTCGATGTCGGACGTGCCGAGCGGCGTTACGCGATCGCCCCAGCGGATCAGATGGGCGCAGAAGGTGAGTCCGCCCCCGAACGCTGGCAACAGGAGCCAACTGCCCCTGGCAACACGGCCATCCTCGATCGCCTCGCAGAGTCCGACCGGCACGGTTGCTGACGACATGTTCCCGTAGCGTTGTACATTCGTAAAGACGCGATCCATCGGGATACCGGCACGCTTGGCCACGGCCTCGATGATCCGCAGGTTCGCCTGGTGCGGGACGACGAGCTGGATATCGTCGGCGGTGAGTGCACACTTCGCGAGCGCTGCCGCACTCGCCTCGCTCATGCCATGCACGGCACGCCTGAAGATTTCCTGCCCCTCGAATTGCCACGAAGTGATGCCGTAGAGCCGCCCCTGGTTGGCGTATGCGCCGCCCATGCCGTGAATGCGCAGGATCTCGCGCGCATCGCCGAAGCAGCCGAGCTTCTCGGCGAGGAGACCCTCCTCGTTCTGCGTGGCCTGCAGAACCACGGCCGCCGCGCCGTCACCAAAGAGGACCGCGACATTGCGGTCGGTCCAGTCCATATAGGGCGAGATGATTTCCGCGCCGATCACGAGCGCGTTCTTCACAACGCCGCCCCGGATCATCGCGGTTGCGGTCGAAAGGCCGTAGAGAAAGCTCGTGCAGGCCGTATTGACGTCCATTGCAGCGCAGCCGCTCGCGCCGATGCGCTGCTGCAGGCCGGAGGCCATGTTCGGGACCTGATCCTCAAAGCTGCAGGTGCCAAAGACAATGAGTTCGATCTCGCGGCCGCCAAGGTCGGCACAGGCAAGCGCACGTTCGGCCGCGACATGCGCCATTTCCGCCATGGAGACGTGCGACACGCGCCGCTCGCGGATGCCGGTGCGACTCGTGATCCACTCGTCGCTCGTTTCGAGCATGCCCGCAAGATCCTGATTGGACAGCACGGCGGGCGGCAGGCACTTGCCCCAGCCGGTGATGGCGGCGTAGGTGGTCATGTCGGGGCAGCATACGACGCCGCCGCCCGGCACGCACGTGTCGGCCGGTTCCTACGCGGGTTCCATCCTTTCCCGAATGCTGCCGTGCCCCGCGGCGCGTATTCTCGCAGCTGCATCGCCGGCCCCTTCCCCCCCCCGTAGGCAGCCGGCCACCTGAGGACGCCTCCGCTTGCAGTGAAGGCGTCCTTTCTTTTTCGCTGCTAGCATTGATCCGGGCAGAATGGCGCGGAGGCAAAGGGTGGCAGAGAGGCATGGACTGCCGTGGCGGCAGTATCGCGGCATCCACCTCGATTTCTGGGACGGCTTGCGGTTGTTGCCAGGATCGATCTGGTTGCCGATAGTCGCGATCTCGCTGCTGGGTCTTGGCGTGTACGTCGTGAACGAATGGTCGGTGAGTCGCATTCGTGTCGCTGCGGAGAGCGTCAACCGTACGCTCGGCATGCAGAACGAGGTCATCGCGATGCGCTCGCAACTCGTCGATCTCGAGAGCGCGCAGCGCGGATTTCTCCTGACCACCAACCGGCGCTATCTCGCGCCCTACGAGAGCGCGCTGCCTGATCTGCAGGTGATCAGCGCGAGGCTGCGCACGCTCGCGGCAGGAGACGCCGAGGTGCTCGAGCGCGTCACGCGACTCGAAGAGCTGCGTGGCGTGAAAATTGCGGAGGTGACCGCGTCGATCTCGCTGACACAGCGGGGAGATCGCGACAACGCGATGGCGATCCTGCGCACGGGCGAGGGCCGCAAGGTGATGGATCAGTTTCGCGCCGGGGCGCAGGCCCTGATCGGCCTGCTCGATTCGCGGCTCACCTCGCTGCGCGAGGAGCAGACGAAAAGCCTGGTGCTGTCACGGTACGCGTTCGCGGCGCTCGCATTGCTCACGCTCGCGCTGATCGTGCTCGTCGTGCGTCTCTTTGTCGCGGACAGCCTGCGACGGGAAGAGCAGCGTTACGAGGAGGAACACGAGCGGCGACGGCTCGAAGTGATCATCGAGGACCGCACGCGGGAGCTGTCGCAGCTCACGACGCACCTGCAGAGCGCCTCCGAGCAGGAGAAGGCGGATCTCGCTCGGGATCTGCACGATGAGCTCGGCGGGCTGCTGACCGCCGCCAACATGGACCTCGCGTGGTTGCAGGGACGCTCGGTGACCATGGAGCAGGAAGTGCGCGACAAGCTGTCCGAGCTCGTGCGTACCGTCACGGAGGCGATGAATCTGAAGCGGCGCGTCGTCGAGAACCTGCGGCCGGCGTTGCTCGACCACTTTGGCCTGCCGACCGCGCTCGAGGCCTATTTCGACGAGACCTGCAAGCGGGCAGGTCTCGAATGCCACACCACGATACCGGATGAAACCGACCCGATCCCGCAGGCGCTCGCCATCGCGCTCTTCCGGGTCGGTCAGGAGTCGCTCACCAACATCATCCGCCATGCGAAGGCGCGCCGGGTCGAGATGAGCTTCGAAGTGGGTCCGGCGGGCTATCACCTCTGCATCAGGGACGATGGAATCGGCATGGACCCGGAGCGGGCGCGCAGCTCCCATGGGCTCTCGGGAATGCGCCACCGCGTCGTGAGCTTGAACGGCAGCTTCGAGATCCAGAGCGCGCCGGGCCAGGGAACGCGAATCGATATCCTCGTGCCGTTTGCCTAGCTGGCGCTGCCCCGCTGGTGACGCTCGAGCAGCGGCCGCACCTCGGCGAACTGCTGCATCTTGTCGAGAAAATGATCGGCGCCTGCGCTCATGCAGCGTTGCTCGACCGTCGGCAGCGAATAGTTCGTGAGCACGATGATCAGCGGCTGGATGCGTGTGGCGAAAGCCCCGCGCGCATGGCGGATGGCCGCGATGCCGCTGCCCTGCCGCAGCTCGACGTCGACGACCAGCGCATCGAAGTCGTGCGCGTCGATCTGCTCGATTGCCTCCTGCTCGGTCTCGGCGGTTCCCGTGACCCTGAGCACGCCGGGCACGGTGAGCATGCCGATCATGCGATCGCGCAGCAGGCGCGAATCCTCGATCAGGAGGATCCGCAACTCGCCGCCGGCACCGACGCGCGCGTCACCCGTCGCCTTGCCGCCACGGGCAGCGGCGCGGCGTTCGTTCGGCTGGGCGGCTTGCTGCTCGGTCGGCATGATCACTGCAACAGGCTGTTCTTGATCGCGTAATAAGTGATGTCGGCGTTGGTCTTCATCCCCATCTTCTCGAGGATGCGCGACCGGTAGGTACTGACGGTCTTCACGCTGAGAAAGAGCTTGCCCGCGATCTCGGTGACGGTCTTGCCTTCGGCGAGCTTCACGAAAATCTGGAATTCACGCTCCGAGAGGATGCCGTGGCGCGGCTGTTCGCCCGTGCCGTCCATGCTCGCAAGCAGCAGATCGGCGAGCTCGGGTCCCACGTAGCGGCTGCCGCGGGCCACCATGCGCAATGCGCGCAGCAATTCGCTCTCGTCGGCGCTCTTGCTGAGGAAGCCATGCGCGCCTCCACGCAGCACATTGATGCCGAACTGCTTCTCCGGATAGCCGCTCAGCACGAGGACCGCAACGCCATCGTGATGCGTGCGCACGTGCTTCAGCACGTCGAGCCCCGACATGTCCGGCAGCGACAGGTCGAGCAGCAGCACGTTGCAGATCCCGTCCTTGAGTGCCGCGATCACTTCCTTGCCGGTGCGGCAATCGGCGACGACGCGCAGGTCGGGCTGCGAGGCGATGATCTGCCTGAGGCCGGCGCGCACGACCTGATGATCATCTGCGATGATGACGCTGATCTGCGGCATACCCTTCGCCTACCTGTCGTACAGCAGCCCGGTGACTGTAGCGCGTGCGCGTACCCATGTGGCGGATGTTACGGCTGCGGCCCGCTGGATTTCGCCCCGTGCGGCGGCGAGGTGCCAGCGCGCGACCGCCGACAGGCGTGTATAGGGCGAGTCCTCGCGGCGGCGCCCCGGCGTGAGTCCGATACCGTTGTAGGAATGCTCCGACGCTGCCACGACCGTTCTCCCGGACGAGATCCTGCAGGGAAAGTTACCCCTGCTGGAACCGGTGGCACAGGGCCACGCATGAGCGCCGCTCGTAGGACATGGCCGACAGGTGCGACAATGGCCGCGCGGCACGCGGGAGGGCCGGGTCATGAGCGGCAAGGTCGAAGTGGTGCGGGGCGAGAAGGTCACGGTGCGGTTCGAGTCTGCCAAGTGCATTCATTCGCGTCACTGCGTGCTCGACCATCCGGATGTGTTCGTGCCGAACGTGGCGGGCGAGTGGATCCACCCGGACGCGGCATCCCCCGAGACCTTGATGTCGATTGCACGCAATTGCCCGTCGGGCGCCATTTCCTGTGACAGGCACGACGGCGGGGAGGCGGAGGTCGCGCCCAAGGTGAACACGGTACGCGTGCACGAGAACGGCCCGTTGGCGTTTCACGCGCAGATGCGGTTCCATGGGGGAGGCAGCGCGCTGCGCGCCACGCTGTGCCGCTGCGGGGCGTCGAAGACGAAGCCGTTCTGTGACACGAGCCACGTCGCCATCGGCTTCACGGCAACCGGCGAGCCGCCGACAGACGAGTCGCCGGCACTCGCCGTGCGCAACGGCCCGCTCGAGGTGATCCCGGTCGAGAACGGGCCGCTGCACGTGAAGGGAAGTCTCGAGATCGTCTCCGGCACAGGGCGCACGCTGAAGCGGGTTACCGAGTGCTGGCTCTGTCGCTGCGGGCATTCGGGCAAGAAGCCCTACTGCGACGGCTCGCATCGCAAGACCGGTTTCACGGCGCCGGGTCTTGCGCCGGCGCGCAAGTAGCCGCTGCCGCTACGCGGCCGTGCCGGGCGCGAGACGCGCCGTGAGCCAGGCGGCAATGTCGTCGATCTCGCGCCGGCAGACTTCGTGCTGCATCGGGTAGGGCTTCCACTCGATCGCATAGCCAAGCGACACGAGGAAATCACACGACTGCTCGCCGAGCGCGAGCGACAGCATCGGGTCGTGCAGCCCGTGGCACATCAGGATCGGCAGATGGCGATTCGCCGCGCTCGCTTCGCTCGCGACGCTCTCGTGCAGGGGGAGGTAGGTCGAGAGCGCCATCACTCCGCCGAGCCGCTGCGGATAACGAAGCGCGGCGTGCAGCGCGATGGCGCCGCCCTGCGAGAAGCCGGCGAGGATGATGCGGGTCGTCGCGACGCCGCGCCCGATCTCGCGTTCGATCAGCGCGCCGATGCGCGCGGCCGAGGCACGGGTGCCGGCCTCGTCCTTGCGGCCCTCCGCCGACAATTCCAGGATGTCATACCAGGCACGCATCGGCATGCCGCCGTTCAGCGTGACGGGCCGCACCGGTGCGTGCGGAAAGACGAAGCGCAGCACGCCCGGCGGCGTGAGGCGCAACTCCGGGATGATCGGCACGAAATCGTGGCCATCGGCGCCAAGACCGTGCAGCCAGATCACGCTGGCAGCGTCGCGGTCCGAAGCCGTTGCCGCGGGCGTCAGGGTGACCACGACCTCGTCGCGGGCTTCGTCGACCCTCATGTCAGGTGTGCTGCTCATCGCCGCCGCCATTCTTCACGTGTCTGGCCCCAGATGTCGACAGGGACATCGGCGAGCGGCGGTGGCAGGCGGCCCGGACCACGGTTGCGCGCGCCGAGCCGGGCGGCCACGGCCTGCGACGCGGCGTTGCCCGGCGAAATCGAGTGAATCACTTGAGTCCAGCCAAGCACATCGAACGCCCAGTCGATTGCGGCGGTAGCAGCTTCGGTGGCGTATCCCTTGCCCTCACAGTCGCGCACGATGCCCCAGCCGACCTCGGGGCCCGGCCAGCCCTCGGGCATCCATGGCCCGGTGCGCCCGATCCAGCGGCCGCTCGATTTCTCGATCATGGAGAACATCGAGCAGTTCTGCAGATGCCATGCGCCCGCCATCAGCATGAGTGTGCGCCACGCGACTTCACGGGGCTGCACGCCGCCGATGAAGCGCATCGACTCGGGGTCGGCGTGAAACGCCGCGAAGGCGTCGAAGTCGCGCATTTCGAGCGGGCGCAGGATGAGGCGCGGCGTCTCGAGCCGCAGGTTCGTGGATGCCATGATGCATCATAACGGCTGCGCGCGGCTCATCACTACAGGATGTAGCGCGACAGATCCTCATCCTTCGCGAGATCGCCGAGCTGCGCATCGACGTAGGCCGCATCGATCACGACAGAGCTGCCGCGCTGATCGGAGGCCTCGTAGGACACCCGCTCGAGCAGCCGCTCCATGACCGTATGCAGGCGCCGCGCACCGATGTTCTCGGTGCGCTCGTTGACGTGCGCGGCGATTTCCGCGATCCGCCGCACGCCGCCCGCGGCGAAATCGACCCGCACGCCCTCGGTCTCCATCAGCGCCGCGTACTGCGTGGTGAGCGCGGCATCAGGCTCCGTCAGGATGCGCACGAAGTCGTCGACGCCGAGGGACGAGAGCTCGACCCGGATCGGCAGGCGCCCCTGCAGCTCCGGTATGAGGTCCGAGGGCTTCGAGAGGTGAAATGCCCCCGAGGCGATGAACAGCACGTGGTCCGTCTTCACGGGTCCGTATTTCGTCGACACGGTCGAGCCCTCGACGAGCGGCAGGAGGTCCCGTTGTACACCCTCGCGTGATACATCGGCGCCGAGCGTCTCCTGGCGGCGCGTGACCTTGTCGATCTCGTCGATGAACACGATGCCGTTCTGTTCGGCATTGGCGACCGCGCGTGCCTTCAGCTCCTCCTCGTTGACGAGCTTGGCGGCCTCCTCGTCGGTGAGGAGCTTCAGCGCTTCCTTCACCCTGACCTTGCGGGCATGCGTGCGCTGGCCGCCGAGGTTCTGGAACATCGACGACAGCTGCTGCTGCATCTCTTCCATCCCCGGTGGCGCCATGATCTCGACGCCCAGGGGAATCGCCCGCAGTTCGATCTCGATCTCGCGCTCGTCGAGCTTGCCCTCGCGGAGCATCTTGCGGAACTTCTGGCGCGTGTCGGCATCGCGCGGCGTCGCCGGTTCGTCAGTCGAGAAACCCATGACGCGCGGCTTTGGCAGCAACGCATCGAGCACGCGCTCCTCGGCGGCATCGAGCGCCCGCTCGCGCACTTTCTCGACTTCCTGTTCGCGGGCCATCTTCACGGACGCATCGACGAGTTCCTTGACGATCGAGTCGACGTCGCGGCCGACATAACCCACCTCGGTGAATTTGGTGGCTTCGACCTTGACGAACGGTGCGCCGGCAAGCTTCGCCAGCCGGCGGGCGATCTCGGTCTTGCCGCAACCTGTCGGCCCGATCATCAGGATGTTCTTTGGCGTGATCTCCGCGCGCAACGGCTCCTCGATCTGCATGCGCCGCCAGCGATTGCGCAGCGCGATTGCCACGGCGCGTTTCGCCGCGCCCTGGCCAATGATGTGTTTGTCGAGCTCGCGCACGATCTGTTGCGGCGTGAGCGATGCGGCGCCCGCAGGCGGGGTCATCACTTCGGCGTCCATCACGTCAGTTCCTCGATCACGAGGTTGCGGTTCGTGTAAATGCAGATGTCGGCGGCGATCGTGAGCGAGCGCTCGACGATCGTGCGCGCATCGAGTGTCGTATTCTCGGCGAGCGCGCGCGCTGCGGCCTGCGCAAAAGCGCCGCCCGAGCCGATCGCGACGAGGTCGTTCTCGGGTTCGATCACATCGCCATTGCCCGAGATCACGAAGAGCTTCTCGCGATCACCGACGAGGAGCAGCGCTTCGAGGCGACGCAGATACCGGTCGGACCGCCAGTCCTTGGCGATTTCGATCGCGGCGCGGGTGAGGTTGCCGTGTTTCTCGAGCTTGCCCTCGAATCGCTCGAAGAGCGTGAAGGCGTCGGCGGTGCCGCCCGCGAAGCCGGCCAGCACCTTGCCGCCGCCGAGCGGCCGCACCTTGCGGGCGTTGCCCTTCATCACGGTGTTGCCGAGCGTGACCTGCCCGTCGCCGCCGACGGCCACAGCGCCGTTGCGTCGCACCCCGAGGATCGTGGTGCCATGGGGATTCCAGACTTCATTCATCGAAAGGCCTACTTCCTGCGCGCGCGCGGGTGTGCAGCGTCATAAATGCGGGCGAGATGCTGGAAATCAAGGTGCGTGTACACCTGCGTCGTTGAGATGTCGGCGTGGCCGAGAAGTTCCTGCACGCCGCGAAGATCCCGACTGGATTCAAGGAGATGCGTCGCGAAGGAATGCCGGAAGAGGTGCGGGTGCACGTGTACGCCGAGCCCCTGGCGGCGTGCCCAGTACGCAACCCGCAGCTGCACGGCACGCGCGCCCATCCGCCGGCCGTTCCTGCCGATGAACACCGCTTGCGTGTCGCCTTTCGCAAACCCGCTGCGCGCGGCAAGCCAGGCGGTGAGCGCCGCGAGTGCGGGCCGGCCCACCGGCAGGATGCGCGTCTTGCCGCCCTTGCCGTGCACTCGCACGGTGCGATCGGCGAGGTGCAGGTCGGCGGTGTCGAGACCCACGATTTCGGCGAGACGCAGACCCGAGGAATAGGCGAGCTCCATCAGCGCACGATCGCGCAGCGCGAGAGGGTCTGCGGCGGAGATGTTCAGCAGCTGATTCACCCGATCGGGATCGAGTGCAGCAGGCAGGCGCTTGCCGGCCCTGGGCGCCTTGATGTCGAGTGCAGGGTTGGCGGTGATCGCGCCTTCGCGCACGAGGAAGTTGCAGAAAGAGCGCACGGCCGACAGGCGCCGTTGCACGCTGCGCGGCGCGAGCCCCGCGGCATGCGAGCGGGCGGCGAAGAGTCGTACGTGCTGACTGTCAAGGTGCGCGAGGTCGGCGATGCGCTCCGTATCGCAGTAGCGCGCGAGCGCAGCGAGATCGCGCGCGTAGTTCGAGTCTGTGTGCGCGGACAGGCGCCGTTCGGTTGCGAGATGCCGCCGAAAGCGCGCGAGCCAGTCAGCGATGGACGACGGCATCCGCGATCAGCTCGCCCATGCGGGCGAGGAACTCGGTGCTCATGCCGGGATGGAAGCGCTCCCGTTCGTGGCTGCCGAGCGCGAGGAGCCCGATGGCGCCGTGCTCGCCGAGTGGCACGAGGGCAACCGAGCCGATCTCCCCGGCATCGCTGCCGAAGAGGAACTGGCGCTGCGTATCGCGCACCTGACCGCAGCGTGGCTTGCCGCTCGCGAAGAGGCCATCGAAGGATTTCAGGTTCGCATCGTCCGGATCGGCGGCACGCAGGAAGCGCTCGGGCATCTCGAAGCCGCGGGCGTGGCCGTTCGTGAGGATCAGCGTGGAGTGGAATGCGTCGAAGTCTTCGCGCAGACTCGCTTCGATTTCCTCCGCCATCTGCTGGCGGGTGGTGGCCCGGAGCAGGCGGCGCGTGAAGCGCTGGATCTTGCCGGAGAGTGCATCGTTCGCGCGCGCGACTGAGACGAACTCCGCCAGCTTGCCCTCGAGCTCGGCCTGGCGCTCGCGCAGCACCTCCACCTGGCGCTCGACCAGCGAGATCGTGGATGCCGAGCGCGCATGCGGCAGGCGCATGCGGCCGAGGATCGCCTGGTGGCGCTCGAAGAAATCCGGGTTCAGTTGCAGATAGTGCGCGATCGATTCTTCGTCGATCGTTGCCGCGGGTAGTCCGCGGGCCTCTCTCGTTGTCATGTATCGATCTCCACGCTCCCCGTGAAAGATACTTCGGCCGGCCCCGTGAGCCAAATATTCCTGCCGGGCCCGGGCCATTCGATCGTCAGCTCACCGCCCGCGACGTGCACGGCAACGCGTTCATCGAGCCGCCCGTGGCGTCGCCCGACGGCGACGGCGGCACAAGCGCCCGTACCACAGGCGAGCGTCTCGCCGGTACCGCGCTCGAAGACGCGCAGGCGGATGTGACCGCGGTCGACGATCTCCATGAAGCCGACGTTCACGCGCTTCGGAAAGCGCGGGTGACGTTCGATGGCCGGACCGAGCCTGTCGACCGGCGCCGCCGCGACCGAGGTAACCGTGAGCACCGCGTGCGGGTTGCCCATCGATACCGCACCGATCTCGATTTCGTTGCCGGCGACGTCGAGCGGGTACACATGCGCTTCGGTCGTGGCGTCGAAAGGCAGGGCTGCGGGATTGAAGTCGGGGATGCCCATATCGACCGACACGAGACCGTGTGGTCCGATGCGTGCCCGAATCCCGCCTGCGGGGCTGTCCATCGTGAGGTCGGCGCCCTGTGCATGCCCGCGACGCGCAAGCAACGCCGCGATGCAGCGCGCACCATTGCCGCACTGTTCGACCTCGATGCCGTCGGCATTGAAAATGCGGTAATAGACGGCGGTCCCTGCGCGGCGCGGCGGCTCGAGCATCAGCGCCTGATCGAAGCCGATGCCGGTGTGGCGATCGGCCAGACGGCGCAATGCTGCCGCGGCAGGTGGCGCGCTGCCCGCAGGAGCGTCGAAGACGATGAAGTCGTTGCCGAGCCCGTGCATCTTGGTGAACTCGAGACGCATGCGCGGCGCCTATCGGTCCATGGCGGCACGGTCGCGGAATATGCACCGGTCCATCACCGTGAAGATCCCCGCCGCCACGGCCTTCGTCCCGGCGACTTCATCGATGACGCCGTCCTGCAACCAGAGCGCGGGCATGCCGAGTCGGATGCAGGCATCGACGATCGGACCCACATGCTCCGGGCGGCGGAATACGTCCACGATGTCGGGTTTCACGCCCGGACCCGGCATATCGGAGAGGTGATCGAGATCGGGCACGGTACGCTCACCGAGAATGAGCGTTTCGGCCGGAGTGACCGGGATGATCCGGTAGCCAAACTCCCGCAGTGCCCTGGCGACCCGATGGCTCGGGCGTGCAGGGTCCGCCGAGAGGCCCACGATCGCGACGGTTTTCGCGTCGCGCAGCAGCTGCTCGATCGCGGCGCGATCCGGGTTGCTGAACATCCGTATAGTCTACGGCATGTCGTCGTACCGCGTTCGCTTCGAGCCGCAGGGTCGCATCGTGCAGGTGAGCGCGGCGGAAGCGGTTCTCGGTGCGGCGCTCGCCGCTGGCCTCAATCTGCCGCACAGCTGCAAGAGCGGTCACTGCTCGTCGTGTCGCGCTCGGCTCGTTTCGGGGGCCGTGCACTATCCGGAGGGTCGTCCGCCGGGGCTGATGGCTGAGGAAGAGACGGCGGGGTTCGCGCTTCTCTGCCGGGCGCGGGCGACGAGCGACCTCGTTGTCGAGGCCCGCGTGATCCGGCACGTCACCGACGTCGAAGTGAAGACCCTCCCGTGCCGCATCGAGACGCGCGTGCTCCTTGCGCCGGATGTCCTGCGCCTCACCCTGCGTCTGCCGTTGGTCGAGACTTTCGAATTCCAGGCGGGTCAGTATCTCGACGTGCTGCTCGAGGGCGGTGGCAGGCGCAGCTTTTCAATCGCCTCGCCGCCGCACGATTCCGCGCGGCTCGAGCTGCACATACGGCATGCGCGTGGTGGTGGCTTCACGAGCGGCCTCTTTGCGCAGGAGTGCGCTGGTGCGCTGCTGCGCATCGAGGGGCCGATCGGCCAGTTCGTGTATGCTGATGCGGAGACGCCCGTGATCTTCATCGCAGGCGGCACCGGGTTCGCGCCCGTCAAGGCGATGCTGCGCGCGGCGCTCGAGCGGGGCACAGCGCGCGACATCCGGTTCTACTGGGGCGCGCGCACCCCGACCGACCTGTATGAGGAGCAACTCGTGCGCGGGTGGGAGGCGCGCTATCCGCGCTTCCATTTCGCCGGTGTATTGTCGGAGACGCCGACGCAGGCGCCGGAAGCGGACCGGTACGCGCACGGATGGGTGCACGAAACCGTGCTGGCGCGTCATCCCGATCTGTCGGGGTACGAGGTCTACGCGGCGGGGCCGCCTGCGATGATCGAGGCGATCCGTGCGCAGTTTCCCGCGCGCGGGCTCGCGGCAGACCGGCTCCACTTCGATTCGTTCGATTACGCGCCGAGGTGAATTCAGGCGTAGCGACGGGTCGCAGCGACCAGGCAGGGTGTCGAACGACAAGCCGCGTGCAGCTGCCGGCGCCGCAGCGCGACGCTCGTCGTGTACGACATCGCGATCGCGTCGCCGATCAGCTGGTGCAGGCCGAGTGCCTGGCGGTGCAGGTACTCTGCGAGTGCCAGCGACATGCAGGTGTGCCCCTGCACCCAGTCATCGTCCGCGCCGTCGTGGAGCGAGACGAGAAGGGAATCAGCGAGTGCGAGATCGAGGCCGAGCTGCTGGGCGTCGGCCTGCAGCCACTCGGCCGCGAGCTGCGGATTTGCGGCGGCGGCGAGCATGAACGCGTATTCGTGTTCCATGATGTCGGTCATGTGCGAGCCGAGTTCGCCGCTCACGCCGGGCTCCTCCACGTAGTCCCGCGTCGGGAACAACACTTCGAGCGGTGCCCAGGCCTGGATGGTGTCGCAGACCCAGCGCCGGGCGGCAGCGCAGGGCGAGGGGTGGCCGAGTACCGCGGCGACGCGGCCGAGCGCCCTGTTGCGCAGCTTGACGGTTGCCGGCTCGAAGGTGCGGGCCCACCCGCAGCGGCCGTGGTCGGCCAGCCAGTCCTCGAACGCCTGCTCTGCAAGTCCGTATGCGTTGGCAGCTCCCGAGTCCATCCGATCGCCTCCCGTTTGTCGTGACATCACACGCCGAAGCGGGCGCAGGCGCGTTGATGCGCGTCACAGGCGGAAGCGTTCGCGCAGATCGCCCGCCATGCGGCGGCTGACGGTCAGACGGTCAGGCAGACCTTTCAGGCGGACAAAATACTGGCCATCAGGGTCACGCTCGATACGCTCGAGGTGGCGCGTGCTCACGAGCGCGCTGCGGTGGATACGCACGAAGCTGCCTGGGAACTCCTCCTCGAGCAGGCGCAGCGAGGCCTCGATCAGGTCGTCGCCGCCCTCGTGGCGCACGGTCGTGTACTTCTGGTCCGCGAGGAAGCAGCGGATTTCCGCCAATGGAATCAACTTGATACCGTCGCGTCGCCGGACGGGGATGTGGCTTCTGCCGGCCGCGGAGGCCGGACTTGCCGACTCCGCGTTCGAAAGTTGCGGCCGGGTCAGGCGCCGGCAGGCGGCGAGCGCCGCTGCGAGCTTGTCCTTGCGGATCGGCTTGACGAGATAGCCCGCCGCCTGCGCCTCGAACGCGTTGATCGCGTATTCGTCATAAGCTGTCGTGAATATGACAGCGGGGGGCTCGCTCATCGTCGCAATGCGCTGCGCGGCTTCGAGCCCATCCATGTCGGGCATCCGCACGTCGAGCAGCACGACATCGGGCGAGAGGTCCATGGTGAGTTCGAGCGCTTCGCGGCCGCTGCCACCCTCGCCAACGAGCAGCACATCGCCGATCTCCGCGAGCAGGCTCGCGAGCCGCTCGCGCGCCGGCGGCTCGTCGTCAACGATGAGCGTTTTCAGCTTCATGCGGAAATCTCAGCGTCACGATGTACTCGTCGTCGAAGCGGCCGGCCTTGACAGCCGCGCGCGTACCATACATGAGCGCGAGGCGCTCGCGGATGTTCGCGAGCGCGACACGGTTACCGTCCCGTGGTGCGGCGCGCTCAGGCACCGGATTGCGCACGACGATCGTCACGAGGCCGTTGGCATGCTCGCCGGTGACGGTCACCGTGCCACCGCTGCTGCGCGGCTCGATGCCGTGGTAGATCGCGTTCTCGAGGAGCGGCTGGAGCATGAGACTCGGGACGATTGCGGCTTGCGGCACGCCGGCGACCTGCCAATCCACCTTGAGGCGCTCGCCGAGACGCAGCAGCTCGATGCGCTCGTAAGTCTTCGCGATCCCGATTTCCTCGGCGAGCGTGATCTCGGTGCGTTGCTCGGCGAGGCTCGCCCGGAACAGGTCCGCGAGATCCTGCACGGCCTCCTCGGCACGCACCGGGTTCGTGCGTGTGAGCGCGGCGATGGTGTTCATGCTGTTGAAGAGAAAGTGCGGACGGATGCGCGCCTGCAACGCGTGCACGCGTGCGCGCGACTGCATCTCGATGTTGCGACGCCACTCGTGCGTCACGAAAAAATAGCGCAGCGCGAGCGCGGTCACGATGAAGGCGATCGCGACATTGCGGCCGATGAAGGCGAAATGCTCGCGCGGGAAGAGGGTCTGCATCTCGCCGCCGCTGAGCAGGGCACTCGCGCCGATGCGGTAGGCCACTTCCGACACGATGAGGACGATGCCGCAGACGATGCCGAGCACGGCAGCTGCACCCGCCGCCACCGGGAGTGTTTCGAGCCGGCGGCGTGCGAGACACAGCGCCGCCTGGCCCGCAAGCCCGATCCAGATGAGAAAGAGCGAGGTGCGCGCAAGATCGGTCCAGAACGCCACCGATGACGCGTCGCGCGCGAGCGTGACGATGAGCGCCGTCAGTTCGACGATGAGTACGATCGCGAGCACCATGTGCCCCGCGCAGAAGTCCGGCAGATAGTGAGAGCGCTGCGGCGGGGCGGACCCGGTCATGCGGATTGATCGAAAAGCGCCGCCTTGAGACGGTAGTCGGCAGAGATGTCCTCATCGCCGTAGCCCTGCGCAATGAGCTCGGCATACTCGGCGAGCATGCTCTCGACGACGGGCAGCGCGACGCCATGCTCGGCCGCCATCGCGCGGCAGATGCCGAGGTCCTTGGCGTGCAGACGCACGCGAAAGCCGGCGGGGAAGCTGCCCCGGATCATGTTCGGCGCGCGATTGACGAAGTACCAGCTCGAGCCGGCGCCCTTGCCGAGTGTCTCGACGAGCGCGTCGAGCGGCAGTTGCTGCGCGCGCGCAAAGGCCATTGCCTCGGCGACCGCACGGATGATGCCGGCGCACATGATCTGGTTCGTGGCCTTCGCCGCCTGTCCCGCGCCGCTCGCGCCGAAGTGCGTGATGGTGCGCCCCATGGCGGCGAGCAGCGGCCGCGCTCGCTCGAATGCAGAAGCGTCGCCGCCGCACATGACCGCGAGCGTCGCGTCGCGTGCGCCTTCGACGCCGCCGCTCACGGGGCAATCGAGGAAAGCCGCACCGCGCGCCGCGAGCAGGGCCGCGGCCTCACGCGCAGCTGCGGCGCTCACCGTCGAGCAGTCGATCACCAGTGCGCCCGCCCGCACCGCGGGGGCAATAGCGCGGACGACTGCGAGCACATCGGCGTCGGCCGATACGCAGATCACAATCGCATCGACTTCGGCAGCGAGACTGGCGGGCGAGGTGGCGGTGGTCACGCCCGTTGCGCGGGCAAACTCCTGCGCGACAGCACTGGTGCGGTTCCAGACGCCTGTGAGAAAACCAGCCTTGTGGAGATTGCGGGCCATATGACGACCCATTGCTCCAAGCCCGATGAATCCTGCTCGCATGCTGTCACCGCCCGAAGGTCACTGCAGCCGGGGGCTGCGGGACCGTAACTCTAGCAGTCAGCGCGAGGCGGTCGACTGGCCGCAGGCTGTTTCCATGGTGGCGCGATTGGCGACTCGCACCTTGTCCGCTTCGGCGTCGGACAGAAATTCGCGTTCGCCGTTTTCGAGCGTGCGGAAGATGCGCCGCGCCTGCAGGGACTTCTCGTAACGGGCCTTGGCCTCGGTGCAATCCTTGGCGCGCTGCGCTGCAAGGTCCCTCGCAACTGCACGCTCGGCGTCGCGCGTTGCCTGCGCATCGCCTGCGGCGCTGATCATGGCGGGGCCAGGCGTCGCAGCTGCACGCGGCGGGGTGCCGCCGGCGGAGGGCGGGCGTGGAGTCGTCGTGCGGATCAGTTCGGCGCCTTCGACCGGCAAGTCGCTGTAATGCTCCTGCCCCGTTGCATCGACCCACCGGTATACGTCGGCCTGCGCGGTGAGGGGCACGAGGGCGAAAACGAGGGCTACGGCAAAGAGCAGGCGCATGGGCAAGCCTCCAATGGGCGCAGTATGGGCGCTCGGACCGGGCCCGAGCTTGAACTGCATCACATTGTCACGGCAGGGCGTGGCCGAGCAAGACACCGGGCGCCGCCGTGGCAGCCTGCCCGCGCGCATCCAGTGATCGCAGGAAGCGCGCGACGAAGAGCAATGTCGTCAGCAGCAGGCCCGGATAGCCGATCCCCGCCATCAGATAGGGGAACAGCCTGCTGCCTTCCCGCACGGTGGGAAGATTGAAGCTCAGGAGACCGAGCGTGATGATCGCGCCGAATACCCACATGGCGAGCAGCCAGAGCCCGGTCTCCCAGCCACTCAGCGGGCGGCGCCACCCGGAAGGCGCCACCGCAGGCGCAGTCTCGTCGGACGCGCGGGCACGCATGCCGAGCGTCAGCAGGTCATAGACCAGCAGGCACACACCGACCATGAACACGAGGCCGAAGACCGGCACCAGCAGTTTCGCGACCTGCATGGCCGGTGCCACGTCGCCGCCGAACCAGTCGAGGCCGAGCGTGCGATAGACGAACACCTGCACGGTGCCGCCGATTGCGAAGGCGAAACCGAGCCCCAGCATGCCCGTGAATACGAGCCAGAATGCGAGTCGGCCCGGGCGCTGATCGAATCCGGCAAGGTCACGCATCTGCGGTACGGTGTAATAGGCGGCCGCGAGGCCGAGCATCCCGAAGGTGCCGAAGAGCGCAAGGTGGGCATGGCTCAGCGTCACCCAGGTGCCGTGTGACCACACGTTGGTAAGCGCAAACGTCATCGTGAAGCCGAGAATGCCCGCGCCCACCTGCTCGAGCACCACCGAACCCAGCAGGAACGAGAAGGCCGGCATGTTCGCCACCGGCTTGCCATCCTGGTGGGCGTCGAGATAGATGTGCCAGAAACAGAAGATCAGCGGCAGCGGCTCGAGTGCGCTGAAGAGCGAACCCCAGAACTGCCAGAACTCGGGTGTGCCGATCCAGAAGTAGTGGTGCGCATTGCCGAGCAGCCCCGAGAGCCATACGAGTGCAATGCCCCAGAACACGGCGAAGCCGACCGACTTCACGTCGGCCTTGAACATCAGCACGAGAAAGAAGCCGACGAGCGAGATGTGGATCACTTCCCACACGCCCTCGACCCAGTAATGGACGACGTACCAGCGGAAGTATTCCTGCAGGTCGAGTCGCGCGACGAAGAACATGCCGAAGATCCACACAAACGTCAGCGCGATCACCCCGAGGCCGAGACCCCAGTGGATCTCGTTCCAGTCCTTGACCCTCGGGAAGGTGCGCAGGACGACGTAGCACAGGATCGCAAAGCCGATCAGGATCACGATGTCCACGATGCGCCCGCCCTCGAGGTACTCGAGGCCTTCCTGCAGCAGCGGCTGGCCCATGTACCACAGGGCGAGACCCTGCTGCGCATAGAGTTGCGCCACGACGTTCCAGACAACCACCGCGATTACGGCGTAGAAGAGGAACTTGATCAGCGCCGGGGCGGCGAGCTCGCGCTTCGACAGCAGCGGCCCCACGTAGAGGATCGCGCCGATGAAGCCGCAGAGTACCCACAGGATGCCGAGATTGGTGTGCTCGGCGCGCACGATGTTGAAGTTCAGCGTGCCCGCGAGCAGCGAGGGGTCGATGTGCTGGGCGGTCAGCAGCAGGCCGAATCCCGCCTGGAAGAAGAACAGCACGAGCATGAGCATGAAGAAGCGCAGGCTCAGGCGCTGGGTCTGATACTCGATGCGAATCATGGGTGCTCTCCCCCGAGGCTGCGGATGTACGCGACGATCGCTGCGATCTCGCCCTCGTCGAGCATCGTGCCGTACGCGGGCATCATGTGCGGCGCGAAACCTGCGACGATCTTCGCGTCGGGTGCGACGATCGACTCGGTCAGGTAGGCGTCGTCTGCCGGTGCTTTCGAGCCGTCTGCCAATGCCACCTCGGTGCCATACAGGCCACCCCAGCCGGGGCCGACGAGTCGCTGCGTACTGCTCGCGTGACACGCTGTGCAGCCGGTGTCACGGGCGACTGCTGCACCGCGCGCGGCCTCCGATGCGGGCTCGGCCGACTGCGCCGCGATGGGTGCCGGCTGCGGTGATGCGGATGTGGGCGCCGCCTGCGCGAAGGCGAGGCCATCGACACGCGGCTTCGGCGGCCAGCCCTCGGTGTTCATGCTCGAGGTGTATTTCAGGAACGCGATCAGGTGTCCGATTTCCTCGCGGGAGAGCGGCAGGTTCGGCATCAGGGTCGCGTGCGCGCCGCGGCGTGTGATGCGCTCGGCTGCGGCCGGATACTTCGCGAGATAGGCGTCGATCGAATCGACACCGGCTTCGGCGGCGACGGCGGCATTCTGCAGCTGCAGCTGCACGGCGCCGCTCGTTGGCCAGGCCCCGGCAGAGGGCAGGAATGCCTCCATCCACGCGGGTCCGACCTTGCCGTAGAGTTTCGTGAGGTCGGGACCGAAGTAGGCGCCATTGCCGACGATCGTGTGACAGCCCATGCAGTTCCAGGCCTGGAAGACGCGTTTGCCTTCAATGGCGTCGTAACCGGCATAGCTGACGGTGGCGGGCACCACCTGGTTGCGTGAATCGAGGAAGGAAGCCGCCGACAGCGCGATGAAGAGCGCGCCCATGATGCCGAGCACGATCAGCGCGCGGCGTCGCTTCACGCCCTCCTCGCAGGGTTCTCCCGGAGCGCAGCTCATGGCTTGTGCTCCTCAGCCGAATCGCCCGTCGCCGCGCCCTGCAACCGCTGCGCGCGCTCGAGCGCGTCATGCAGGAACAGCGTGCCGAGCCTGCCGAGAAAAGCGTAGAAGACATAGACGGCGAGCACAAACCCCAGGGCGAAGTACGCGAGCCACATGGCGCGCGATTCCGGCCAGTACTCGAAGTCCCGCCAGTAGGGCCAGGACAGCGCCAGGCTTACCGCGCTCGCAACGATCGCGACTCCCATGCGGATGATGCGTTCCCGAGACATGCCACCCTCCCGACCGTTCGAATGGGCGGCGCCGGCCCGAATGGACAGGCGCGCGCCAAACAGGTATTGCTGATGCCAATTGTTAGCTCAATTAATTAGTATTGTAAATACCAATTCAGGTCCCCCATGCGACTTGCCGCCTTCACCGACTACGGATTACGGGTTCTGATGCGACTTGCCGCCGCGCCCGACGAGTCCTTGACGACTTTCCGCATCGCGGAGGAATTCCACATTCCCTACAATCATCTCGCGAAGGTCGTGCAGGATCTTGCGCGCGGTGGCTTCGTGACGACGCAACGCGGGGCGGGCGGGGGCATGCGGCTCGCGCGCGCTCCGGACAAGATCGGACTCGGCGAAGTGGTGCGCTACCTCGAGCAGCGCTACGCGCTCGTCGAATGTTTCCGCAGCGATGGCGGAAACTGCCTCCTGACTCCTGGTTGCCGGCTCAAGTCACGCCTTGCGCAGGCAAGCGAAGCGTTCATTGCCGACCTCGACCGCAGTTCCGTCGCCGACTGCGCCTTTCCAGGATCGGGGACCGGAACAAGGGTCCCTGCCCGCAAGCGATGAGCTTACGGCAGCCAGCCGTGGCTGCCCGCCGTGGCTCCCAGTACCGTCACCGTGCTCAGCACGAGCAGCACCACGTGCACGTAATGGAGCACGGCGAAAGCGCGTTCGGGGTATCGCTGCGCCCAGCGCGGGAAGTAGCGGTGCAGGACGAACGGCTCGCCCACGAAGAGCAACAGCATGAACAATGTCCACACGCCAACCATCGCGTGCATCCACCAGTAGTGGCCGTCGCCGAAGCGCCACCAGATGCCGAAGCGCTCGATCATGTAGAAGCCGGTGAGGCCGACGACGATGACGGCAGTACGCGCCTGCCAGACGAAACGGCCCTCGAACGTCTGGAAGGCCTGCAGGCGATCCGCGCCCAGGGCGCCGCGCCGGATCGCGGGGAGTGCCACGGTAGTCGCCATGGAGACGCCGCCGATCCAGATGACGACCCCGAGTACGTGCAGGGCGCGGGCGAGCGCGGTATCCATCAGCGTGTGAGCTGCGCAGCCGCTTCCGGCGCCAGCTTGCCCTCGCGCAGGACCACAATCTGCAGCAGCACATCGTCGTGGCGCGCCGCCGCCCAGTGCTCACCGCCGCCTGCGGGCAGGACGATCACGCTGCCGGGGCCGAAGCTGCGCTCCGCCGCTTCATCGACGGTGTGACCGTCACCCCAGGACAACGTACCCGACACGATCGTCAGCACGCGCAGCGGACCCCCGGCGCCGTGCGGTGGCACGAACTGCCCCTTGGCGATACGCAGGAGGGCGGTGAGTGGGCGCCCGGCCGTGTCGACTGCGAGGACCGCTTGCTGCGCTACGTCGTAGACGGTCACGTAGCGCAGCTTGTCGAGTTCGAGCCGGGTCGAGTCGGCCGTCGCAAGTCCCGGCAAAGCCAGAGAGGCGAAAGTGGCGAGAGCGGCGAGCCGCACGGCACGGTTTTTCATGCAGATTCCTTTCGTTGGCGGAAGCTAGAGTTGCAAGCGGACGCCGAAACCGAGCGCGCGGCCGTCACCGGGCAGGAATACCGCCTGATCGGGACGTGCCTGATCGACGATCAGTGTCGAGGATGCCCAGGTTTCGTCGAACACATTGCTCATTTCGGCGAACACGGTCAGGGACTCGCCGAAGCGGCGCTCGACCCGCAAGTCGAGCGTTGCATAGGGGTCGTTGAAGAGCGTGTTCAGGTTGTCGACCGGTATCTTCGCCGGGCTCCAGCGTACCGCGGCCTCGCCGTTCCAGCGCATCGTCGGCTGCCAGGCAAGTGTCCCGTGCACCCAGTGACGGGGGGCGCCGGCCAGATGATTGTCGCCACGCATCGGGTCACGCCGGAACCGGAAATCCTGATAGCTGTAGACGATCCGGCCGCTCACGGTCTGCGAGAGCTGCGCACCGACACCGGCTTCGACACCGAGGTGGCGCGTGTGAGGCGCGTTGGCGGCACCGAGCGGGACGCCGGCGGCGTCGCGCAGGCTGAGCAGTTCGTCGTCGATCGACGAACGATACACGACCGCGTCCCAGGAAAGGCTCGCGATGCGGCCACGCCAGCCCGCCTCGATCGTCGTGGCACGCTGGGCCTTGAGTGCGGGTGCCACGAAGGCAGCAGCCGGACGAGTGGGGTCGGCGGGATTGGGGCGACCGGCGCTGCTGTTGGGCGTGCCACCGACCGTGGCCAGCAAATCGTCATGGGTCGGTGGTTCGAAGCTGCGGCTGTACGCGACGAACAGGGTGTGATCGTCGAACGGCTGCCAGGCGAGCCCGACCGCGGGGCTCAGGGCTTCATAGTTGCGTGCATAACTGTTGTCGACCGCAGGCACTGCGCCCGGTGGCAGCGCAATGGCAGGATTGACCGGGCTGAATGCGGCTGTCGGTCGCATGGGCAGGCCAAAGCGATCGTGATTGTCGCGGACGGCGCGCGCCCAGGATGCCGAGGGCGAGAGCGTAAACTGGCTTCCTATCGGGATATTGAACCCGGCATGCAGTGTAATCGTTTCTGCTGAGAGACTATTGCGGCCAAAGGGTGACCCGCGCTGACCCGCCAGGTTCAGGTAGTACTCCCGATCGGCGGTGCCGGTCACAAACTGCGCCGTTGCCTCGAAGAAGGGCAGCGCACGGTCGACGTCCGGTCTGAACGCGTAGCGCACCACCGCCGTGGTGTCATCGCCTTCCGTTACGCGCAGGCCCGCGGAAACCGGAAAATTGAATTGATCATCCGTGAGTGCGTGGCCCACCGCGAGGTCGACGATGTGCGCGCCAAGGGTCTGCGTCGCGCGTGCTCCCGCCTGCCACTGCGTGGCCTCCCGGTACGGGCGATCGCGTACGACATTGGGGCCAGGATTGATCGCGCCCATCGGCGTGACGGTCGGGCCGGTAAAGACCCTGCGCGGATTGCGCTCGAGCGCATCCCTGGTCAGGGGCCCCGCGACGTCGAAGGCAAGATCCGCGAAGCTCGCGAAGAAGCGCACCGTCAAGGTGTCGGAGACCCGCATGCCGAGATTGCCATCGACGCTCGCGTGTCGCGACGCGTTGTAGGCGCGATAGCCCTCCCGGTCGTTGAAACTTCCGTGCAGCAGCGTGTCGAAACGTGCCTGCTCATGGCCGTACCGCGCGGACAGGTCACGCTGCCCGAAACTCCCGCTGCCAGCTCCGAACTCGACGCCCGGCGCATCGTGTCCTGTGGGCGAGATCAGGTTGAGTGCACCGCCCAGCACTGTCGCGCCGAGCCGGTTGGCCATGTAACCCCGGTAGACTTCGACCGCCCCCGCCGCACCCGGATTGGCGAAGCCGACGACATAAGAGCCGTCCGCGCGATTGATCGGCAGGCCGTTGCGCAGCATCAGCACGCCGCGTTCGACCGGGTTCTGCTGCAGGCCCGAACCACGGATCTGGACGCGCGGCTGGTCGTTGCCACCAAAGAAATCCTGGACAACCACACCGGGCACGCCCGCGAGCGCACGCGAGAGAGTGAGATTTGTCGTGGCCGGCAAGTCTCGCGAGGCGACGATTGCGGTTCCGCCGGCTGCAGCATCGAGCCGCTGCATGGCTGGGCTGCGTGATGCCGTCACGGTGACTTCTTCGAGGACCGCACCCGGCGTTGCCGACTGGGAGAGGACGGCGGCGGGCGCCAGGGTCACGGTCAGGATCAACAGCCGGGTTGCGTGAGGAAAGACCATAGTGGGGCTCGTTGCAATTGCGATTGAGAGTCATTCTCATATACTACGGAGCCATGCCCTTCGATTTGCTCCAGCACAAACGGCAACCGATGGAATCCATCGGACAGCTGGACCTGTTCCGGGCACTACCTGCCCATGCGCTGGAAGAGGTGTGCTGCAGGATGCGGGTCCAGCGTGTCGCGAAGGGCGATGTCATCTTCGCGCAGGGCGGCCCTGCGGCGCGCGCCTGGGCGATCAGCACGGGCTGCGCTCGCATCGTGCAGACAGGCAGCAACGGCCGCCAGGCCATCCTGCGCTTCATCGGCCCCGGCCAGATGTTCGGTACCGTGCCACTCTTCACCGATCATCGCTTGCCGGCCGATGCGATCGCAGCGCAAGCGTCGAGCGTGCTGAGCTGGAGCGAAGCGGACCTGCTGCGTCTCATCGATCGCCATCCGCGCATCGCGGTCAATCTGATTGCCGTGCTTGGCACCAGGCTCGGTCACTTGCAGGAGCGCGTGCGGGAACTGACGACGCTGCGCGCCGAACAGCGTCTTGCACTGGCCGTGCTGAGGCTCGCTGCACAGGCGGGCCGTGAAACAGCGGGCGGCCACACGATCGGCTTGCCGCTGCGGCGCCGGGACGTCGCCGAATTCTCGGGAACGACCCTGTACACGGCGAGTCGCGCGCTGGCGGCATGGCAGAAGGCCGGCTTGCTCGCGACCTGCCGGGGACAGCTGACGATCTGCGATGCGTCCGGGCTGCGACGCATCGCAGGCGACGGCTAGTTCTGGTACGCCCTCTCCCCGTGGTAAGTCGTGTCGAGGCCTTCCCGTTCCTGCTCTTCGCTGACGCGCAGGCCCACGGTGAGGTCGGCGATCTTGTAGCCGATGAACGCGACGAGCGCGCTCCAGCCAACCGTGATCAGCACACCCATCGTCTGCGTCCACACCTGGAGGCCCATGTGATAGTCAGCGAGCCCCGTGCCGCCGAGACGGGGTGATACGAGTACACCCGTCAGGATCGCGCCGACGATGCCGCCCACCGCGTGCACGCCGAACACATCGAGCGAGTCGTCGTAGCCCGCCCACACCTTGAAGCTGGCTACAGCCCAGAGGCACGCGAAACCGGCGAGCAGACCGAGAACGAGCGCGCCGCCCACGCCCACGAAGCCGCAGGAAGGTGTGATGGCGACGAGTCCGGCGACTGCGCCCGACGCGGCGCCGAGCATGGTGGGCTGGCCGCGATGGATCCACTCGCCGATCGTCCACGCCATGACCGCCGCGGCCGTGGCCACGAACGTGTTGATGAACACGAGGCCCGTGAGTGGACTCGACTCGA
This sequence comes from Pseudomonadota bacterium, assembly GCA_963204795.1. Classification (GTDB taxonomy): domain Bacteria; phylum Pseudomonadota; class Gammaproteobacteria; order Steroidobacterales; family Steroidobacteraceae; genus CADEFQ01. Next base: position 8,153 of record CAUJHX010000028.1, on the reverse strand, counting down.
GGTTCGAGCCGACATTGAAGCCGAACCAGCCGACCCACAGGAGCGAAGCGCCGATCATCACCATCGGCAGGTTGTGCGGCGCCATTGCGACGGTGCCGTAGCCGATGCGCTTGCCGACGACCAGCGCGCCGACGAGACCTGCGACGCCTGCATTGATATGCACCACGGTGCCGCCCGCAAAATCGAGTGCGCCCCGCTTGAACATGAAGCCCTCGCCGTACCAGACCATGCGCGCGATCGGCAGATAGCAGAAGGTGAACCAGACCACCATGAAGATCAGCACGGCAGAGAATTTCACGCGCTCGGCGAACGAGCCGACGATGAGGCAGGCCGTGATCGCGGCGAAAGTCGCCTGGAAGGCGACGAACACGAACTCGGGAATCACCACGCCCTCGGTGAAGGTTGCGGCCGTGGAAGCCGGCGTGATTCCCGCGAGGAAGAGGCGCTCGATGCCGCCGATCCACTGTCCGGTACCCGTGAACGCGAGGCTGTAGCCATAGACCGTCCAGAGCACGACGATCAGTGAGAAGACGACGAATACCTGCATCAGCACGGACAGCATGTTCTTCGCGCGCACCATGCCGCCGTAGAAGAGCGCGAGACCCGGCGCCGCCATCAGGATCACGAGCAGCGTGGAGACCATCATCCAGACGGTGTCGGCCTTGTCGGGCACGGGCAACGGCGCATCCTGCGCGAAGGAGGCGAGCGGCAGCGCCGCGAGGGGGGCAATGATGGCTGAAAAGACCCTGGTTACCCGCATGCGACGACTCCCACGTTTGACATCCTCCTGTTTCCGGCGATCCCGGCGGGAAATGCGTGAAGACCCTCGAGCTCCTCGCGCGTATCCTTGCCCGGTCACGCAGAGCAAGTGCAGCTTTCATGCCAGCCCGGCAGGGCACGAAAAATGTACGGCTGCGTGCCCCGCGGCACCTTTTCTGCACCGTCCTGGGGCCGCGCGGCAACGATGTGCGTCAATTGAGGGCAACATGGATCGCATTCAGCTCGATGAACTCGCGAAGCGCCTGCTCGAGTCGCTCCCCACCGGGGTTCGCACCCTGCAGCGCGATCTCGAAACGAATTTCCGCGCCGTACTGCGTGCCAACCTTGCGCGTCTCGACCTCGTGACGCGCGATGAATTCGACGCGCAGACCCGCGTGCTCGAGCGCACCCGCGCGAAACTCGAAGCCCTGGAGGCGCAGGTGGCGGCACTCGAGGGCCGTGCGACCGGTGGCGACGGCTGACACGACCGATGTCGCACGCGTCGCCTGCCGCGCGCAGGTGGGGCTCGGCGCGCCGCTCGTCGAGGTCGAAGTGCACCTCGGCGCGGGGTTGCCGAATTTCACGATAGTGGGGCTTCCTGCGGCGGCCGTGCGCGAAAGCCGTGAGCGCGTGCGCGCGGCCCTCGCCTGTTGCGGATACGAGCTGCCGGCCGGGCGCATCACCGTCAATCTCGCGCCGGCGGACCTTCCGAAGGAGGGCGGCCGCTACGACCTGCCAATCGCGATCGGCATCCTGCTCGCGTCACATCAGCTGCGCGTCGGGCGGGCTCTCGAGGCCTGCGAGCTCTACGGCGAACTCGGCCTCGGCGGCGAATTGCGTGCCGTGCACGGATTGTTGCCGGCCGCCGCCCATGCGGCAGTGGCGGGCCACGACATCGTCGTGCCGAAGGCGAACGCGTGGGAAGCCGCCATGGCTGCGCCGCGCGTCGCGGGCGCGGCGCATCTGCGCGAAGTGTGTGACTGGATTGCCGGTGACGCGACCGCCTGTCAGCGGCCGGCGCAGATCCTGTGCGAGGCAGGCACGCTTCCAGCGGCTGTCGCGAGCGCTGAGGCGACCGCGGGCGATGCCGTATCCGGGCTTGACCTGCGTGATGTGCGTGGTCAGTGCGTGGCGAAACGTGCGCTCACCGTCGCGGCCGCGGGTTCGCACAGCGTTTTGCTCGTCGGCCCACCCGGCAGTGGCAAGACCATGCTCGCGCAGCGTCTCCCGGGGCTTCTCCCGCCACTCGGGCCCGCCGACGCGCTTGAAGTCGCCACCATCGCTTCGGTCGGGGGGCGCATCGTGGAGCGCGCGAACTGGGGTCACCGGCCGTTTCGCAGTCCGCACCACACCGCGTCGGCGCATTCGATCGTGGGTGGCGGGTCGCGTGCGCGCCCGGGCGAAGTCACGCTCGCGCATCTCGGCGTGCTGTTTCTCGACGAGCTGCCCGAGTTCGACCGGCGTGTGCTCGAAAGCCTGCGCGAGCCGCTCGAGAACGGCCGCATTGCGATCACGCGGGCCGCATTCGAGTTCCAGTACCCCGCGCGCTTCCAGTTCGTCGCCGCAATGAACCCCTGCCCCTGCGGGTTTCTGGGTGATGAATCGGGGCACTGCCACTGCTCGCCCCGAGACGTCGAACGCTATCGGGGCCGCCTCTCCGGCCCGCTGCTCGACCGGCTGGACCTGCGCGTCCTCGTGCCGCGGGTGACCGGTTCGGTTTGCGAGGAGCCAGCGGACGACGAAGCCTCGAGTGCTGCGCTCGCCCGTACAGTGGCTGCGGCGCGCGCGCGTCAGCTGGAGCGGGCCGGGAGACTCAATGCGCAGCTCGCGGTGCGCGAACTCGCCGTGCACTGCGCACTGTCGCCGGCGTGCCATTCACTCATGGCCGCGAGCCGGCAACGGCTGGCGCTCTCGGCACGCAGTCAGCACCGGATCCTGCGGGTCGCACGCACGATCGCTGATCTTGGCGAGTGCGAGCGTATCGCGCCGGAGCATCTCGCCGAAGCAATCCAGCTGCGGCGCGGATGGGAAGAAGGGATTCGCCAGACGTCGGTCGGCCGAGCCTAACGCGACTGGCCGACCATGTAATCGACGCCTTGCTCGATCAGGGCGTCGGGCAGGTCGGTACGGCCACCCTTCGGTGGCATCACGCCGTGCTGGCCGGTGAAGCCTTCGATGGCATGTTTGTAGAGCGTCGCGGTGCCCTGCGCGATGCGGGGCGCCCAGGCAGCCTTGTCGCCGATCTTCGGTGCGCCGGCGATTCCGGGGCCGTGGCAGGTGTGACAGGCGGCGTCGTACAGGGCGACGCCGTCCGCCGGGATTGACATCGTCGGGGCGGCGCTCGTCGTCGGCGCCTCGATTGCGAGCGCCGCATTGTCAGCTCCGGCCACGGCGATGCGCACAGGCGGCGCCACGCGTGCCTCGACGGCCTTCACGTAGAGATCTTCCTGCTGTACTTCCTTGCGCTGGGTCGAATTGCCGACCGCGCGGGCGACCCCGAACAGCACGATCCCGATGGCGATCAGGATGCCGAGGACGAGGCCGAACACGTTGATGAAGTGCGAGTCTTGTTTGCTCACGATCCCCCCATTATATACACGCGGCAGGCCAGGATGGCGTCACGTCTCTATGGCGCCTCGGCCAGAAACGCCTGCAGCGCTGTCCGCGCTGCCGGTTCCGAGAGCATCGGCGCATGGCCGACCCCCGGAATTTCGCTGTAGTGCATGGCGGGCGCGGCGCGGCGCATCCGTGCGACGGTGCGGGGCGCGAGAATGTCGCTCTGCGCGCCGCGCAGCAGGAGGAGCGGCCTCCTGTACGCCAATTTCCGGAAGGCGCCCCAGGCGAGCCACTGCGCGATGCGCATCGCGATCGGGCCCACGGGCTGCAGGATCCTCGGGTCATAGTTGAGCTGCGGCGGGCCCGCTGCGCTTCGCCGGAACATGCGGCGCGCCATCGTGTCCCAGTCGGCGTCGGAATAGTGCGGCAGTGCCGCCCCGTTGATCAGCTTCGCGTAGGCGACCGCGCCCTCCCAGCTTTCGATCGGCGGCGCTTTGCCGACGTAGCTCCGGATGCGCGCTGCCCCTGCCGGATCGATCTCGGGTCCGACGTCGTTCAGCACCGCGCCCGCAAGCAGGCGTGGATGGCGCACGGCGAAGGCCATCGAGACGAGGCCGCCGAGCGAGGTACCGACGAAGATCGCACGCGGGATCGCGAGATGCACGAGCAGCCCGGCGAGATCGTCCGCATAGGTGGGTGGCTTGTAGTGACGCGGGTTCGGATCGCGATCGGACTCGCCGCGCCCGCGCAGATCGACAGCGAGCACGCGCCGGCCAAGGCTGGCGATCCACGGTGCGACCTGATCGAAGTCGAGCGAGTTGCGCGTGAGGCCGGGGATGCAGACGACGGGCAGGCGCGACGCGGCGTCCGCGGGGCCGGGCACCGTGCCGGGCGAATGGTCACGCGCAAAAAGGGTCAGGCCGTCGCGCGAACGCCAGCGCACTTCGGTCGGCAGCATCAGTGAGTGTCTCCAGCCGGTGCCGCATGATAGCGCGCTGCCGCTGCCTCAGGCCGGTGGCTTGTGCGTCGTGATGTGCGCGGCGATGCACAGCCAGCGGCCGTCCGCCTGCTTGCGCCAGACGTCACCGAAGCGGCGGATGCGCACCTTGTCGACAGGGAACGAGCGCATATAGGTGGCGAAGTAAGGCTCGGCGAACTCCGCGAGCGCCCGCGCCCGGTCGTGGTAGGAGCCATCGTTGTTCACGACGACGAAGTCGGGCGCGAGATGGGCGTCATACCATGCGACATCCGCTTCGCGAAAAGCTCGTACGTAGCTCTCGTTGAGCTGGCGCAGAACCGCCAGGTCATTGCCCGCGGGATCCTTGCCCTGCCAGGGCGCATGCAGCCGCGCGCGGGCGCGAGGCGTCTTGGGCTGGCGGCGCGCGCGCAGATGATCGACGCATTGGTTCGCGCCATCGAGCGGCCGCCCGACCCGGGTTCGAGCCAGTGGGTCGAAGTGCCGCAAATCCGCTCGTCCGGCAGGGTGCCCAACGTCGCTCGTCACCTTGGCCCGTAACCGGCGCCCAAGGCTGCAAGTTGGAAAACTGTTGCGCTGCGGGGCCTTGTAGACTAACTTTCGCGTATCTGAAACACGTAAAAGTTAGATAATGCCCCTCCGGCTGGTCGGTGAGACGATCGACAAGACCCGCAGTCACTACCTGGCGGGGACAGGGAAGCTCGTCCAGCTCATGCGGGGCGTCTATGTAGATGCGGATGACGACATCGACCGGACGGTCCTGATGCACGCCGTCCGGATTGCCCGCTACCTGTATCCCAGGGCATACCTGTCCGGCGCGAGCGCCGTTCTGCTCGGGCCCAACCGCGATGGCCGCCTGTACCTGTCCGGGCGGCGTGTCCAGCGCACGCGGATGCGCTCCCTGGAGATCGTCCAGAACAAGGCGCCAGCGCACCCGTCGGTGGCCAATGCCATCGTGGCGGACAGCATGGGGGAATTTGGTGTTTCCGTCTCGGCCCTTCGCCAGCGGTTCCTCGAAGCCTTCCGCCTGCGCAGTGAACACGCCGCCTCGATCGATACGGACATGCGCGAGGCGATAGCGGCACGTCTCGTCGAGGAGTACGGCAATCCCAAGGCGGCCAGCGATGCCGTGTGGGCGCTCGCGCGCGAGAACGGGTGGTATCGGGAAGGCGAGGGGGCCGAGAAGTTCCTGTTGCATCGACCTACGGGGCATACCGCAAGGAACGAGGCGGCGTTCGATCTCCACGTGGCGTGGCATGGGCGCACCATCGGCATGCTGGCGCACGACGGTTTCGAGTGGCGCTGGTCGGCGAAGCAGGAGGAACCGGCGCTGCCGCAGATCGTGCGCCAGACGGTGCCCGGAAAGCTGCCGCCCTTCATCGTGTCGTTGCTGCCGGAAGGCTGGCTGAAATCCGTGCTGAAGGACGGCAGCAACGAGCGCGCGCTCCTGCGTTCCGGCAGGCGCTACATGTCGAGCATTACTGTCGCGGCAACGCCGGAGGAACTGGCGCGGCTTCCCGCCGATCTTCTCGTGAACAGGCTGGCGCGATTCAGCGCGGACGGCCTCTTCACGGGAACCTACGCGGGCCCGGGAAGAAGCACCATCGAGGGGGATTTCGAGCACCGGCTCGCCGCGCTGTTTGAAAGTGCGGAGACGCCCCGCCTCTCCGGCGTGCAGATCAAGGCTCCCATGCACCTTGATGCGGAGGGAAGGCTTTCTCCGAGCGTCGAGTTGCCATTCACGCACATCCTCAAGCCCGCCGGAACAAGCGGATTCGAGTCGCTGCCGCTGGTCGAGTGGATCGGGCTGACACTGGCTCGCGGTGTCGGTCTCACCGTGCCGGATGCCGTTCTCCTGCGCATGCCGGACGGCATGTCGCCGGCATTGGTCGTGGAGCGTTTCGACATTCGTGAACGGGCCGGCGATCCCCGATGGCTGGCGATGGAGGACATGTGCTCGGTACTGGACCTCGAGCCTCACGAGAAGTACACGGGAACCATCGAGCGCGTGGCGAGGGCAGTACGCGCGTTGTCGACTTCTCCCGACGAGGATCTGCTCACGCTGCTGCGCCGCGTCTTGTTTGCATGGCTGATAGCCGATGGCGACATGCACCTGAAGAACATCGCGCTCCTGAAGACCGGGTACAGCGGCGACCGCGCGTTCCGGACGGTGGGCCTCGCGCCGGTCTACGACACACTTACCACGCGCGTATTCCCGGGTCTGCTCCATGACCGCATGGCGTTGAAGCTGGGGGGCAAGGACGAGCGCTTGCGCCGCTCTGACTTCGTGGGGCTGGCGACGCTCTCCGGCCTGCGTGCCGGTGATGCCCAAGCCATCATCGATGATGTACTCGAACGCATGCCGCGGGCGCTGGATGCACTCGTTGTTCCGCAGGACCTGCAATGGGGCGCCGAGGCGCGTGCGACGGTCGACCGGACAGTCGGGATCTGTCGCGCGTGCCTCGCAGCTTTCGGGTAGCCGGAAACTCCGACCTGGAGGCGCTCCAAGAATGGAGCCATTATTGCACCCACCACGGGGTACGATTTGCCGGCAGGGGCAAATCCTGTTTCTGGAGATCTTCGCGCGAGGGTGGCGCCTATGAGCGACCAATATAGTCAGCTCGTTTCCCAAATATTCGATGCGATAGCGAATGACGACTACGATCAATCCGGGAGATTGGCGAACGTCTACCTCTCGGCCGATGAAGCGGGCAAGGAATTGCTGGACCAGGCGTTCATGTGTCTGTGCGGATGGAAACTTGCGACGTTGATGGAACAAGTCGGGGCAAAAGGCCCAGTTGCCCTCTTGAGGTAAGCGCACGACATGCCGAACGCAGTCTTCACCTACTCTGCCAGTTCCGAGTACGACGACCAGCCCGAAATCCGATACCACTTTCCGAAAACCTATTTGCGGGTCGTCGAGCAGGCGGTAGGTGACTGGGTACTCTATTACGAGCCTCGACGGACCGAAGGTGTTTCCAGCAGCACAGGTCGCCAGTCCTATTTCGCGATGGCGCGGGTAGTACGCATCGAACCTGACGAACAGCAACCCGACCACTATTACGCTTATCTGTCCGACTACCTGGAGTTCGACTACATCGTGGCGCAGGGCTTCGAGCGGGAGCTGCAACCTTGGGAAATCGCGGACTGCGCCAGCGATCCAGCGCCCGAGTCCGTGGAAAGACCGTTGATAGCGCAGGTCGTCAACCGCCCCTTCCGCGACGAAGCGTTTCGGCGGCATGTCCGCGAGGCCTACGGGAATACCTGCGCCGTGACCGGGCTTTGTCTGCTCAATGGTGGAGGAAGACCGGAAGTGCAGGCCGCCCACATCCAGGCCGTTGAGGCGCACGGGCCAGACACGGTGCGCAACGGCCTCGCCCTGACCGCGACGGTGCACTGGATGTTCGACCGTGGGCTGATTTCAGTCGACGATTCGTTCCGGCTGCTGGTCGCGAAGAAAGGAGTTTCTGCGGAGCTGGTGCCCCTGGTTCAGGAGGGCAGGAAGATCCGTGTTCCGGAGAGGCGGGAATTGCGGCCGCATCCGACTTACCTGCGGTGGCATCGAGAGGCGCGATTCGAGAAATAGCGGAAGCGGGGTGATTCGACGGAGGGCGCGGATCGGAGGGTGGCTGCTTCGCATCCGGCCCGATCACCGATGGCCACTGTTCCGAATCCCGCATCTGCAAGGGAAATTGGCGCGCCCGACTGGATTCGAACCAGTGACCCCTGCCTTCGGAGCAGCGGTACATGATTGCGCTCATGTACTACCAAACACGCCGGACTTGGTTTTTCAAAGACTTAGCGGATCGTAGACTACTCCCGTCTCCGCTACAACCTGCCTACTTTCGACCTTCTCCGGTCA
>CAUJHX010000027.1 GCA_963204795.1 Pseudomonadota bacterium | reverse complement strand
TCCTTCGGATTTGCTTTCAATCCCGCGAGCCAGATCCTCACCCGCGTGGTGTCGAACAGCGCCTATGAGTTCGCGCCCGTCTCCTCGATTCGCAGCTACACGGTGAACGGACTGAACCAGTACACCGCGGTCGGCGGGGCGACCCACAGCTGGGACGCCAACGGGAATCTCACGGGCGATGGGGCGAGCAGCTTCGGCTACGACACCGAGAACCGGCTCGTCAGCGTGAGTGGCGCCCAGAGCGCCACGCTCACCTACGACCCGCTCGGGCGGCTGTGGGAGGCCAGCATCTCCGCCGGCGTCACCCGCTTTCTCTACGACGGGGACCGGCTGATCGGCGAGTACGCGAGCAGCGGCACGCTGCTGCGCCGCTACGTGCACGGCGCCGGCGTCGATGAGCCGCTGCTGTGGTACGAGGGAGCAACGGTGTCCGGTGCCACCCGCCGCTACCTGCACGCCGATCACCAGGGCTCGATCGTGGCGGCCTCCACGGCCGCGGGCGCCCTGCTGCAGCAGAACACCTACGACGCCTACGGGGTGCCCGGCGCCGCCAACAGCGGGCGCTTTCAGTACACGGGCCAGGCGGCGCTCCCCGAGCTGGGCCTGCTCTACTACAAGGCGCGCTTCTATCACCCGCGGCTCGGGCGGTTTCTGCAGACCGATCCGATCGGGTATGAGGATGACTTCAACCTCTATGCCTATGTCGGCAATGATCCGCTGAACGGAATCGATCCAACAGGTCTCGCAACCTACAAGATCAACCGTGATCTTGCGAGATTTGGTGACGATGCGAATCGAAGATGGAATCCGATCACACACACGTTTATCGTCACTACGAACGCGAGGGGGACGCTCGATCACACATACAGTTGGGGAAATGACGCCAACCTGAACGGTTGGAATATTGACCAGACGCTCGATTTGAAGACGGCTCGAGAGGCGATCGACAAAGGCTGGGCAGAGCAGGTCGGCGACGATAAGCTGGATCCTTACGTTCGGAAGGCATTCGACTTGCTTAACAAGGACGAGAACGAGCACACGAACAAGATTCTCTTCGATAACTGCAAGACAGAGGCGGACAAGCTGATCGGAACTGCGAAATCGGTTCAGGCTCTCGAAAAACAAACGGCCGCCGCGAAGGGATATGACTCCGTAAAGGTGAACTCAAATGGCACCGTCACCGGGACAATCACTCAGACTGGATCTCGAATCCCGAAAACGATTACCTGCGACGCGCATGGGAAGTGCACCAACTAGTGACGATGACAAGGGATCCGGAGTGCCGTCGATGCGTGCCATCGTCAAGTTTGTAGTGGTGGAGCTGGTTGCAGCCGCCGTGATAGTAGCGCTCATTTCGATGGTCTACATTTTCGTGCTCCCAAGATACTTCGATGATCGACGGACGTACTCCGTATTGATCGCGGGACTTGCGCTGGCAGTGGTGGTGAGCGGAAATATCGCCTGGAGGACGTGGGAGATCGCTCCATCGTGGCGCTGGTCGCTTTCCATCGCAATCAGCGTTGCAGTTACGGCCGTCGTCCTTGTGCTGTCTCTATTTGTTATTCTGAACAGCCGGGGAGCGTAGTTCTAAAACGAGACGACCGGTCAAGAAGCTGTCAATTTGCCGATGACTTCAACCTCTATGCCTATGTCGGGAACGATCCGCTGAACAATATAGATCCCACCGGGGAATTCTGTATTCCGTGCGTCACAGCCGGGATCGGTGCGGTGGTCGGTGCGACCAGCTACTTTGTCGCGACTGCTGCGGTGGGAGGCGAGCCGACCTTAGGCGGCGCCCTTGGTGCTGCCGCTGCAGGTGCTGTGGGCGGGCTGACGATGAATCTCGCCGCATCCGCTGCGGCAGGCGGCACGATCGGAGGCGCTACTTCGGCCATTGCAATCAACACCGCTGGTGGAGCTGTTGCTGGGGTGGCCGGCGCAACGGTGTAGTCAGGCGTCGACCGGGGCACGCTCCCGACGAGAACTGAAGTTATTGCCGGCGCGGCAACGGGCGCGGCACTACAAAACCTCGCGCCTGCCGCCCAAGGCGCCGGGCAAGTCGCTGGCGCCAGCGCGCGAGCGGCTGCCTCGGGTCCCGGCGTTGCGCAAGGCGCCGCGCGAGCCGCGGGCAGAATTGCCGAGAACCTCGTCGAGAACGCGATCAACACAGGCGCTGAGGCAGCAGCGCGACCGACTCCGACCAGTCAACCCGTGCCTCAGAGTCCGTCAATGAAGCCGCCCTGCATCAAGGACAGCAAGACAAACAGTTGTTGATGAGGGGCGCCGCAATAGGATATTCCGATGTTTGGAACGCAACTTCTCCAATGGTCAGAGCCGCCAGGGGCTCGGCTTATCCTGGCACGCATCTCAGGTGGCCTTCGGCGTCTCTTCATTGCAGATCTGTTTGTCGAAGGATTGCCTGTAGTCCTCATCATGTGCGCTATCTGGACACTTGCGCTCGCGGCGGGGGCGCGGGTCATGCCGTTCTGGACAGCTCTCCTGCTGTTTATCGGACTGGCCGTTGCGATCGCTCTCCTTCAGTGGGCGCTTTTTCTACTGATTCCCAGTGTTCGCATCACAACCACTCACTTCTATGTGGGAGCGCGAAGATGGCGCAATCGATCAATCCAAAGCTTGGGGCTGGGAGATGCGTCCGATTGCAGATAGAGAGTTCCAGGTCCTGGTGCTCAGGATGAAAAGACCCGAATCCATTCGCGTCGCGCTGCCGCCTCAGGTAACACAGCAAGCAGTTGAGCAAGCGCTCGCAGATGCGGGTGTGCACGGCGCGAAGAGCTGCTGAGTATTCGCGGTGCGGGCTGTTGTTGTTTGCAAAGCCGCGCCTGAACAGCCAAACAGCGGAGCCTATTGGGCGAATCGCCAGCGTGTACGGCGATCGTGCATCGGAGCGACTTGACGATGACTTCAACCTCTACACATATGTCGGCAATGATCCGGCGAACAAGACGGATCCAACGGGCGAGTTTGGGATAGTCGGTTTTGTGATCGGCGCTGCATTTGAGACCGCTGTTCAAGTCGGGACCAACATGGCATCAGGCCAGGATTTTGGTGAAGCGCTGAGCAACGTCGATGTTGGTGACGTACTTGTGGCGGGCGCAGTGTCTGCGGTGATTCCCGGCATCGGTAATGCAATCAAGACGGGCGCGACGAGTGCGAAGGTTGTCGCGAATAGCGTCAAGGCGACGAGGACATTGGCGCAGCAGTCGGCGAGAACTGCCAATCGCGCGGCAAAGCTTGAGCAACGCATGGCCGCTCATGCTGACAAGATCAAGGCGGCCGGTCGCGAAGCGGCCGACGCAGCGGGAACTGCGACCGTCCATCAAATCGTCAAGAAGACGGTGCAGGAGGTGACGCCGCCGGTGACTCCGGGAGCGGCGGGCTCCAATGCACCCAATTCCCCTGCGCCTACACCGCCGCCCCCACCCCCACCGACCTGTACCACGAACCAGAATGCTGGTGGTGGGTGTACGCGCTGATGGATCTGGAAACACTCAGGCCCATCATTACGGGGACCATCGGCGGGCTGCTGTCGCTTTGGCTCATGAAGCGATGGGCTCGGTATGTGCCGGATGCCTACAAGGGAAAGGGCGCAGAACAGTTGCTATCCCAGTATCGCGCCAGCATTGTTGTTGCCAATGTCCTGTTTATAGGGACGATCTTGATTGGCGTCTATCTCTTCAAGGCGGGGCATTTTCCTTCGACAAGCTGGAGGCACTTGTTTCTCGTGGTGGGCGTGGCGATCTTGGCGCCCTTAGCCGCTTTGCTGTTGCCGGCAATTGGAAAGGGACGGAGCCAGGCTGTTGAGGCAGTGACCGCTTTTGCCATTGCGGAGCGAACGCCGCTACCCGTTCTCGCGATAGTTGTTCTGGCAGGAGTGGTTTGCTTGGCAAGCGCGCTTGGAGGCCTTGCTTGGTGATGAGCTGCGAGGAATCCTCGCGACTACTTCTTCTGCAGGAACACCTCCGGCTCGATGCCGGCCTGCTTGAGGATGGCGCGCAGCGTGCCCTCGGGCATGTCGCCGGGATGGTTGGGGATGGTGGTGTAGCGGTTCGTGGCCGGGTGATGCCAGATCTCATGGCTCCCTGCGGCTTGGCGATGGAACTGGAACCCGAGCGCCTTCAGTCGCCGGGTGATGTCGCGATAGCGAAAGCCGCCGAGCCGCCCCATCAGATGGCGACGATCACCGGGTAATCGAACGACTCGGCGACGGTGGGCAGCCGCGTGCCGGCCTGCGCCTCGATGAGCTTCTTGGCGACATCGCGGGCGATCTCGATGGTCTCCTGAATCGTCCTGCCCTGGGCGATCAAACCTTGCACGTCGTCGCTGGTGGCGAGATAGACGCCTTCGGGCAGCTTCTCGATGTGCAACTGGATCACGTGTTCCATGCGCAGCCTCCTTGGCGGCTGATCTTAGCCGATTATATGGACTGCGAAATTTGCGCGATGTCGGTCCAGTGCCTGAGGTAGCACAACCACCAGCTACGCTGGATCCTTTTTGTGTTTGCAGAGGGGATCGAGAGTGGTGCAAGCGAGGTCGTGCGCTGCCAGCTCCTGGATCGCGTGAGCCAGACGGCCGAACCTGCCCGCGTGCCAGTCGAGGGCAGACACGGAACTTCCGGTACTTCATCAGCCGGGTCAATGTCCGGGCCGGGGAGATGTGCACCGGTTCAGTGCATCCACTGGCCATGTCGCGACGCAACTCAGTCTTCATCAGGTATCGGACCGAAAACGGCTTGCCCTGTCCATCGCGCAGCCTCCTCCAAATACCGGCGCTGCGCCGGAAAGACCCGGATCAGCCGTCCGCCTCGCGTGTTTGTGCGACGATGATCTTCTGCATCAGGGCGAGGAACTGGCGGCGCTCGTCCTTGCTGAGGCAGGCCAGCAGCGCGGCATTCACGCCGCTTGCAGCTTCAATCGCCGGGGCCTGCAGCTTGCGGGCGGGCGGGCTCAGAAAGATGTTCTGCACGCGGCGGTCGGTTTCGCTGCTTCGTCTGGTGATCAGCCCGTCGCGCTCCATGCGCGCTACCGTGTTGGCCATGGTCGCCTGCTCGATGTCGAGGCGCTCGACCAGCTGAGACTGGGTCAGGCCGTCCGTCTCCCAGAGCTCCAACAGTGCCGGGAAGGCGCCGATGGTCAGCCCCAGCGGCCGGATCGCTGTCGCAAGACCACGCGCAAAGATGCGACCGACATGATTGACGAGATATCCCGCCGATTGATTCTTCCACTTGTGCATAGCTTGCTATGTTATGATACATAGCAAGCTATCTGGTAGTTTCGTCACGGAGCAGAATCATGATCAGGACCATTCACCCCATCGCTGGCGCCATTGCCCTGTTGATGATCCTGCTGTTCTGGCTCTCGACCGCAATTTCAGAGCTGTTCACCGGTCCGGCCACCGTCACCATGGTCAAGACGCTGATTCCCTGGGGCTTCATCATCCTGATTCCGGCGCTGATGGCGGTGGGCGGGACGGGATTCCGGCTGGGCGCCAGGGCGCGTGCGCCGCTGATCGTGACCAAGAAGAGGCGTATGCCCTTCATCGCCGCGAACGGCATCCTGATCCTGATCCCGGCGGCGCTCTACCTTGCCGCCAAAGCGCAGGCCGGGGCATTCGACACCGGGTTTTACGCAGTGCAGGTCGTGGAACTCATCGCCGGCGCGGTCAATATCACGCTGTTGGGGCTCAACATGCGCGACGGCTTGCGCCTGTCACGGAGCCGCTGAGGAGCAGCGGGGCCATAGCGCAGAGCGAAGCCACTGCACACGACCAACCCCGAACCTCACGATCGCGCCATTGCGGATCACACAGGAACAGGGTGGCCTTGTCGGCATCCGACCCGCCCGGCGAAGCGCGTCTTGCCCATTGCCCATTGCCCGTGGCCCTTTGCCCGCCGCCCGGAGCGCCGCGAGCACTTGCGCGCCGCCACGCCACCGCTATAATGGGCGGCCTTTTTTGGCCCACATCGCATTCTCCTCTTCGGGGATGCAGTGAGGGCGCCGCCGGTGGGGCGTGAGCTCCGCCGAACTCGACAAGCGGCTTCGGGCGAGGTTGGCGGGAACGCCAAGACCACTCGAGTATCCAGAAGGCCGCCAACGCGGCCGGATGCACGAGTCTTCCCCTCCCGAGGTCCCGGTGCCGACCACCAATCGCAGTGGCCGGCGGTGATTTTAACGAGGAATAGGCCCATGGCTATTGGTCTGGTCGGCCGCAAGGTCGGCATGACGCGGGTGTTCACGACAGCGGGCGAAACCGTGCCCGTCACCGTGATCGAGGTTCTGCCCAACCGCGTCACCCAGGTTAAGACGAGCGAGAAGGATGGCTATCGTGCCGTGCAGGTTGCTTACGGTTCGAAGCGCCCCCAGCTGCTGACGAAGGCCGTCGCCGGCCACTATGCCAAGGCGAACTCGGCTCCCGGCAGGGCGCTCGTCGAGTTCCGGCTTGAGGGCAAGGATATCGCGGACGTTGCCGTCGGCGCCGAGTTCAAGGCCGACCACTTCAAGGCAGGCCAGGTGGTGGACGTCACCGGCACGACCATCGGCAAGGGCTACGCGGGCACCATGAAGCGGCACAATTTCGGCGGCCACAACCAGACCCACGGCGTCTCGGTTTCACACCGCACGCCGGGTTCGATCGGCCAGCGCCAGACGCCGGGTCGCGTGTTCGCGGGCAAGCGCATGTCCGGCCGGATGGGCGGCGAGCGGCGCACGACCGAGAACCTGCGCGTAGTCGAGATTGACGCCGAGCGCAACCTGATCCTTGTCCGGGGTGCGGTGCCGGGCTCCGAGGGTGGCCAGGTGATCGTGCGCCCGTCGGTCAAGGCCGCGCGCGCCGCGAACAGGAAGACGCTCACGCCGAACAAGGCGGGCGACAAGAAAGCCGCGGCGAAGAAGTAAGGACTGACACTCATGAAGCTCAAGGTGGCAGGCAGCGGCCAGAACGCGACGGAGCTCGAGCTCTCCGCCGGCACGTTCGGCCATGAATTCAACCCGGCGCTGGTACACCAGGTCATCACGGCGTATCGCAACGCCGGCCGGTCGGGAACCAAGGCGCAGAAGTCGCGCGCCGAAGTGCGCGGCGGCGGCAAGAAACCGCACGCGCAGAAGGGTAGCGGCCAGGCGCGCGCCGGCTCGAGCCGCAGCCCGATCTGGGTCGGCGGTGGCGTGACTTTCGCGGCGAAGCCCCGCAGCTTCGAGCAGAAGGTCAACCGCAAGATGTACCGCGGCGCGATGCGCGCCATGCTTTCCGAACTCGTGCGTCAGGATCGCCTGGTCGTCACGCAGTCGCTCGTGCTCGAGGCGCCGAAAACGAAGCTGCTCGTCAACGAATTGAAGAACCTTGCGCTTGCCAACGTGCTGATCGTCGTCGAGGCGATCGACGAGAAGCTCCATCTCGCGGCGCGCAATCTGCCGAACGTCGAGGTGCTGCCGGCTGCGGCGCTCAACCCGCTCGCACTCGCGACCCACGACAAGGTGCTGATGACCATCGGCGCCGTGAAGTTGATCGAGGAGCGCCTGCAGTGATTGGCAAGGAACAATTGATGAACATCCTGCTGGCACCGCACGTCACCGAGAAGACGTCGCTCGCCATGCAGAACCACAACCAGTACGCGTTTCGCGTGCGCCGCACGGCGACCAAGCCGCAGATCCGCGCCGCTGTCGAACTGATGTTCGAGGTGAAGGTGGCGGGCGTGCAGGTCGTCAACGAGCCGGGCAAGGCGCGCCGGTTCGGCAAGACCCCCGGCCGCACGCAGGACTGGAAGAAGGCCTACGTGAGTCTCGCTGCGGGCCAGACGATCGATCTCGAAGCGAAGCCGAAAGCGTAAGGACAGGAATCATGGCGCTCATCAAGATGAAGCCGACGTCGCCTGGCACGCGTTTCGTCGTCAAGATCGACAAGTCCCAGCTGTGGAAGGGCGGCCCGTACGAGCCGCTGACCACGAAGCAGAAGAAAAATGCCGGCCGCAACAACCAGGGCCGTATCACGACACGCCATCAGGGCGGCGGGTCGCGGCAGAAGTACCGCCTGATCGACTGGAAGCGCGACAAGGACGGCGTGCAGGGCGTGGTCGAGCGCGTCGAGTACGATCCGAACCGCACCGGCCATATCGCGCTCGTGAAGTATCTCGACGGCGATCGCCGCTACATCCTCGCGCCAAAGGGCCTCGCCGTCGGCGATGAGGTGCGCTCGGGTGTCGACTCGCCCATCAAGGTGGGCAATGCGCTGCCGCTGCGTCACATTCCGGTCGGCACGACCGTGCACAACGTCGAGCTGAAGCCCGGCAAGGGCGGCCAGCTGGCGCGCAGTGCTGGCGGTTCGGTGCAGTACACCGCGCGCGAGGGGCTGCACGCCTACATCCGCATGAAGTCGACCGAGACGCGCAAGGTCCACATCGACTGCCGCGCGACGATCGGCGAGGTCAGCAACGACGAGCATAACCTGCGCAAGTACGGCAAGGCGGGCGCAAAGCGCTGGCGCGGCGTGCGCCCGACGGTGCGCGGCGTCGTGATGAATCCGGTCGATCACCCGCACGGCGGCGGAGAGGGCAAGCCCGGACAGGGCAACCCGCACCCGGTGTCCCCGTGGGGCTGGCAGACCAAGGGCAAGAAAACCCGTACCAACAAGCGCACGAGCAGCATGATCGTGCAGCGTCGCACGAACAAGATTCGCTGAGAGGCCTGAAGAGAATGCCACGCTCATTGAAAAAGGGTCCGTTCATCGATCTGCATCTGGCGGCGAAGGTCGCGACCGCAGTTGCGAAGAACGACCGCAAGCCGATCAAGACCTGGTCGCGCCGTTCGATGGTGATCCCCGACATGGTCGGCCTCACGATTGCCGTGCACAACGGCCGGCAGCACATCCCCGTGCTCGTCACGGAAAACATGGTCGGGCACAAGCTCGGCGAGTTCGCTCCGACGCGTACCTTCAAGGCGCACGGTGGATCGCGCAAGGCCGAGGCAGGAGCATAACGATGCAGGTCACCGCCACGCTGCGCCACGCGCGCATCTCGCCGCAGAAGTGCCGTCTCGTCGCCGACGTCGTACGCGGCCAGCCGGTCGGCAGCGCGATTGCACAGCTCAAGTTCATGCCCAAGAAGGGCGCGGGCCTCGTGCGCAAGGTGCTCGAGTCGGCGATCGCCAACGCGGAGCACAACCATGGCGCCGACATCGACGAGCTGAAGGTGGCGCGCATCGAGATCGATACCGCGCCGGTGCTGAAGCGCTTTGCCGCCCGTGCCAAGGGGCGCGGCACGCGCATCGTGAAGAGGAACAGCCACATCACGATCGCGGTCAGCGACGGGAAGAAGGACTGAACGCATGGGTCAGAAAGTCAATCCGATCGGCATCCGCCTCGGCATCACGCGCGACTGGTCGTCGAAGTGGTACGCGGGCAAGAAGCAGTTCCCGCTGCACATCCACACCGACTTCCGCGTGCGCGAATTCCTGCGCAGGAAGCTCGCCGAGGCGTCGGTCAGCCGCATCCAGATCGAGCGCGCGGCCAAGCGCGTCAACATCACGATCCAGACCGCGCGTCCGGGCATCGTGATCGGCAAGAAAGGCGAGGACATCGAGAAGCTGCGCCAGGAGACCGCAAAGCTGCTCGGTCTGCCGACGGTCGACGTGCGTCTCAACATCGCCGAGATCAGGAAGCCCGAACTCGATGCGCAGCTCGTTGCGGACGGCATTGCGCAGCAGATCGAGAAGCGCGTGATGTTCCGCCGCGCCATGAAGCGCGCGGTGATGAGCACGATGCGGAGCGGGGCGCTCGGCGTCAAGGTGCGTGTATCCGGCCGCCTGAATGGTGGCGAGATCGCCCGTACCGAGTGGAGCCGCGAAGGACGCATTCCGCTGCACACGTTCCGCGCAGACATCGACTACGGCCTGGGCGAGGCCCACACCACCTACGGCGTGATTGGCGTGAAGGTGTGGATCTTCAAGGGCGAGATTTTCGACAAGACCGGGCAGGAGGCTGCGCCGACGGATGAGGCGGCGGCGCAGCAGTCGCCGGCACCACCGCAAGGGGAGGCGGCAATCGGCTGACGCCGCTACGGGCAGAGGGCGACGGGCAACGGGCCAGAAGCGCTGGCTCGCGATCCGGTTCTGGCCCGCAGCCCGTAGCTCATAGCCCATAGCCGTTAAGAGATATGCTTCAGCCAAAACGAACCAAATTCCGCAAGATGTTCAAGGGCCGCAATACGGGCCTGGCGCATCGCGGTGCCAATGTGTCCTTCGGCGAGTACGGCCTGAAGGCGACCGGGCGCGCGCGCATGACCGCACGCGAGATCGAAGCGGCACGTCGTGCAATGGCGCGCCACGTCAAGCGTGGCGGGCAGATCTGGGTACGCGTCTTTCCCGACGTGCCGATCAGCAAGAAGCCACTCGAGGTCCGCATGGGCAGCGGCAAGGGCAATGTCGAGTACTGGGTGGCAAAGGTGCTGCCCGGCAAGGTGCTCTTCGAGATGGAAGGTGTCGACGAGAAGACTGCGCGCGAGGCGTTTCGCCTCGCCGGCGCGAAGCTCTCCGTCGCCACCGCCTTCGTGAAACGGCAGGTGCTCTGATGAGTGCGAAAGATTGGCGGGGCAAGTCTGCCACCGAACAGAAGGACGAACTGCTGAAGCTGCGCCGCGAGCAGTTCGCGCTGCGCATGCAGCGCGCCACCGGCCAGGGCGTCAAGCCCGACCAGTTTGGCAAGGTGCGCAAGTCGATCGCGCGCCTCAAGACGGTGATGCGCGAGACTGCGATCGCTGGAGAGAAGAAATGAGCGAAGCAACGACCGGCAAGCCGACACGGACCCTGACCGGGCGCGTGGTCAGCAACAAGATGCAGAAGACCATTGCTGTCGAGATCGAGCGGCTGGTGAAGCACCCGACTTACGGCAAATACATCCGTCGCACGACGAAGCTGCTCGCGCACGACGAGAACGGCGAGTCACGCGAGGGCGATCGCGTGTCGATCGCGCAATGCCGGCCGATGTCACGCCGCAAGTCGTGGCGCCTGGTCGAGGTGCTGGAGCGGACGGGAGGCCGGTAACCATGATTCAGCTGCAGACGATGCTGAATGCCGCCGACAACAGCGGCGCCCGCACGCTGATGTGCATCAAGGTGCTCGGCGGCACGCGTCGCCGCTACGCGACCGTGGGCGACGTGATCAAGGTGAGCGTCAAGGACGCGATTCCGCGCGGCAAGGTCAAGAAGGGCGAGGTCTACGACGCGGTGGTCGTGCGGACGAGAAAGGGTGTGCGTCGCGGCGACGGCTCGCTGATCCGCTTCGACGGCAACGCAGCCGTACTGCTGACCAACAAGCTCGAGCCGATCGGTACCCGCATCTTCGGGCCCGTCACGCGCGAGCTGCGCACGCAGCAGTTCATGAAGATCATTTCGCTCGCGCCCGAAGTGATCTGAGGAGAGACGCGGTGAGCAGGATTCGTCTGAAGGATCACGTGGTCGTGCTGTCCGGCAAGGACAAGGGCCGGCGCGGCGCGATCGTCAAGGTACTCGAGGACGACACGGTCGTCGTCGAGGGTGTCAACATGGTGAAGAAGCACCAGAAGCCCCGCAATTCCGCGGCCGGCCCGCAACCGGGCGGCATCGTGGAGCGCGAGGCGCCGTTGCCGGTGTCGAAGGTGGCGATCTGGAATCCCGCCTCGAAGAAGGGCGACCGGGTCGGCTACAAGCGGCTCGCGGACGGGCGCAAGGTGCGCGTCTTCAAGTCGAACGGCGAACAGATCGACGCCTGAGGCGTCGGCAACGGCAGGGGCATATGGCCAGGCTACAGGAAATCTACCGCAAGTCGATCGTGCCGCAGCTGCAGCGCGAACTCGGCGTCACGACAATGCAGGTGCCGAAGATCACGAAGATCACGGTCAACATGGGCGTGGGCGAAGCCGTCGCGGACCGCAAGGTCCTCGACGCCGCAATCGGCGACCTGACGAAGATCACGGGCCAGAAGCCCGTACCCTGCATCGCGAAGAAGTCGGTGGCGTCGTTCAAGGTGCGCGAGAACCTGGCCATCGGCTGCAAGGTCACGCTGCGCGGCGCGCGCATGTACGAGTTCCTCGATCGCCTGATCAGCATTGCGATGCCACGCATCCGCGACTTCCGCGGCGTGCCCGCGCGCTCGTTCGACGGCCGCGGCAACTACACGCTCGGCGTCAAGGAACAGATCATTTTTCCCGAGATCCAGTACGACCAGATCGACCAGCTGCGTGGTATGGACATCACCATCACGACGACGGCGAAGAACGACAAGGCAGGCAAGGCACTGCTCGACGCCTTCAACTTCCCGTTCCGCAAGTAAACGAGAGAGACCGGCATGGCCAAGACGAACATGGTGGAACGCGAGAAGCGGCGCGCCGAGATCGTGCAGAAGTACGCGGCGAAGCGTGCGGCACTGAAGGAGATCATCCGCAGCCCGAAGTCCTCGCCGGAGGCGAAGGCGGAGGCGCAGGCGAAGCTGCAGGCGCAGCCGCGGGACGCGAGTGCGTCGCGACAGCGCAAGCGCTGCGCAATCACGGGACGCTCACGTGGCGTGTATCGCAAGTTTGGGCTGGCGCGCGTCAAGGTGCGTGAAGTCGCGAACCGTGGCGAGATCCCGGGCCTCGGCAAGGCGAGCTGGTAAGGAGCGCATGGCATGAGCATGACCGACCCGATCGCCGATCTGCTGACGCGCATCAGGAATGCACAGTCCGCCCGCAAGACCGAAGTGTCCCTGGCGAGCTCGCGCGTCAAGCGCGCGATCGTCAAGGTGTTGAAGGATGAGGGCTACGTCAGCGATTTCCGCGTCGGGGACGACGCCGGCAAGTCGACGCTGACGATAGAGCTGAAGTACTACGAGGGCCGCCCCGTGATCGACCGCCTCGAGCGAGTCAGCCGACCGGGTCTGCGGATCTATCGCGGCAAGAACGAGCTGCCGAAAGTGCTCGGCGGTCTCGGCACCGTGATCGTCTCGACGCCCAGGGGCGTGATGACCGATCGCGAGGCCCGCGCGACCGGCCAGGGCGGCGAAGTGCTCTGCATCGTCGCCTGACGGAGAGGGAATCATGTCGAGAGTTGCCAATCGTTCCGTGCCGCTGCCGCAGGGTGTGACCGCGCAGGTCGGCGGCGATGTCGTCACCGTGAAGGGCACGAAGGGATCGCTGTCGCTGCCGCTCGCGCGCGGCGTGAAGGTGGAGCAGCAGGACAAGGCACTCGCCGTGAAGTTCGGCGACGCGGCTGCGCGCGTGCACGCGGGCTCGACGCGTGCGCACCTCGCGAACATGGTGCACGGCGTGTCAAAGGGCTTCGAAAAGAAGCTCGAGCTCGTCGGCGTCGGTTTCCGTGCTGCCGTGCAGGGCAAGTCCCTGAACCTGACGCTTGGCTTCTCGCACGCGGTGAACTTCCAGATTCCGGACGGCATTTCCATCGAGACGCCGAGCCAGACCGAGATCCTCGTGAAGGGTACCGACCGGCAGCAGGTCGGGCAGGTGTCGGCGAAGATTCGCGACATCCGTCCCCCCGAGCCCTACAAGGGCAAGGGCGTGCGCTATGCGGACGAGCGCATCGTGCTGAAGGAAGGCAAGAAGAAGTAGCAGGTACGGCGATGAACATTACCAAGAAGGAGCGGCGCCAGCGCCGCGCAGTGAAAACCCGGGCAAAGATCCGCGAGTTGGGTGTGGCCCGTCTCACGGTGCATCGCACGCCGCGCCACATGTACGCGCAGCTGCTCGATGCCTCGGGTGGCAAGGTGCTCGCTGCAGCGTCGACTGTGCAGGACGCCGTTGCGCAGGAGCTCAAGGGCACTGGCAACGTCGAGGCCGCGAAGGCCGTGGGTCGCGCAATCGCCGAGCGCGCAAAGGCTGCGGGCGTGACGAAAGTCGCGTTCGACCGGTCCGGTTTTCAGTATCACGGCCGCGTGAAGGCGCTGGCCGATGCCGCGCGCGAAGCCGGCCTGGAGTTCTGACGTGGAAAGATCACGCATGGGCGGACGAGACAAGCAGCAACCGGCTGACGAGTTTCTCGAGAAACTGGTCGCGGTCAATCGCACGGCGAAGGTCGTCAAGGGCGGCCGCCAGTTCGGTTTCACTGCGCTTACCGTGGTGGGCGACGGCGCGGGACGCGTCGGCTTCGGGTTCGGCAAGGCGCGCGAAGTGCCGGTGGCGATCTCGAAGGCAATGGCCCAGGCGCGCCGCAACATGGTGAACGTGAGCCTGCGCAACGACACGCTGCACTACACGGTGAAGGGCACTCACGGTGCGACCACCGTGCTCATGCAGCCCGCAGCCGACGGTACCGGCGTCATCGCCGGCGGCGGCATGCGCGCCGTGCTCGAGTGTGCCGGAATCCGCAACGTGCTCGCCAAGAGCTATGGTTCGCGCAACCCGATCAATGTCGTGCGCGCGACCGTCAAGGCGCTCGGCGCCATCCGTTCGCCTGACGACTTTGCCGCCAAGCGCGGCAAGAGCGTCGCAGACCTCCTCGGAGCCTGAGCATGGCCGCGAACAGGAAGGGTGAAATCCGCGTGACGCTCGAGAAGAGCGTCGCCGGCCAGTTGAAATCGATCATCGCCTCGGTGCGTGGCCTCGGCCTGCGCCGGCGCCACCATACCGTGACGGTCGCCGACACCGCGGAGAACCGCGGCATGATCCGCGCGGCGCGTCACCTCGTGAAAGTGGAGAACGCCTGATGCGCCTCAATACCCTGCAGCCCGCTCCGGGATCCAGGCGCCCGCGCCTGCGCGTCGGTCGTGGTGCGTCCGCCGGTCAGGGCAAGACCAGCGGCCGCGGCGTCAAGGGCCAGCGCGCGCGCAAGGGCGGCTACCACAAGGTCGGCTTCGAAGGCGGTCAGATGCCGCTGCAGCGTCGCATGCCAAAGGTCGGCTTTCGCTCGAAGATCAAGGCGAGCCGCGCCGAAGTGCGTCTGTCCGAACTCGCGAAGATCGATGCCGCAGTGATCGACCTCGAGTCGCTCAAGAAGGCGAACGTCGTGCCGGTGTTCGCGGAGCAGGCGAAGGTCGTGCTGTCCGGCGCGATCAAGCGCGCGGTGACGCTGAAGGGCATCGCGGCGACCAAAGGCGCCCGCGCGGCGATCGAAGCCGCGGGCGGCAAACTCGAGACCTGAACGTGGCGACCACGACCAACAATCCGGTGGCAGGACTCGGCGATGCGGCCCGCGTGGGCGAGATCCGCAGTCGTGTCCTGTTCCTGATCGGTGCACTGATCGTCTACCGCATCGGGACGTTCATTCCCGTTCCGGGTATCGATCCGGGCGCGGTCGCACGCTTTTTCGATGACAAGTCGAGCACGATCCTCGGCATCGTCAACATGTTTTCGGGCGGCGCACTCGAGCGCCTGTCGATCTTCGCGATGGGTGTGATGCCGTACATCTCGGCCTCGATCATCGTGCAGATGATGTCGATGGTGCTGCCCTCGTTCGTGGAAATCAGGAAGGAAGGGGAATCCGGGCGCCGGCGTCTGTCGCAGATCACGCGCTACGGCACGCTCGCGCTCGGTGTCGTGCAGTCGTTCGCAGCTGCGATGGCATTGCAGAACGGCGGCATGGCGCTCGGTGGCGGCGGCTGGCAGTTCCTCTTCACCGCGACTGTCACGATGACGACGGGCACCATGTTCCTGATGTGGCTCGGCGAGCAGATGACCGAACGCGGTGTCGGCAACGGCATCTCGATGCTGATTCTCGCGGGCATCGTGGCCGGGCTGCCGGGCGCAGTCGGCCGTACCGTCGAGGCGGTGAACACCGGCGAGATGTCGGGACCGTTCGCGTTGCTGCTCGTGATCCTGATCGTTGGCGTCACGGCCTTCTGCGTCTATTTCGAGCGTGCCCAGCGGCGCATCACCGTCAACTACGCCAAGCGCCAGGTCGGACGGCGCATGTACGCGGGGCAAAGCACGCATCTGCCTTTCAAGTTGAACATGTCGGGCGTGATTCCGCCGATTTTCGCGTCGAGCCTGCTGCTCTTCCCGGCCACGGTCGCGAGCTTCGGTGGCACCGGCGATTCCGCGGTGGCTTCGGTGCTGCAGCGGGTGGCGGCAGCGCTCGGTTATGGCCAGCCCCTGCACCTCGTGCTGTACGCCGGCCTGATCCTCTTTTTCTGCTTCTTCTACACGGCGCTCGTGTTCAACGCGCGCGATACTGCGGACAACCTGAAGAAGCAGGGGGCCTTCATTCCGGGCATCCGCCCGGGGCAGCAGACCGGCGACTACATCGACAAGGTACTCACCCGCCTCACGCTGTGGGGTGCGATCTACGTCACGAGCGTGTGTCTGCTGCCGGAGATCCTGATCTCCTCGCAGGGCGTGCCGTTCCAGTTCGGTGGCACGTCGCTGCTGATCGTCGTGGTCGTGGTGATGGATTTCATCGCGCAGCTGCAGGCGCACATGATGTCGCACCACTATCCGGGCCTTCTGAAGAAGGCGAATTTGTTGGGATACGGGCGCAGCGGCGCGCCACAGGGTTAAGTCATGAAAGTCAGGCCTTCGGTCAGAAAGATTTGCAAGAACTGCAAAGTCGTGCGGCGTCGCGGCGTCGTCTACATCATCTGCTCGGACGTCCGTCACAAGCAGCGGCAAGGGTAAGCACATGGCACGTATTGCGGGCATCAACATCCCGATGAACAAACACGTGTGGATCGGGCTCACGCACATCTACGGCATGGGTCGCTCGCGTTCGCGGGCGGTCTGCGAGGCCGCAGGCGTCGATCCGGCCACGCGGGTCAAGGACCTGACCGAAGCGGAGATCAGCGCGATCCGCTCGGCGATTGCGAAGGCGCCGGTCGAGGGTGACCTGCGTCGCGAGGTCTCGATGAACATCAAGCGCCTGATGGACCTCGGTGCGCATCGGGGCATCCGGCATCGCAAGGGCCTGCCGGTCCGCGGTCAGCGCACGCGCACCAATGCGCGCACGCGCAAGGGCCCGCGCAAGCAGGCAGTCAAGCTCAACGCGCCTCCGGGCAAGGCATAAGACATGGCTGAAACGAAACAGCAGACAGCGACCGCAGCGGCTGCGAAGAAGCCGAAGAAGGCGCGCAAGAACGTGCTGGACGGCATCGCGCACATTCACGCGTCGTTCAACAACACGATCATCACGATCACCGACCGCCAGGGCAACACGCTCTCGTGGGCGACTTCCGGCGGCTGCGGCTTTCGCGGCTCGCGCAAGAGCACGCCGTTCGCAGCGCAGGTCGCCGCCGAGAAGGCGGGCGTGGCTGCGCAGGAGCATGGCCTGAAGAACGTGGAAGTGCGCGTCGGCGGCCCCGGCCCCGGCCGCGAGTCGGCGGTGCGCGCGCTCAACGCCTGCGGTCTCAAGATCACCAGCATCGCGGACGTGACGCCGATCCCGCACAACGGCTGCCGCCCGCCGAAGAAGCGCCGCGTCTGACGCGCACAGAGGTTAACGATACATGGCACGTTACACAGGCCCCAAGTGCAAGCTCTCGCGACGCGAGGGTACCGATCTCTTCCTGAAGAGTGGCGTCAAGCCGCTCGAGAACAAGTGCAAGTTCACGGTGCCTCCGGGCGGCGTGAAGAGCGAGCGTCGTCAGCGTCTGTCCGACTACGGCACGCAGCTGCGCGAGAAGCAGAAGCTGCGCCGCATGTACGGCGTGCTCGAGCGCCAGTTCTCGAATTACTACGTCGAGGCCGCCAGCAGGAAGGGCGCCACGGGCGAGAATCTGCTGAAGCTGCTCGAGTGCCGCCTCGACAACGTCGTGTACCGCATGGGTTTTGCGGTCACGCGTTCGGAGGCGCGCCAGCTCGTGGCGCACAAGGGCATCGACGTCAACGGTGACGCCGTCACCGTGGCGTCGTACCAGGTGAAGGCGGGTGACGTGGTGCAGGTGCGCGAAAAGGCGCGCAAGCAGCTGCGCATCCAGAATGCGATGCAGATCGCCTCGCAGGTTGGTCTGCCGGAATGGGTCGAGGTCAACGACAAGGAGATGAAGGGCGTTTTCAAGGCCGTCCCGGGCCGCGAAGACGTGCTCCCTGACATCAACGAGAACCTCGTTGTCGAGCTCTACTCCAAGTAAAGGTGAGTCACATGCAAGGATCGGTCAACGAATTTCTGAAGCCTCGCGTCGTCAAGGTTCAGCCGCTCGCGCCGCGCCAGGCGCGCGTCGTGATCGAGCCGTTCGAGCGCGGCTTCGGCCACACGCTGGGCAATGCCCTGCGCCGTGTCCTCCTGTCGTCGATGCCGGGTGCCGCCATCACGGAAGCGGAGATCGACGGTGTCCTGCACGAGTACACGAGTATCGAGGGCGTGCAGGAAGATGTGGTGGACATCCTCCTGAACCTGAAGCAGATCGCGCTGCGCATGCATACGCGCGACAGCGCGGAGCTGCGCCTGTCGAAGAAGGGCCCCGGCCCGGTCGTTGCCGGCGACATCCAGACTGATCACGACATCGAAGTCGTCAATCCCGACCTCGTGATCGCGAACCTGACCAAGGCGGGCGAACTGACGATGACGCTCAAGGTCGAGCGCGGCCGCGGTTACCGACCGGCGGTGCAGCGCGCGGCGTTCGAGGAACAGTCGCGCCCCATCGGCCGTCTGCAGCTCGACGCCTCGTTCAGCCCGATCCGGCGCGTGACCTACTCGGTCGACGCTGCGCGCGTCGAGCAGCGCACGGACCTCGACAAGCTCGTGCTCGACATCGAGACGAATGGCACGATGGACGCCGAGGAGGCGATTCGCCGCGCGGGCAGCATCCTGAAGGACCAGCTGTCGGTGTTCGTCGATCTGCAGGGCGAGGAGGAAGCTTCGGCCAAGGTCTCGGAGATGCAGTTCGATCCGATCCTGATGCGCCCCGTGGACGAACTCGAGCTCACGGTGCGCAGCGCAAACTGCCTCAAGGCGGAGAACATCCACTACATCGGTGATCTCGTGCAGCGCACGGAAGTCGAGCTGCTGCGCACGCCCAATCTCGGCAAGAAATCGCTCACCGAGATCAAGGAAGTGCTGCAGAGTCACGGCCTCATGCTCGGCATGCGGATCGACGGCTGGCCGCCAAACGGCCTGAAGCACGACGAAGAGCGCGGCATCACGCTGTAAGAGTCGAAGGAAGAGAAGTCCATGCGTCACCAACTTTCCGGGCGTCAGCTGTCGCGCAACAGTCCGCATCGTCATGCGATGCTCCGCAACATGAGCGTGTCGCTGCTCCGGCACGAAACGATCCGCACCACGCTGCCGAAGGCCAAGGAATTGCGGCGTGTCGTCGAGCCGCTGATCACGCTCGCGAAGAGCGATTCGGATGCGAATCGCCGCCTCGCGTTCTCGCGCCTGCGCGATGCCGCCGTGGTCGACAAGCTGTTTGCGGACCTCGGGCCGCGCTTCAAGGCGCGACCCGGCGGTTACACGCGCATCCTGCACATGATGCCGCGACCGGGCGATTCGGCACCGATGGCGCTGATGCAACTCGTCGATGGCCCGGTGGACGCCGCGCCCGCCGCGGCGGCGGACGAGCCTGCGCCGAAAAAGGCGAAGGCTGCGAAGAAGTCCGCGAAGGCGAAGGCGGAGGCCGGGGCGGCGCCGAAGAAGAAGGCCAAGGCGGCGAAGAAAAAGGCCAGCGCCTGATTCAGGTGTCCTGCGCGTCGAGCAGCGAAAGAGCCCGGCCCCGCCGGGCTTTTTCTTTGGCCCGGTGACGCTCGCGCCCGGTCACCTGTATTCTCCGCAGGGTCCAACAACAAGGGAGTGCGTCATGAGCCTGGCTTCGGAGTTCAAGGAATTTGCCATGAAGGGCAGCGTCATCGACCTCGCGGTCGGTGTCGTGGTCGGCGCGGCGTTCGGCAAGATCGTCTCGTCACTCGTCGGTGACGTCATCATGCCGCCCATCGGCATGGCGGTCGGTGGCGTCAATTTCTCCGATCTTGCCGTGGCGCTCGGCGCTGCACCGGATGGCACGCCCGTCGTGCTGAAATACGGTGCGTTCCTGCAGACGATCTTCGATTTCCTGATCATCGCCATCGCGCTCTTCATGGCGATCAAGCTCATCAACAGGCTCAAGAAGCCGGATCCGGCTGCCCCGCCGCCGCCGCCGCCCCGCAACGAAGTATTGCTCGAGGAGATCCGGGACCTGCTCAGGAAAGGGTCCTGAAGGCCTCGCGAGTCAGGTTTTCGCAGCCCGAGGCGGTGACGGCGAGGTTGTCCTCGATGCGGATGCCGCCGAAAGGCGCGAACTGTGCCACGCGCGCCCAGTCGATATGGCGTGCGTGGCTGTTCGCTCTTGCGGCGGCGAGCAAAGTGTCGATGAAATAGAGCCCCGGCTCCATCGTCACGACGTAGCCTTCCTCCAGCACGCGCGTGAGACGCAGATTCGGGTGTCCATCGGGCCGCGGTATCGTGCCGCCTTCCGGCGAGGCGAGGGTGCCCCCCACATCGTGCACCTGCAGACCGAGGAGGTGCCCGAGGCCGTGGGGCAGGAAGACGCTCGACAGCCCGCTGTCGACAGCCGCCTCGGCGTCGAGCGTGATGATCCCGGAGTCGTGCAGCAGTTCGGCGGTGAGGCGGTGCGCCGTGAGATGCAGGTCGCGCCAGTCGACCCCGGCGCGCACGCCGGCGCAGAGCGCCTGCTGGACTTCGTCCATCCTGCCGACGAGCAGCGCGAAATCCGGATCGTCGAAGGCGTAGGTACGCGTGATGTCGGATCCATAGCCCGCAAACGCCGCGCCCGCATCGATCAGCAACGAGCGATGGTCATGAGGCGGTGTGCGCTCGAGGACCTGATAGTGCAGCACGGAGCTGCCCGCGTTCAGCGCGACGATCGGGTTGTAGGGCAGTTCCTGCTCGCGCGCGGCGATTGCAGTCATGAAGGCGAGGGCAATGCCGTACTCGCTGTCGCGTGCGCTGAATGCGCGTGCCGCCGCGGCGTGTCCACGGGCCCCGAGCCGATTCGCCTCGCGCAGGCAGGCAATCTCATAGGGGGTCTTGCGGGCGCGCGCGTAGTCGAGGCGGGTGATCAGCGGCTGCGGATTCACCGCAGCGAAGCCCCAGTCACCGAACCCTGTGGTATCGCCAATGAATGCCGTCCGGCCGCCTGCCGGCAGGGCCGCGCGCGCGGCCCGGAGGTCCCTGACCGGTTCGATGTCAAATTCGCCGGCCCACCAGCCGTCGGGCAGGGGCGGCACCTTGTGCCAGTAGTCGTCGGGCTGGTTGAACAGGAGGCCTGGTCGGCAGCCGGGCCGGACGATGACGAAACAATCCGGCGCATCAGTCAGCGGTGCCCACAGTTTGAACGCAGCGTGAGCCTTGAAGGGATAGTGATAGTCGTCAAAATCGACGGCCCGCAACCCCCCCGAGTGCAGTACCAGTGCGTCGTAGCCAGTCGCGGCCAGCGCCAGGGCGGTGCGGTCCTGGCACGCGCGGAGGTGGGCGGAATACAGCTCGTCGAGTGCTTCTTGCCGCATGGGACCCGTCTCGTAGGCGGATTCTGACTCCCGACATGGGCTGACAGGCATTCCGCGCTGTTTCAAAAGGATTCCGGACTCTATAGAATTTGCCGCCGCGATGAAAATCGCGGGATAAATCTCTGTTTCATCCACTCTCGCTTCTCTTCTGGGGTATCGATCAATGAAGACGAAACTTGCCTTTGGCGCCCTTCTTGCGGCGCTCATGCTGACCGCCTGCAGCAAGCCGGCCGACACGGCCGCTCCGGCTGCTGACGCCGCTGCTGCGGCCACCGACGCCGCGACCGACGCGGCTGCTGCTGCGACCGACGCCGCGGGCGCGGCCGTCGACGCGGCGGGCCAGGCTGCGACGGACGCGGCGGGTGCTGCGGCCGGCGCTGCGACGGATGCCGCCAACGCGGCTGCTGGCGCTGCGACGGACGCTGCCAACGCGGCTGCCGGTGCGGCGACGGACGCTGCCAACGCGGCTGCCGAAGAGGTGAAGAAGTAATTCGCAAGAATTACTCTTCCCGAGCCATCGGCTCACACAAGGCCCGGCTGGCGAGTTACCTCGCCTGTCCGGGCCTTGTAGTCTGGAGAGTGACTTGAGCGTGAGTGTGCGCGATGCACGCGTTTCCGCGCTGGACCGGCGCTGGATCGAGAGCGTCTACCGCGAGTACCTGGATGACCTGGCACCGCTCAACACCGGCATTTTCCCGGTCCTGGGTGAAGTCGGCCATCGCGAGCCTGACCAGCTCACGCGCTGGTACGCCGATTCGAGCGCGAGAATTCTCACCATCTGCAAGTCCGCCGCGCCAGTGGGCTTCGCCATGGTTCTTCCGGGCCGGCCCACGCCCGGACGCTCCGCCCCGGATTTCCGGATGGCGGAGTTCTTCGTGGCGCGCCCTTACCGTCGCCTCGGCATCGGCCAGAGCGCAGTCGCGCTGATCCTCGATCGCTTCGCCGGGCTCTGGGAAGTACAGGAGTACCTGCGAAATCCGGGTGCGGTGAAGTTCTGGCGTCACGTGATCGCAGACTACACCCGCGGAGACTACGAAGAGCGTGTCGCCAATGGCGAGGTTCGTCAGACCTTCCGTTCCGGTCCGTCGAGAACCCGCAAGGGCTGAGCGCCCTTTGTCGGCTTACGACGGTTTCGGTTGCCGGCGCGGTAGTGTGCGACGGCGCTGCAGGGTACGCCGCACCGCGCGTTCGATCCCGGCCAACGCTCCATCGACCGCGGCATCGAGTGAGGTGTCGCGGCTCTCGTAGACGACCGATGGTGCGCCCCGCAGAACAACCTTGATGCGGCATAGCCGATCGATGCCGCCGCGCGGCCCGTTGGCATCGTCCGTGCGCACGCTGATGCGCTCGATGGAGCGCGCGAACTTGCCGAGCCGCGTGCCCAGCTTGCGCTGGATGTACGTACGGTCATCCGGTGCGAGATCGCGCTGCTCGGCGCGGATGTGCGCCGGCAAAGGCGCTCGGCGTGCGCTGTCCGGCTTGCGGACGCGGGCACGGGCAGATGGGCGTCTCGGGGTCGGCATGCCTGTCACTCCTTCGCTTACTTGCCGAATGCAATACCGGAATTTCCCCGGGGCTGCAATCGGGCTCAGCGCCGGGCGCGCGCCAGAGCGGCGGGGAAAATGAGCGGCGCGAGGTACTCGCCAGTGAACGAACCGGGCGTGCGCGCAATGTCTTCGGGCGTGCCGGCAGCGACCACATGGCCACCGCCGGCCCCGCCCTCGGGGCCGAGGTCGATCACCCAGTCGGCAGTCTTCACGACGTCGAGGTTGTGCTCGATCACGACAATGGTGTTGCCCTCGTCGCGTAACCGGTGCAGCACCGCGAGCAGCTGCGCCACATCGTGGAAGTGCAGCCCGGTGGTCGGCTCGTCGAGCAGATAGAGGGTGCGGCCGGTGGCACGCTTGGCAAGTTCCCGCGCGAGTTTCACGCGCTGTGCTTCGCCGCCCGACAGCGTCGTCGCGCTCTGCCCGAGCCTCAGGTAGCTGAGGCCCACGTCGGCGAGGGTCTGCAGCCGCGCAGCCACCGGCGGAATCGCGCCGAAGAACCGCAGCGCGTCTTCGACCGTCATGTCGAGCGCCTCGTGGATGTTCCTGCCGCGGAAGCGGATTTCGAGCGTCTCGCGGTTGTAGCGCTGCCCGACGCACACGTCACAGGGCACGTAGATGTCTGGCAGGAAATGCATCTCGACCTTCAGCACGCCGTCGCCTTCGCAGGCCTCGCAACGGCCGCCCTTGACGTTGAAGCTGAAGCGGCCGGGGCCGTAGCCGCGGGCGCGCGCCTCGGGAACCTGTGCATAGACTTCGCGCAGCGGCGTGAAGAGGCCCGTGTAGGTTGCCGGGTTCGAGCGCGGCGTACGGCCGATCGGACTCTGGTCGATATCGATCACGCGATCGATCGCCTCGATGCCTTCGATGCGCCCGCACGGTGCGCCGTCGGGCGCGACGCCGTTCAGCCGCGCGGCGACATGCGCGTACAACGTGTCGTTGATGAGCGTCGATTTGCCGGAGCCCGAGACACCGGTGATGGCAGTGATGAGCCCCACCGGAATGTCGACCGTGATGCCGCGCAGATTGTTGCCCGTAGCGTCGACGATGCGCAGCCGCCGCTTGCCCGGTTGCGTGCGCAGCGCTGGCAGGGGCACCGACTCGCGTCCCGCGAGATATCGACCCGTCAGCGATGCGGGCGCCGCCTTGATATCGTCCGGCGTGCCGCGCGCGATGATCTCGCCCCCGTGTACGCCCGCCCCCGGCCCCAGATCGACCACATGATCCGCCGCCAGGATGGCCTCTTCGTCGTGCTCGACCACGATCACGGTGTTGCCGATGTCGCGCAACTGGCGCAGCGTGGCGAGGAGGCGCCGGTTGTCGCGCTGGTGCAGCCCGATCGAAGGCTCGTCGAGCACATACATGACGCCGGTGAGTCCTGAGCCCACCTGACTTGCGAGACGGATGCGCTGGGCCTCGCCGCCCGAGAGCGTCTCGGCGCTGCGATCGAGCGTGAGGTAGTCGAGGCCCACATCGACGAGGAACCTGAGCCGTTCACTCACTGCGCGCACGATGCGGCCCGCGACCTCGCCACGCCAGCCCGGCAGCGCAAGATCGCGGAAGAAATCACGGGCCGCTCCCACCGACAGCTGCGCAATCTGCGGCAAGCTGCGTTCCGCGATGAACACGTGCCGCGCCGTGCGGTTGAGCCTCGAACCGCCGCAGTCCGGGCAGGCCCGGGTGCCTCGATACTTTGCCAGTTCTTCGCGCACGCGCGCGGACTCCGTTTCCCGGTAGCGTCTCTCGAGGTTCGGGACGATGCCCTCGAACGGATGGCGCGTTCGCCTCGACTTGCCGTGTGCCTCGGCGTAACGGAATTCGATGCTTGCCCCGCCGCTGCCTTCGAGCAGGGTGCGCTGCACCTTCAACGGCAATTCGTGCCAGGGAGTCTCGACGTCGAAGCGGTAGTGCCGCGCGAGCGACTGGATCGTCTGGAAGTAATAGCTGTTGTGCCGGTCCCAGCCGCGCACGGCACCGCCCGCGAGTGACAGATGCGGATGCAGGACGATGCGCTGCGGGTCGAAGAAACCTTGCGTGCCGAGGCCGTCACAGGTCGGACAGGCACCGGCAGGGTTGTTGAAGGAGAACATCTTCGGCTCGGGTAGCGGCACGCTGTAGCCGCACGCGGGGCAGGCATGGCGGTTCGAGAAGAGGATTTCTCCGGAATCGCCATCGACGAAAGCGAGTCGCGCGGTGCCGCCCGAGAGGCGCAGTGCCGTTTCGAGGGATTCGGCGAGACGCTGGCCTGCCCCCGCGCGCACGCGGAAGCGGTCGACCACGGCCTCGACAGTGTGCTTCTTCTTCGGATCGAGCGCGGGCAGGGCGTCGAACTCGTACACGCGTCCATCGATGCGGGCGCGCACGAAGCCCTGACCCTGCAATTCGTCGAGGACGTCGCGGTGTTCGCCCTTGCGGTCCTCGACCAGCGGCGCCAGCAGCATCGCCGCTGCGCCCTCCGGGAGTTTCAGCACCTGGTCGACCATCTGGCTCACGGTCTGCGCGGCAAGATCGACGCCATGGTCCGGGCAGCGCGCCGTGCCGGCGCGGGCGAAGAGCAGGCGCAGATAATCGTGGATCTCGGTCACGGTGCCGACCGTCGAGCGCGGGTTGTGCGACGTGGCTTTCTGCTCGATCGCAATGGCGGGTGAGAGGCCCTCGATCGAATCGACATCGGGCTTGTCCATCATCGAGAGGAACTGGCGTGCATAGGCCGACAGCGATTCGACATAGCGCCGTTGTCCCTCGGCGTAGAGCGTGTCGAAGGCAAGTGACGACTTGCCGGAGCCGGAGAGGCCCGTGATCACGATCAGCCGGTCGCGAGGCAGATCGAGATCGATGTTCTTCAGATTGTGGGTCCGCGCGCCACGGATGCGGATGTATTGCATGGACCTGTCAGTGTAACGCCTATGTCAAATGCACCGCCCACCGGCTCAAGTCGGGCGCCAATGAGCCGATACCTCCGCCGGAGGTTGTCTCATGCGGCTCTGGCTCCTGCCTGTGTTGGTGCTTGCTGGTTGCGGGGGTGGCGGAGAGCCCTCCGCGCCCGCTGCTGTGGTGCCGGCACAGGCCGCCCGACCGGTCGCGCAGTCGGACGCGGACATCGCGACACTTCTCTACACCGATCGTCAGCGGACGCCGGCCGGCTTTCCGCTCGATACGCCGCCCCCGGGGTACGGGCAGGTGACAACCCTGCATCTGGCGGGCTGCACCGACGACTGGGACGAGGCGCTCGAGTGGTCGGAGACCGCCGCACGGGATGCGGCCGTCTATTCCGATCTCGTCGCAACGATCACCGATCCGCGCTACTACGAGTTCGGGCGCACACCCCGGACACCCGCCGACGACTACGTTCGCATGCGCGTGTACCGCTGCGCCTTCTTCGATCCGGTGGCTGAAGTACTCAACGTCCGTCCGCTCGATGAAGGGACCGTTGGTGCATTCGCCGCCTATCAGTGGCAGTTCACCACCTACAACAATTTCGGCAACGTCGTGCTCGAGCGCGCCACGCGCACGACGACAACGGCCATCGAACACACGCTCGATCTTGCGACGCTCACGCGCGCTGCGGTGACGGGTGACTGCGATCGCATCGACGTGATCGCCTGGTCCTGGCGCGTGCAGCTTGCGACGGGCGAGGTCGGGATCCAGACGGCGCCGCTCTTCAGCTTCCGGGCGCGCCAGAGCGGCGGCCTCATCGAGTTGTGCGCATCCTGAGCAGCCCGCTGCCGAGATCCCGGAACGTGTCCTGGTCGGCCTTCATGCGCAGCTTGATGTAAGGCCCGCTCGCGGTGTAACGGCTCGCGGCGTAGTCGTCGTCCTCGAAGCCTTGCACGTTGTAGCCGATCGAAATCCACAGGTTGCGGGCGATCGTGACGCCGAGATCGACGCCGACGGCATAGTCGTGCACGGAGGATTCCCAGGAATTGAGCACCGTGCCGTGCAGGCCGACATCGAATCGCGCGGTGAGATCGCGGCGCACGTCGACGCCGTACAGGTCGGACAGGCCGTCGTAGCGCTCGCCGTCGAAGCTCGAGCGTACGTAACGCAGTCCCCACTGCAAGCCGAGCTGCGTGCGCCCGTCCAGCTGCCAGTTCGCGTTCATGTTGTTGATCACGCGGGCCGCCTCGACCGTGCCTGCAATGTCGCGTTGGCGCTCGAAGCGCAGGTCGAGCCGGTCGAGCACGATCCAGCGGCTCCCGATCGGGCGGAACGCCCAGGCGAACTGGGTGTCTGCGGCGGTCGTATCCGGTGCCGCCGCGAAGTCGCTCGACAGCAGATGCAGGCCGAGCGCGAAGGCGTGGCCGCGCACCGGCTCGCGATAGAGGCCGCCCGTCAGGATCGCGCGGTCCTCGCGGTCGGAGGCGCGCCATTCGATGCGCGAGGTCGCAGTCCAGAGCTCGCTGCGGTAGAGGGCGCCGAGATAGGTTGCGAAGAAATCATCCGTGAGAGTCCCCGAGGCGAGCGGGCGGCCCGGCACGAGCGGCGCCAGCGCCGGGCCACGCAACGTGTTGCTCTGGTCGATGCCGGCATCGAGCGCAAGGCGATCGGTGACCTGCCACCCCTGGGTGAGGCCGAAGTTCGCGAAAGTGCGCGGCCCGTACTCGGTCGCCTGCTGGCTGACGCTCGAGTTCAGTTGCGCGCGGTTCCAGGGTGCCGCGCGTACGCCGACGCGGGCCATGTCGGCATCGAAATTTGCGCCGTCCGCATGTTCATACTCCGTGTAGAGCTTCACGTCGGGGCGCAAGGCATAGTCGGCGCCCAGCACGTAGCGGTTCGGATAATCGATGCTCGAGTTCCCGCCACCGAGCGCCGCATCCACCGAGCCGCGCAGCGTCACGCGCTGGTTCCACAGGTCGACGCTGCCGGACGCGAAGGCCTGCTCGGAGCGCTGCGTGCCGTTCGTGAGACCCTCGTCCTCCACCGTGCGCATCCCGAAGCCGACCCGGTTGGTCGCCGTCTCGCGCCGCAGCTCAAGCGAGCCGTGCTTGCGCTCGGCGCCTGTCTCGAGAGTCTCCTCGGTGAACACATCAGTGAGGCCCTGCCATGTTTCGCCGATCCGCATGCGCGCGTCGATGCCCGCCTTGCGCACGCCGACTTCCGTCGAGAGCTGCTGGCCGGTGCCGAAGCCGGGCTCGGTCTCGCCGATGTAGGCGCGCGCGTCGAGCCGTTCGGACACGTGGCGCAGTTCGGCGCGATGCGCATTCGCCTCGGCAGCGCGCGCAGGATCGTCCGACTCGCTGCGGGCCACCTCGGCCCGCAGCTCGGTCGCCGCACCGATCTTCCAGCGCAGGTCCGTGCCGAAGACGCGGCTGTCGCCATCGGCAGCTCCCTCGTCGACCAGGCTCGCCCCGATCTCGGCGCGCCCGTCCGCGAACTTCAGGCTTGCCCGTCCGCCCGCGGTCACGTGTTCCTCGCCGTCACCCGGTACTTCGTACTCCGCGATGATGTAGACGGGGTTGAAGCGTTCGTCACGGCTCGGCACCGGCTGCTTGAAGAACAGCGTGCCGGCGGCGTAGTCGATGCTGTAGTCGGCGAAGCGGCTGAGCGGCCGTGTCTCGAGCACGACCTCGCTGCGGAAGCGGTCACGCACTTCGATGCGCAGCTGGTCGCTGCCGACGACGAGCGGATGGCGCGAGAGCCGGTAGAGGCCGGACGTGCCGTCACCTGCAAGCTCATCCTTGACGAAGCCGAGCGAGGAATCGGCCGCGAAGGCCGTCATGCCGAAGCGATCCCCGGCGTAGTCGGTGCGCAGGCCGGTGAGCGAGCGGCTGTAGCGGGTCAGTTCGGTCACGGTGAGCCCGGTCGTGAAATCGCCGAACAGCGCAACGAACTGCCGCCGCTCGAGTTTCACGAAGAGCTTCTCGGCGCTCGCCGCCTCGTAGCGCGGGTCGGCGGCGTCGCCGTAGAGCGTGTAGTAGCGGTCGGGCTCGATCACGCCGAGGAGCCGGCGGCGGGCGAGCGCCGGATCGCGCGCCGAGTCGTAGGCGAGCGTGAGCAGAAAATCGCCCTTGACGCGTCCCTTGGCGAAGAACGCGACGCGCCCGTCCTCGGTGTAATCCGGCTCGAGACCGGCAGCGTCGGCGGCTTCGGCGTTGCCCGAGATCGTGCGATACGCCGTCGACCCTTCGGCGAGTCCGACGAGGATCCAGTCGCGTGCTTCGGGCTCGAGCCACACGCGCAGTTCTTCGGACTGCCGGTCGTTCAGCCGCACGCGCACGATCGCAGTGCCGGTCTGCGAGGTCGCATCGAGTTCGAGCAGTGCAATGCCGTCGTCGCCCACTTCGAAAGTCGGCTCGCGCGGACCCACCGAGACGAGCTGGTTCTCGCGTTCGGACGCGACCTCCCACCACGTGCGATACGGCGGATCGACGCGCCAGGTACCCTGCGTGCCGCGTCGTGCCGGTTTGCCGTGGGCATCGATGAGGCGCAGCGCGATCACCGGGTGCGTCCGTCCGTCGGCGGTGAGCTTCGAGCGCGCCTTGACGACTTCAGCGCGCACGGCGCCGCCGGCGTAGTACACGGTTCGATCGAGCGACTGCGCGACGCTGCCGTCGGGACGGCGCACGATCGCCGTGAATTCGTTCGCGCCGTCGCGCAGGTCGATGCCGCGCCAGTGGCTCACGGCGACGGTGCCGGCGTTGTTGGCGGCCGAACCGTCGAAATTGAGCGCGCTCACGGGGGCCCCGTTCAGCGCGAGCTCGATCCTGTCCCGGGGGTCGTGCGCGATCGCAACCTTGACGCTCGGAATCGGTGCGCTGAAATCGGGGCCCGGCCACAGCCACCGGATGCCGGGCGCGAGCTTCTCGAGCGTGAAATCCGGCATGCCGGCGAGCTTGGCGCGATCGAATGTGGGTGCTTTCGGTGGCTTTGGGGGTAGCGTGGTGGCGAGCGTGCCCGGTGCCGGACGCCCTGGCAGCGCCGCGGCTGCAGCTCCGGCGGCGAGCCGGAAGTCGGCGCGCCAGAGGGCTCCGCCCCGCACATCGACGAACTGCGAGGCTGCGCGACCCGCGTGGCGCACATGGCCGGTGCAGGCGGTGGGCTCATACCCCTGCGGCAGCGTGAGTGGGTCGAGCTGCACGACGTGCGTGCCCGGCGCGACATCCTCGAAGTGATACTTGCCGTCCTCGTCGGTGACGACGTAGCGTCCGTCCTCGAGATAGACGCGCACATTGGCAACTCCGGCGAGCTCGCGCACTTCGCGCTCGCACGACCCTGCGACCACGCGGCCCATCACGATGGCGCGCTCACGGAACAGCTCCTCGCGCAGCTGGATCACCGCCTGGGCCGCGTTCGAGCGCGCGCCGCTGTCGGCCACGGCCTGTGCGCTGTTGACGAGTTCCGGACCGCGCGCCCCGACCGTAACCTCGACGACATAGCGCAGCGTCACGGTGGCGCCAGCATCGAGCGCGCCGATCGGGAACGAAAGCGAGCTGCCGTCGGCACTGATGGCAGGATCGGGCACCCGTGCGGTGCCGCTTCGCGCCGAGCCCGCCCGATAGCGCAGGCCGCGCGGCAGCTGGTCGGCGATCGAGACGCCTGTAAAGGCGCCCACGGAACCGACGTTGCGAACGCTTACGGTGTACTGGACGAAGTCTCCCGCGGCCGCGATGGTCGTCGTGGTCGACTTCTGCACGAAGAGCGCGCTGCCGGTCGGATCGAGCGGTACGTCGATGTTGGTGGGCATGGGCCCGACGACAGTGATACTGCCGCCGTAGGAAGCGGGCCCGATCGCGAAGGGAGCACCGGGCAGCACCTGGATCCCGGCTTCGGTCGCGGTCGACGGAAACGCATGCCCGAGGGGTGGCACGACTTCGAGCCGATAGTCGCCCGCCGCAACGAGCGGAAAGCGGAACACGCCGGGCGCGAAGTTGTATACGGTACCGCCGCTGTCGGTGACTGGCTGGCCGGTCACCATTTCGGCGGGATAGCTGCTGACACCGTCGTCGCCGATCACTTGCGCCGGCGCGCCGCCGGCGGTGACGAGGCGCACGCGCGCGCCATTGACCGGTGCGCCCGTGCGCGAATCGAAGACGAGGCCGAACGGATCCACGAGCGCCTGGGCACTCGCCGTGTCGGTCGCGTCGCGCCGGTCGGCGTAGGTGGATGCGAGCGACGCGTCGCGTTCGACCTGCAGCACGCAGTCACCGGCACTCGCCGGTGCCACGCGCGTCTGGATGTAGCCGACGAACTCGCCGCTGTTCGGGCCCGATTCGCGCAAGCGCACGCGCTCGCGGTCACCGCCGGTCGCCGTGACTTCGAGTTCGATGGTATCGGCAGCGGCGGCATCGAGGTTCTGGTCGGGATCGCTCAGTCGCAGGAACAGTGCCTCACCACCGTGAATCGTGGGGGTCTGCGCCAGCGGCAGGGGTTGCGAGGGATCTGCCGTCGTGCCGTTCGACAGCACGGGCGGTGGCAGGTCGACCAGCCCTCCCGAGCCGATGCACTGGGTCGGCGCAGTCGCACCTTGGGGTGCCTGCGGTACCGCGCGCAGCAAAGTGAGCACGGCTCGGGTCGGCGGTGGCAGGACGATGAGATCGGCGGGATTCGTGAAGACACGTCCCGGGCCACCGTTCGCGCCCGTGAAAGTCACCGCGGCGACGTTGCGGATGACGGTGCCCGGAGGCGTTTGCGCGAGTGCCCGGGGCACGCCGCACAGTGCGAGCGTGCACGCGAGCACTCCTGCAGCGTGCGCCGCGAGGCGCCGCCAAAACGCCGCCGGGGCGGGCCGGCGAATCGCCGACCCGCCCCGGGGTGTTGCAGGAATATCGCCTCGAAGGCCTCTCAAGATCTCTCCATCTCCGGACGTTTGGTCCTCAGTTGATGGCGACCTGGAAGCGCACGGTGACATTGCCACCCGCGCCCACGTTGACCGTCGTCAGTGCCGGGGCACCCACGACGAGATCGGTGGCGGTGCGGTAGCAGCCGTCGCTGTTCGTGTCCGTGCCACCCGCCTCGGCGACGCAGAACGTCGCGGGATTGGCACCCACCGTGATGGACACGTCGCTCGCTGCGCCGTTGTAGGCGCCCGAGCGGAAGGCGGTGCTCGCCGGCAGCGGATCGTTGATCTGAATGCCGGTCGCGGGAGCCGCACCGGTATTCGAGATCGCGATTGCGTATTCGACGAATGCGCCCGGAATCGCCTTCGGGTTGGTCGTGCCGTTGTGCGGGTCCGCCACGACGGCCGAGGTCTTCGCCACGGTGAGCGCCGCGGATTCGATCGCGTACTGGTCCGCGGCCACCTCGGTCGCATCGCGCGCGGCATCACCGAACACCGTGTCGACCGCGCCCGGCGTGTCGGCGCCCGCTGTTTCCGTGGCGAGCGTCGCGCCGGCCGTGCCCGGCAACGCGGCACGCGCAGAGAGCTGCACGTTGGCGAACTGTCCGTTCGTCGTCGTTCCGGGGACATCAGCCACGATGAACACGACGACGCTGGCATCGGCCGCAAGGGTGTCGATGGCCGTGGCCGTGTCGGTGCCGGCGTCGTAGGTGCCGTTGCCGTTGCTGTCAACGAACACACGCAGGTTGGCGACGTCGGTGTTGTCGGTGTTGCCGAAGACCGCGCCGCCGGCGAGGTTGGTCGGCGTGAGCTGATAGCCCTGCGGGCTGTTACCGGTGTTCGTCACGGTGAAGGACGTCACCTGGTTCAGCTGCCCCGGCGTCACGAGAGTGTTGCCCCCCGAAAGCTCGGTCACGGTGAGGTCGATGCGGTTGTCGACGACGAAGGTCGTCGGCGCGCCGCCGCCCGGCGTCGAATTGCCGGTGGGCGAACTCGGAATCGGCGTCTGTGCGTTGCCGCCGACGCTGTAACTCACCGTCGCCTGGTTCGCGATCGATGTGTTGGCCGCGGTGCCGACGGCGCCCGCGGTCTGCCACGCGCCAGCGGCGATGGTGGCCGCGGCGAGCAGGACCCGCCGCAGGTTTGCTGGTTGGATCAACATTGCGATACTCCTCCTGTGCAACAAAACGGAATCGAAGACGAAAGCGGGTGGTTACTGCACGCGCGTGCGGTAGCTCGCCGAGACGGTCTGTCCCGGGGCGAGCGCGCTTCGCATCGCGTAGCGGACATGGCGGTACTCGTCGGTGCGCGCGGCCCGCGTCGAGCCGTCGGCCTCGCGCACGGTAAGCCCGTCGGAACCGGCGTAGCGCTTGCCGTCGATCGAGTAGCTGACGCTGAACGTCGCGGCGACTGCGGCCTGCCCGAGGTACACCATGTGTTCCGGAACCGGGCTGTCGATCGCGACATCGCCGGCGGGTTTCCCGCAGATGTTGGTCGCGGTCACGGTCCAGATCACGTCGGTGCCGGGCACCACCTTGGCGGCGGGCACGAGCGTCGTTTCGCGCTTGCCGTCGGCGCTCACCACCGTCTGCTCGGTCTGCGCGGTGGTCTTCAGTTCGATGCAGCCTTTCTCCTGCGCGAGCGCCAGGCCCGCGGGCAGGAGCGCGAAAACGGCGAGGGAAAATGCCTTCGTCGGGAAATTCATGGGATATCCCCTAAAGTTCGTGGATGAATGGGCCGATACATTGTGTTCGTGCCTTCCATGGCTGGTGCCCGCATTCTTGCGGCGAGCGCCCATTGTGAGTGTGACGGGTGTCTTAAGTTACATGAGAAGTGTGGCGTGGGCGCCGTGAAACACCGATCCCGTCTCTTTCTGGCCGCACTCCGGGCAGCGTCCGGGACGTATGCTTCAGTCCCGCGCCAAGGAGGGCAGACGAGCCCGATGCGTCCCGATCGACTGCTGTTCATTCTCGTTGCCCTCGCCCTGGGAGGCGCAAACGCGCATGCCCAGCAGACGCCGATCAGCCGCTACACGCGACTCACGGGCAACATCAATTTCGTGGCGACCGGCGGCTCGCTGCGCGCGCAGGACAACAATGGCAACGCCTGCGCGGTGACGGGCTCGAGTACGGCGCCGCTTGCCGGTATTCCCGGGGGGGCATCAGTCGTTGCCGCATACCTCTACTGGGGCGGCTCGGGCAGCACCATCGACTCGAACGTGGTGTTGAACGGCAGTGGTGTGAGCGCCAGCCGGACCTTCACCGCGACCTTCAACAACGGCGGCACCAATTTTCCATATTTCGGTGCCTTCGCGGATGTGACGAGCCGCGTCAGTGGCAACGGCAGCCTCACGTTCAGCGGCCTCACGGTAAATACCGGTACGCCCCACTGCGGCAGCTCCGCTGTGGCGGCCGGCTGGTCACTCGTCGTGATCTACGGCTCACCGAGCGAGCGGCTGCGCGCGATCAATGTCTTTGACGGCCTCGAGCCCTTTCGCGGCAGCGCGTTGAATCTCGCGCCCGACGGCTTTCGTGTTCCCGCCACGGACATCGATGGTCGCATTGCGGTCGTTGCCCTGGAGGGTGATCCGGACAACTCCACGCCGCTCAACGGTGTATCGGAAGAACTGCGCTTCAACGGTACGGCGCTCGACGACGGAATCAATGTGCCGGGCAGCAATCCGCTGGTGCAGCCCTACGACGGCACGGTCAATTCCATCGGCAATGCCGCAAGCTACGGCCTGGACGTCGATACTTTCGATATATCGACGCTGCTCTCGCCGGGGCAGGCCTCGGCCACCACCCGTTTTGCTGCGGGTGGTGATCTCGTGCTGCTGCTTGCGCAGATCGTGTCGGCGACCAGCGAGCCGACCGTGGACCTCTCCATCACGAAGACCCATGCCGGCAATTTCTCTGCCGGGGCGAACGGCGTGTACACGTTGCGCGTCGCGAACGCGGCGGGCCAGCAGCGCGAAGACAATGTCGTGACGGTGACCGACACGCTACCGGCGGGACTCGCGTATGTCTCGGCCACTGGCACGGGCTGGGCCTGTGCTGCCGCCGGCCAGGATGTCACCTGCACGCATCCACCGTTCCTCGACCCCGGGCAGTCATTGCCCGACATTACCCTTACGGTGGCCGTCGGCGCCGGGGCGATTCCGTCAGTCGCCAACACCGCACAGGTGTCGAGCGCGAGCGTCGACCTCGCTCCCGCCAACAATTCTGCGATCGATCCCGCCGTCGTCGTGGGGTCGGATCTGTCGACCTCGACCAAGTCGGTGACCGATCTGGACGGCGGTGAGGCAGATGCCGGCGATACGCTGCGCTATACGATCACGCTGCGCGAAACGGCAGGTGTCGCCTCTCCTGCCGTGTCCGTCACC
This sequence comes from Pseudomonadota bacterium, assembly GCA_963204795.1. Lineage (GTDB taxonomy): Bacteria > Pseudomonadota > Gammaproteobacteria > Steroidobacterales > Steroidobacteraceae > CADEFQ01. The sequence continues at coordinate 5,038 of CAUJHX010000027.1, read as the reverse complement.
GACCCGCTGCCCACCAATACGACCTCGCTTTCTGTCGTCAGCATTCCGCCCGGCGCAACCGACAGCTCTACGCCCATGCAGCTCGACGTATCGGGCATCAGCGTGCCGGCGAACGGCACGGCGACGGTCGTATTCGATGTCGTGATCCCGGGCGGCACTTCACCCGGAACTCCGATCGACAACACGGCGACGATCACGAATGCGTTCGGCGTCGGAGGCTCGCCCGATGCGCCGCAGGTCATCGTGTCGCCGTCGCAGATTCCGTCCGGGGGCACCAAGCCGCTCTATTTGCGCGGCACCGCCGGGACGCCGCTGTCGCGCGTGCCGGCGATCGCGGGTGAGCCGCTCGTCACCTTCGGCAGAAACAGCTCGGTGACCTGGTCGTTGACGCCCGTGCTGCAGCGACCGGTGACCCTGCCGGCTGGCGGCATTTCTGCGCAAATCTGGATGTCGCGCACAGGTGGCGGCGGGAACAATCGCACGATTACCGTCACGCTCGCGAACACCGCCACCGGCACGATCGATTCCGTGACCCAGACATTCGGTCTGCCGAACAATTCCCCGGACGGCGCTCTCAGGACGTTTCTGCTCAACGTTCCCGCGACGGCGACCTATCCGGCGGGATCGGCTTTCACGTTGACGATGGCGCAGGGCGGCAACGGCAGCACCACGCGTGTGCACCCCTACGGCAACGGCTCGCCCTCGCGTGTCGAGCTCAACAGCATCACCGTCATCAACGTCGACAGCGTGACGAGCTACAACGCGGCGTATCCCGGCGGCGCAGCCACGGCGTCCTTCTTCGGTGGCAGTACGGTCTACGTGCGGGCCGTTGTCAGCGATCCGTTCGGCAGCTTCGACATCGCCGGCGCGCAACTCGATCTCGTCGACGCGAACGGCACGACACAGATCGCGAATGCGGTGATGACACAGGTCGCCGATTCCGGTGCCGATACGCGCACGTACGAATATGCCTATGCCCTGCCCGGAGCCGCCGCGCCCGGCGGCTGGTCGATGCGCGTGACAGCGACCGAAGGCACGGAAGGCAGCGTTACGGATCTTGGCGTCGGAGGATTCACGGTCGCGGTGCCGCTGCCGACCCTGCAGGTCGCGAAGATCTCGGAAGTGCTGTCGGATCCGGTGAATGCTGCCGTGAATCCCAAACGCATCCCGGGGGCAATCGTGCGCTACACGATTGCGGTGACGAACAGCGGCCCAGGCGCGGTCGACGCCAGTTCGCTCGTGATTACCGATCCCGTGCCCGCCAACTCGGCGCTCTACGTCGCTGCGGGCGGTGGAGGCCCCGTGGATTTCATCGACGGTAGTCCGTCGAGCGGTCTCGCGTTCAATGTGGCCACTGACATCAGCTACTCGAGCCAGCCGGGCGGCGGCGCGCCCTACAATTACACGCCCGTGGCGGATGGCCAGGGCTTCGACCCGGCGGTTACCGGCGTGCGCATCGCACCAACGGGCACCATGAATGCCGCGGGCGGCGGTGGCCAACCTTCCTTCACGATCCGGCTGCGTGTGCGTGTCCGTTGACGGTCAGACGGCGGGAGGTGCCACAATGGTCGGGTGGCCCTGCTGCGTCATGCCCTGCGCCCCGCGCATCTCACCGCGCTGCTGCTCATCGCGACCCTGACGCTGCTCCTGTCGATCGCGTCCCTCGCAGGCCTGCCTGGTCTGCCACTCATGGTCATCGTGCTCTCCTGGCTCTTCAAGTACGCCTATGTGCTGCTCGATCTTTCCGCCGAAGGCATCGCCGAGCCGCCGGTGCTTTCCGCAGAAATGGTGAATCCAGTCGAGCAGCGCCCGCTGATGCAGCTTGCGATCTGCGGCGCAGGCTTTGGACTCGCGTGGTGGATCGGCGGCGCGCCGGGATACGCCATCGGCGCGGCGTTTCTTGCGCTGCTGCCGGCCACAGCAGCAGTGCTCGGCGTGACCGGCAGCGCGATCGAGGCACTGAATCCGCTGACGCTGGCGCGCGTCATACGCGGACTCGGAAGTGCCTACCTCGTGCTGCTTGCAGCGACTATCACATTCGCAGCCGCGATCTACGGACTCGAGCACCTGCCGGTCTGGGGCGCCGTGAAGACCGCCGCCGCGCAATGGCTCCTGCTGTCACTCTTCAGCCTCATCGGCGGGGCGATATACGAGCGGCGCCAAGCGCTTGGTCACGAGCCGCAGGTCAGTCCTGAGCGCACGGCGGATCGCGAGGAGCGCGAGCGCGTGCGACGGCGTGAGCGCATGCTCGAGGACGCCTATGTGCCGGCGCGCATCCATGAGCCGCACCGTGTCGTCGAGCCCATGAGCCGCTGGCTCGATGCAGCGGGTGACGCGCAACTCGAGACCGATGCCTGCGCGTTCCTGGCCCGCGCGGCGAACTGGAACGAGCCGCGCACCTATTCACTCGTTGCGCAGCTCGTGATCTCGCGACTCATCGCCGCCCGCAAGTTCTCACTGGCGCTCGAGCGCTTCGAGGCGGCGAGACGCGTGGTGCCCGATCTGGCCATGGCCAGCCCCGCTGACGCGCGCGTGCTGATCCAGCACGCGCGTGCGACAGGGCGGGCGCGACTCGCCGAACGCCTCGAAGCAGAGGCGGCAAGATCGTGAGCCGTGCGTTCGTGAAGGAAGGTGATGGCGAGGTCGTGCTGCCGGAGCGCGCAGTGAGCCAGCACCCGAACTTCGTCACCGCGAATGGTTTGGCGCAGATCGAGGCACGAGTGCGCGCACTCGAAGTCGCGCGCAGCGCGGCCCGCGAAGCGGCGCGCGGCGGCGCGGCCGCCCAGGATGCTGCGGCGCTCGCCGCGATCGAGCGTGACCTGCGGTACTGGATGCAGCGCAAGGCGAGCGCGCGGCTGGTCACGCCGGCGCCTGACCCGCAGGTCGTGCGTTTTGGTGTCGCAGTGACCCTGCACGATACGGAGGGTGCGACCCGTGTCCTGCGAATCGTCGGCGAGGACGAGGCCGATCCCGCGCGCGGGCTCATCAGCTGGGTGTCGCCGGCGGCCGAGGCGCTGATCGGCGCGCGCGTGGCGGACGAGGTCACGGTGGCCGGGCAGCGCTATGAAATCGGGCCGCTTGCGCCGTAAGGTTCATCAAGGCGCACGACCCGGCCTGTGCCCGACGGTTTCTTGCGCGATGATCTGGCCGGTGTCATCGGCAGTCACCCGGAAACTGCGACCCCGGAACCTGAAGGTCAGCCGGTGACGGCCAGCGTCTTCATCGGTACCACGCTCACAGAGGCTCGTGATCCGGCCATTGCGCATGTGCCATTGCACCAATGCCGGATCGATCCCGAGGCCTGCGGCGATGACAGTCGCATCGATGCTCACGGCGCCGTCTTCAAACTCGATCTTCGTCATCGCGCATTCCTCCAGTTCTGCGTCATCAGGTAGACCGCGAAGGTACCGAGCCAGTGCCCCCCTTCGTAATGCTCGCCGGTGACGGCCGGCAGGGCGGCCTCCGCGTGTGCGGTGGCGGCGGACTCCAGTGCGACACGTCGAGGGTCGCGCGCGGGCAGGCCGCGTGCGATGCCGCGCAGCATCCACGCGCGACTGAGATTGAGGCCGTCGATGTGCGCAAGCTTCGGGTCCGAGCGATCGGTGACGATGCCGGGAGCGAGCCAAGGCTTCGCTGCACGCGGCAGGCCGGGCAGAAAGCCCTTGAGCCACGCCGCGAATTCCGCAGGCGCGAGCACGCGACGCATGAAGTCGGCTTCCGCGAGACAGGGCGAGAGAAAGTCCTCTCCGGAGGGCTCGAAGGCGATCGGGCAGTTGCGATCGCGGCGGTAGAAGGCATCGGCTTTTTCGCGCAGCAGGGCCTGCATGGCGGTGTCGCCCGTGATGACCGCCCAGTCCCACGTGAGCCCGAAGGAAAACGCCGTCTGATTGTGCTCGCCCGTGCGGATCGGGTAGGCGAGCTTTGGCAGCCACGCCGCCAATCGCGCGGCCGCAGCGCGCTCCAGCGGTGCGAGCGTGGTGGACCACGCGCGGGCATCCGCGTCATCCCACACGCGCAGTTCAGCGGCGAGCGCGAGCAGCCACGCGAGGCCGTATGGGCGCTCGAACGACGCGCGTCCCGGACCCTCGAGATAGGCGACCTCGGCGGCAACTCCGGTGGGCGTGAAGCTGCGCGCGAGTGCCGCGCGCGCCGGCCGCGCGAAGGGCGCGTCGGGGTAGAGTCGCGCCAGGCGGGCGAGCAGCCAGTGACCGTGGACGTCGGAGTGCCAGTCGAAGCACCCGTAGAACACAGGAGTGAGCTCCCGCGCAGGCCGGACATCGTCGTCGCTCGCGAGGACGTGAGAGATCTTGTTGGGGTATTCGCGCTGCACGCAGTCGAGCGCGAGCTGGGCGAAGCGCGCGGCGGCATCCGCGGACAGCGGGTTCGCAACGGCAGGGGGTGTCACCGCGATGCTCAACACGAGCAACAAGGCTTTGCGCATGTGCCCAAGTCTAGGGCGAGCGATGAGCGGCGGGCAACGAGCGACGCTCGTGCGAGCGGGCCGGACACGCGGTGGCCTGTTCCAGTCGCCCGCTTGCTTGCCGAAAGCGGCCCATATTGCTATTGCTGTTCCTGATGCAGGCAGACGCTGACGACATTCTCGCCTTCTGGTTCGCCGATGCGTGCCGCGGACCCGCTGAGGCCCGCGCACGCCAGGCTTTCTGGTTCCGTGGCTCGGCGGCGGTCGATGCCGCAATCGGTGCGCGCTATTTGCCGGGCATGGAAGCGGCGCTGCGTGGCGAGCTCGCGGCGTGGTCGGCCGCGCCGAACACGGCTTTGGCGTTGACGCTGCTGCTCGATCAGTTCCCGCGCAACGTCTGGCGAGGCACTGCACGCGCCTTCGCGGGAGATTCGCTGGCACTCGCCGCCGCGCGCGAGGCGGTGGCAGCTGGTTTCCTCCAGCGCCTGGAACTTGCGCAGCGGGCATTCCTGATCCTGCCGTTCGAGCACAGCGAATCGCTCGTGGAGCAGCACGAATCCATGCGCCTCTTCACGCTGCTGCAAACCTCGGCACCGGATCCCTGGCGGCCGCTCTTCG